>NZ_MSGP01000385.1 GCF_002078235.1 Streptomyces viridosporus
CATCACCGGCCACCGCCTCCGTGGCGGTCCAGGCCGACAGCTTCGCCGCCAGGTCGGCGCCGCCACGGCCGACGAACGCGGCCCGGTGCGCGAATGCCGACCTGGTCGTCGCCAGCGAGAAGCCGACGTCCAGCGGCCGTCCCTGGCTGTCGGCGAGCCGCGCGACCTGCTCCTTCAGGGCGGCCGCCGTCTTGCCGGCCACCACCCACGGCACCACGACGTCGGCGGACTCCGGCTCGACCTGGCTGACGATGTGCTGCTCGAGGATGGTGTGCGCGTTCGTGCCGGAGATCCCGAACGACGACACCGCCGCCCGCCGCGGCCGCTCCACCTCCGGCCATACGGTGTTCTCCGTGACGAGGTCGACGTCGCCGACTGTCCAGTCCACATGCGACGAGGGCCGGTCCACGTGCAATGTCCGGGGTACGAGGCCGTTGCGCATGGCCATGACCGCCTTGATCACACCGGCGACACCGGCCGCCGCCTGCGTGTGCCCGATGTTCGACTTCACCGAACCCAGCAGCAACGGCGTCTCACGGTCCTGTCCATAGGTCGCCAGGAGAGCCTGTGCCTCGATCGGGTCACCCAGCGTCGTACCGGTGCCGTGACCCTCCACGACATCCACGTCGAGCGGCGACAGACCGGCCCCGGCGAGGGCTTGGCGGATCACGCGCTGCTGTGAGGGCCCGTTCGGGGCGGTGAGGCCGTTCGACGCACCGTCCTGGTTCACCGCCGAACCCCGCACCACGGCAAGGATCTCGTGACCGTTGCGCACCGCGTCCGACAGCCGCTCCACCACCAGCATGCCGACACCCTCGGCCCACCCGACACCGTCCGCGGAGTCCGCATAGGACCGGCAGCGGCCGTCAGCGGACATGCCGCGCTGCCGCGAGAACTCCACGAACAGCTCCGGGGTGGACAGCACGGTCACACCACCGGCCAACGCCAGATCACAGTCACCCGACCGCAACGCCTGCGCCGCCCAGTGCAGCGCCACCAGCGACGACGAACACGCCGTGTCGACCGTGACCGCCGGGCCCTCGAGGCCCAGCGAGTAAGCCACGCGCCCGGAGGCCACACTGGCGGAGCTGCCGTTGCCACGGAATCCCTCGAACTCGGGGCCGGTCAGCAGGTCGGAGTAGTCGCTGTACATCACGCCGGCGAACACACCGGTGCGGCTGCCCCGCAGCGACACCGGATCGAGGCCGGCCCGCTCCAGCGCCTCCCACGACGTCTCCAGCAGCAGCCGCTGCTGCGCATCCGTGGCGAGCGCCTCGCGAGGGCTCATGCCGAAGAACTCCGCGTCGAACTCCCCGGCATCGCGCAGGAACCCGCCGGACCGGGTGTAGGACGTGCCGACGTGCGCCGCGTCGGGGTGGTAGAGGGCGTCGAGGTCCCAGCCGCGGTCGTCCGGGAAGTCGCCGATGGCGTCGACGCCCTCGGTGACCAGCCGCCACAGGTCCTCCGGCGACCGCACCCCACCCGGATACCGGCACGCCATGCCCACGATCACCACCGGATCGTCCGACACCGGCGGCAACGCGCCGACGGGGACCGACATGTCCTCGGCGGTGCCGAGCAGCTCGTCGAGGAGGTACTGCGCGAGCGTGGCCGAGGTCGGGTGGTCGAACACCAGGGTCGCCGGCAG
>NZ_MSGP01000386.1 GCF_002078235.1 Streptomyces viridosporus
ACCCCCAACCGGCCATCACCGACGACCGCCTGGGTCATGATCGACCGAAGGTCCTCGCGGGTCCGGCCGACGAGGACCGCGCGGTGGTCGAACCGCGACCGCAGCGTCAGCGAGTAGGCGACGTCGACCGGACGCTCCGTCACCTCGGCCAGCCGTGCCACTTGGTCCCGGACCGCCGCTTCCGACCGGCCCGACACGAGCCACGGCACCACGGCCTCCGACGGCTTCGGTTCGGCGGCCACGGTGGCGGGGGCCTGCTCGAGAATCGTGTGCGCGTTGGTGCCGGAGATGCCGAACGACGACACCGCCGCCCGCCGCGGCCGCTCCACCGCCGGCCACGCCGTCGTCTCGGTCACCAGCTCGACGTCACCGGCCTCCCAGTCCACGTGTGACGAGGGCCGGTCCACGTGCAACGTCCGTGGCGCAACACCGTGGCGGAGTGCCACGACCATTTTGATCACGCCCGCGACACCGGCGGCCGCCTGCGTGTGCCCGATGTTCGACTTCACCGAACCCAGCAGCAAGGGCGTCTCACGGTCCTGTCCATAGGTCGCCAGGAGGGCCTGTGCCTCGATCGGGTCACCCAGCGACGTGCCCGTGCCGTGACCCTCCACGACGTCCACGTCCGCGGACGACAGTCCCGCGCTCGCCAGCGCCTGCCGGATCACCCGCTGCTGCGAGGGCCCGTTCGGGGCGGTGAGGCCGTTCGACGCACCGTCCTGGTTCACCGCCGAACCCCGCACCACGGCAAGGATCTCGTGACCGTTGCGCACCGCGTCCGACAGCCGCTCCACCACCAGCATGCCGACACCCTCGGCCCACCCGACACCGTCCGCGGAGTCCGCATAGGACCGGCAGCGGCCGTCGGCGGACATACCGCGCTGGCGGGAGAAGTCGACGAACAGGTTTGGTGTGGACAGGACGGTCACACCACCCGCCAGCGCCAGATCACAGTCACCCGACCGCAACGCCTGCGCCGCCCAGTGCAGAGCCACCAGCGACGACGAACACGCCGTGTCCACCGAGACCGCCGGGCCCTCGAAGCCGAAGGTGTAGGCGACGCGGCCGGACGCCACGCTCGGCGCGCTCCCGTTGCCGCGGTAGCCCTCGAACTCCGGGGTGTTCAGCAGCTCCGAGTAGTCGCTGTACATCACGCCGGCGAACACACCGGTGCGGCTGCCCCGCAGCGACACCGGATCGAGGCCGGCCCGCTCCAGCGCCTCCCACGACGTCTCCAGCAGCAGCCGCTGCTGCGCATCCGTGGCGAGCGCCTCGCGAGGGCTCATGCCGAAGAACTCCGCATCGAACTCCCCCGCGTCGTGCAGGAAGCCCGCCTCACGCGCGTACGAGGTGCCGAGGTGGTCCGGGTCCGGGTCGTAGAGACCGTCGAGGTCCCAGCCCCGGTTGTCCGGGAACGCCGACACGGCGTCCACCTCGTCGGTGACCAGCCGCCAGAGATCCTCCGGCGACCGCACCCCACCCGGATACCGGCACGCCATGCCCACGATCACCACCGGATCGTCGGACACCGGCGGCAGTGCCGCGACCGGCGTCTCCGCCGGCTCGATCCCCAACAGCTCACCGACCAGGTAGGCCGCCAGTCCGGCGGAGGTCGGGTAGTCGAACACCAGGGTCGCCGGCAGCCGCAGTCCGGTCACGGTGGCCAGGCCGTTGCGCAGTTCCACCGCCGTCAGCGAGTCCAGGCCCAGCTCCTGGAACGAGCGCGCCGGATCCACCGACGCCGAGGCGTCGTAGCCCAGCACGGCCGCCACCCGGCCACGGACCAGGTCGAGCACGACCTCCGTGCGGTCGGCCTCCGGCAGCGCTGCAAGGCGACGGGACAGGCCGTCGGCCGTCTCCCCTCCGTGCGCCGCGATCCGGCGGCCCCGCGTGCGCACGAGTCCGCGCAGCAGGGCGGGAACCTCGCCACGGGTCCGCAGTGCCGCCAGGTCGAGCAGCACGGGCGACACCACCGCCTCGTCCGTCACGGACAGGGCCGCGTCGAACAGCGCCATGCCCTGCTCGATCGCCAGCGGCGGCACGCCTTCGCGGGCGAGTCGGGCGCGGTCTGCGTCGGTGAGCCCGGCGGTCATGCCGGTCTCGGGCGCCCACGCGCCCCACGCGAGCGACAGGCCGGGCAGCCCGTGGGCGCGGCGGTGGGCGGCGAGGGCGTCGAGGAACGCGTTGCCCGCCGCGTAGTTGCCCTGACCGGCCGCGCCGAGGAGGCCGGCGACCGAGGAGAAGAGCACGAACGCGTCGAGGTCGGTGGTCAGCTCGTGCAGGTGCCAGGCGGCATTCGCCTTCACCCGCAGCACCGTGGCGAGGCGCTCGGGCGTGAGGGAGTCGATGACACCGTCGTCCAGCACACCGGCGGCGTGCACGACGGCCCGCAGCGGGTGCTCGGCCGCCACGGTGGCGAGTGCCGCCGCCAGGGCCTCCCGGTCCGTCACGTCGCAGGCGAGAACCGTCGCGGTGGCGCCGGCATCCGTCAGCTCGGCGACCAACTCGGCGGCGCCCTCGGCGTCGGGTCCGCGGCGGCTGAGCAGCAGCAGGTGCCGTACGCCGCGCTCGGCGACGAGGTGCCGTGCGAGGGCCGCGCCGAGCCCGCCGGTGCCGCCCGTGATCAGGACCGTGCCGTCGGCGTCCCAGTGCGTGCTCGCGGCCGGGGCGGTGAGGCGGGCGAGCCGGGCGGCCCGGACCTCGCCGTCCCGCACGCGCACCTGAGGCTCGTCGGCACCGAGGACCGCGCCGAGCGGCAGCGGTCCGTGGTCGGCGTCGACGAGTACGAAGCGGCCGGGATGCTCGGTCTGGGCGGACCGCACGAGGCCCCGCAGCGCGGCCATGGCCAGGTCCGTGCCGTCGACGACGAACACCAGCCGGGTCCTGTCGGGCGCGTCGGACGCGAGCCAGTCCTGGAGCAGGCTCAGCGCACGGTCGGCGAGGTCCTGGGTTACGGCGAGCACGTCACCGTCAGCGAGTACGTCACTGTCGGCGAGTACGTCACTGTCAGCGGCAAGAGGCACCACGACAGCGTCGGGGGCATCGGGGGTGTCGCCGAGCGAGGCCAGGTCGACGGTGGCCGAGACAGTGACGCCTGCCGACCGCAGCCGGTCGGCGACGCCACGCGGGTCGCCGCCGAGCACGACGGCGGTGACCTGCTCGTTGCCGGTGCGTACCGGTGCCGACCAGTCGATCCGGTAGAGCGCGTCGGTGCTCGGGCCGATCTGATCCGCGGTGACCTCGCGGAACACGAGCGAGTCGACGGTGGCGACCACATGGCCGGCGGTGTCGGCGGCGGTGATGGTAACGCCGTCGGCGGGATCGCCGGTCAGCGCCACGCGCAGCGCGGCGGCCGCCGAGGTGTGCAGGGTCACGCCCTCCCAGGCGAACGGGAGCACGCTGCGATCGGCGTCGCCGGTCAGCAACGTCGCGTGCAGAACCGCGTCGAGCAGCGCCGGGTGCAGACCGTACGCGGCGGACTGGCCGGCGGCGTCTCCGGGCAGCGCGACCTCCGCGTAGACCTCGCCGCCGCGGCGCCACGCGGCCGTGAGACCGCGGAACGTCGGGCCGTAGCCGAAGCCGAGGTCGGCGAGCCGCTCGTAGAAGCCGTCCAGGGCAATGGCTTCCGCGCCGGTCGGCGGCCACGCCGAGAAGTCGGCCGTGGCGGCTTCGGAGGAGCCTTCGAAGGCGGTTTCGGAGGCGGCGAGGACACCAAACGCGTGCTGTGTCCAAGGACCTTCGGTGTGTTCGGGACGGGAGAACACGCCGAAGGCGGTGCCGTCCACCCGCACCTGGATGTGCACCGCGCCGGTCTCGGGCAGTACGAGCGGGACCGCCAGGGTCAGCTCGTCGATCCGGTCGAGCCCGACCTCGTCGCCGGCGCGCAGCGCCAGCTCGACGAAGCCGGTGCCGGGGAACAGGACCTGGCCGTGCACGGCATGATCCGTCAGCCACCGCACGGACCGCACGGACAGCCGCCCGGTGAGCACGGTGGCCTCGCCGCCGGCGAGGGCGACGGCCGCGCCCAGCAACGGGTGCTCCACGGACTCGAGCCCGGCCCCGGACACGTCACCGGCC
>NZ_MSGP01000387.1:0-297 GCF_002078235.1 Streptomyces viridosporus
CGGTCGAACAGCGCCCGAAGGGGGACGGCCAGCGGGGCGTCCGGGTCCGCGGCGAGTCCCTCGGCGGTCACCCGGACGGGCTCGTCGCCGCTCAGGCGGCGCTCCACCGCCCGGCGGCTCTCCTCCGACAGCGGCGGAAGCGGTTCCTCCAGGTACACCGGCCGCTCCCCGTCACGGGTGCCGTGGACGGCGATCCGCTCTCCTTCCCCCGACCCGGTGGGGCACAGGTCCAGTGCGGCCCAGTCACCCATCCCCGGGACCAGCAGGGGCAGCAGCCGGCGGCTCATGCCGGAGGCG
>NZ_MSGP01000387.1:343-887 GCF_002078235.1 Streptomyces viridosporus
CAGGGCGGCGGTGTGCGCCGCGGCCCGTTCCTCGGCCTCGCGCTGCAGGCTGAAGTCATGGAAGACGATCACCATCCCGGCCTTGCGGTCCGCCACCCGTAGGGGGGTGGTCGACCAGATGATCGGCACGGTCGTGCCGTCGGCGCGCAGGAAGTACTCCTCGCTGCCCAGTTCCCCGGACCCGCCCTCTCGCAGGGGGGCCAGCATCGAGCACCGCTCGCGCGGCACGGGGCTCCCGTCGTGGCGGCGGTGCAGCAGATCGTGCACGTCGTGGCCGCGCATCCGCTCCTGCGACCGGCCCAGCAGGTGCTCGGCCCAGGGGTTGGCGAACGTGATGAGCCCCGAGGCGTCGACCGTGAGGACACCCGCGCCCACGTCGTGGAGGACGGCATGCAGGAAGACCGCGTCCACCGCCTGCTCGGTCCCGCTCACGGCTCCACCGTCCCCTCGTCGGTTCGGACGTCCGTCCGGGACAGATGCCACAGCCGTCACCGTACTTCCGGAACCGTGTGCCCAGCGGGTACCGCACCATGCACGGCCGCAC
>NZ_MSGP01000388.1 GCF_002078235.1 Streptomyces viridosporus
CAGGGCCAGTAACCGGACCCTTAGGGTCCGGTTACTGGCCCTGGGTGGGCGATCCCGACGAGAAGCGCCGCAGCAGCGGCGACAGCACCAGCACGGACTTGGTCCGCTCGACGAACGGCTCCCCGGCGATGCGCTCCAGGACCCGTTCGAAGTGGCGCATGTCGGAGGCGAAGACCTGGGCGATCGCGTCCGCGTCACCGGTGACGGTGGAGGCCGCCACGACCTCCTGGTAGCGCTCCAGGCCCCGCTGGATGGTCTCCGGGGAGGTGTTGCCGCGGCAGTAGATCTCGACGAACCCCTCGGTCTCCCAGCCGAGGGCGGCCGGGTCCACCCGGACGGTGAAGCCGGTGATGGCTCCGGTGGCGCGCAGCCGGTCCACGCGGCGTTTCACGGCGGGCGCGGACAGGCCGACGAGTTGGCCGATGTCCGCGTAGGAGCGGCGGGCGTCCTCGGCGAGGGCGTGCACGATGCGTTCGTCGAGATCGTTCAGCACTGCGGGTGGTTCACTTCGTTTCTGGTGCGGCCGGTGCGGCGAGCCGGGAGCGGCGGTAGCCGTACAGGAAGTAGAACACGAGGCCGACGGCCATCCAGACACCGAAGACCACCCAGGTGACGGTGGACAGGCTGCCCATCATCCACACGCAGAAGCCGAAGCCCAGCGCGGGCAGGACCGGCGACAGCGGCACCCGGAAGGTGCGGGGCATCTCGGGTCGGGTCCGGCGCAGCACCACGACGGCCACGTTGACCAGCGCGAAGGCGAACAGGGTGCCGATGCTGGTGGCGTCGGCGAGCTGGCCGAGCGGGATCGCGGCGGCGAGCACGCCGCAGAACAGGGAGACGATCAGGGTGTTGGTGCGGGGCGTGCCGGTCTTCGGGTGGACCCTGGCGAACACCTTGGGCACGAGCCCGTCCCGGGACATGGCGAACAGGATGCGGGTCTGTCCGTAGAGCACGGTCAGCACGACGCTGGCGATGGCGATGACGGCGCAGAACGCGAGCAGGGTGCCCCAGAAGGTCTGGCCGGTGACCTCGCGCATGATCTGGGCGAGCGCGGCCTCGGAGTCGGTGAAGTCCTCCCAGGGCTTGGCGCCGACGGCGACGGCGGCGACGAGGACGTACAGCGCGGTGACGACGACGAGCGACAGCAGGATCGCCCGGGGCAGGTCGCGCTGGGCGTTCTTCGCCTCCTCGCCCGCGGTGGAGGCGGCGTCGAAGCCGATGTAGGAGAAGAACAGGGTGGCCCCGGCGGCGCTGACGCCGGCCATGCCGAGCGGCATGAAGTTCTCGTAGTTGCCGGAGCGCAGGCCCTGGACACCGATGGCGCAGAACAGCACCAGCGCGCCGATCTTCACCATGACCATGATCGTGTTGGCGCGGGCGGACTCGCGGGCGCCGCCCATCAGGAACGCCATGGCGAGCAGGACCACGATCAGCGCGGGCAGGTTGAACACGCCGCCGTCGCCGGGCGGGGCGGACAGCGCGGCCGGGATGGTGACGCCGATGGTGCCGTCGAGCAGTTCGTTGAGGTACTCGCCCCAGCCGACGGCGACGGCGGCGACCGACACGCCGTACTCGAGGACCAGGCACCAGCCGCAGACCCAGGCGACCAGTTCGCCCATCGTTGCGTACGCATACGAGTACGAGGAGCCGGAGACCGGGATGGTGCCCGCCAGCTCCGCGTAGGAGAGGGCCGAGAAGAGGGCGGTCAGACCGGCGATGACGAAGGAGAGGGTGACGGCCGGACCGGCCTTGGGGACGGCCTCGCCGAGGACGACGAAGATGCCGGTGCCGAGGGTGGCACCGATGCTGATCATGGTCAGCTGCCACAGCCCGAGGGAGCGGCGCAGTGATCCTCCCTCGCCCTGCCCACCCTCCGCGACCAGGCGTTCCACGGGCTTGCGGCGCATCAGGCGCGCACCGGCGCCCGGGGCGGACGACGCGGTGGGCCTGTTGTCGTGCGGGGGTGCGCCTTGGTCGAGCACGCGCTGACTCCTTCATCGCTGCCGGTGTTTCCGCGGCGGGGACCGGCGGCGCCCCGCGACAGCCGGGACCCGCCGGGCGGTCCCCCGCCGCACCACGTACAGCGCGTAACCCTACGAGGTCGAACGTTGCTGCTGAAATGCAGCAATCTTGCGGACCGCCGCAAGATCGTTGCGTTCTTCGCACCGGAACGGGTGTTCGTTGCGCCGCGGCTTTCGTCCGTTGCGTCCGGCCCGCGGTCGGCGGGCCGGGCCTCCCCGGCGCCGGACACCTCCCTGACCAGGGAGGTCCGGGGGCCGGCACACCCGCGGCGGATCCCGTCGGCGCCCCGGTGCGTCCGGCGGTCGAGGCGGCCGGGAGGAGGCGGTGACCGGGCCGCGCGGGGAGGGCGCCCGTGCGCGGGGTGTCGGAGATCACCCCCCGAGGTCGCGGCCGCACCGGCCGCTGCCCCCGGCCACGGTCGTCGCGCCCGGACGCACCGCGGCCCCCGCCCTCCCGGCGACGGGATCAGCGGGGGCCGTGCGGCAGGGGCGGTCGCCGTCAGTTCCAGCTGGCGTGCAGCGGCTTGCCCTCGGCGTAGCCGGCGGCGCTCTGGATGCCGACGACGGCCTTCTCGGCGAACTCCTCCAGCGAGCCGGCGCCGGCGTAGGTGCAGGAGGAACGGACGCCCGCGATGATCGAGTCGATCAGGTCCTCGACACCCGGCCGGGCCGGGTCGAGGAACATGCGGGAGGTGGAGATGCCCTCCTCGAACAGCGTCTTGCGGGCCCGGTCGTAGGCCGACTCCTCCGAGGTGCGGTTGCGCACGGCGCGCGCGGAGGCCATGCCGAACGACTCCTTGTAGGGGCGGCCGTCCGCGTCGTGCTGGAGGTCGCCCGGGGACTCGTACGTCCCGGCGAACCAGGAGCCGACCATCACGTTGGACGCGCCGGCCGCGAGCGCCATCGCGACGTCGCGCGGGTGGCGGACACCTCCGTCGGCCCACACGTGCTTGCCGTACTTCCTCGCCTCGGCCGCGCACTCCAGGACGGCGGAGAACTGCGGGCGGCCGACGCCGGTCATCATGCGGGTGGTGCACATGGCGCCGGGGCCGACGCCGACCTTGACGATGTCCGCGCCCGCTTCGATCAGGTCGCGCACGCCCGCGGCGGCGACGACGTTGCCCGCGACGACCGGGACCCTCGGGTCGAGGTCGCGGACCAGCTTCAGCGCGTTGATCATCGACTCCTGGTGGCCGTGCGCCGTGTCGATGACGAGGGTGTCGACGCCCGCCTCCAGCAACTGCTGGGCCTTGCCCGCCACGTCGCCGTTGATGCCGACGGCCGCGGCGACGCGCAGCCGCCCCCGGTCGTCGGTGGCCGGCGTGTACAGGGTGGCGCGCAGGGCGCCCTTGCGGGTGAGGATGCCGGCGAGACGGCCGTCGGAGTCGACGGCGGGGGCGTAGCGCCGGTTGGCCGCGTCGAGGGTGTTGAAGGCCTCGCGGGGGTCCATGTCGGCGTCGATGAGCAGCAGGTCGCGGGACATGACCTCGGTGAGCTGCGTGAAGCGGTCCACGCCGGACAGGTCGGTGTCGGTGACCACGCCGACCGGCTTGTGCCCGTCGTCCACCACGACGCCCGCGTTGTGCGCGCGCTTGGGCAGCAGGGCGAGCGCGTCGGCGACGGTCTGGTGCGGGGCCAGCACGATGGGGGTGTCGAGCACCAGGTGACGGCTCTTGACCCAGGAGACGACCTCGGTGACGACCTCGATCGGGATGTCCTGCGGGATGACCACGAGACCGCCGCGGCGGGCCACGGTCTCGGCCATGCGGCGCCCGGCGATGGCGGTCATGTTGGCGACGACGAGCGGGATGGTGGTGCCCGTGCCGTCCGGGGAGCTGAGGTCCACGCCCTGACGCGAGCCGACCGCGGACCGGCTCGGCACCATGAAGACGTCGTCGTACGTCAGGTCGTACGCGGGCTGGATGTCGTTGAGGAAACGCACGTGCTGCACATCCCAGTCGATCAGAGGTGGCCCCCGGGCAGGTCAGCCAGGGGGAAGAGCACGTACTTCATTGTCCCATGTCAACCGGTACGCGGTCCCCGGGCGCATCGTCCAAGCGGGTCGGGAGGGGTTGGGAGGAACCTCCGAAGGTGGTCGGGAGGCGGGGGCGCCGGCGGAGGGGCGCGGCGGCGACCGCCCCCTCCCGGCCGCCCCTCAGTTTCCGTCGGGGTCGGCCCGGTTGAGCGCCGGCTTCGGCGTCGGCCCCACCGTCATCAGGTAGTCCGCGGCCGAGGTGTCCGTCACCAGACTGGTGACGAGCCCGGAGCGCAGCACCGCGTCGATCGCGGGCCCCTTGCGCTGTCCGCCCGCGATCGCGACGACCTCGGGGACGCGCCGGAGCTGGTCGGTCTTGACCGTGATGCACCGCTCCCCCAGGTCCCGGCCGACCCGGCGCCCCTCGGAGTCGAAGAGGTGCGCGGACATCTCGGCGGCGACGCCGAGGGAGGCGTAGTGCGCCCGCTCCTCGTCGCTGAGCATGTCGTGCACCGTCGAGATGCCCGGCTCCCAGGAGCCGATGGAGACACAGGCGACCGTGACCTTGTCGAAGTACTCGAAGGCCCGCGCGATCCCGGTCTGGTGGCGCAGTGCCGCCGCGGTGGCCGCGTCCGGCAGCAGCATCGGCGCGTAGATGGGGTGGGCGTCGCCGCCCGACACCTGCGCGGCGCGCCGCACCGCCTCCACCGAGCCGCGCTCGGCGGTCCCGGCGTCGTACACACCCGTCAGCTGCACGACCGTGCAGGGCGGCAGCCGGTCCAGGGCCGCCGCCATGTGGATGGTGGACCGGCCCCAGGCCAGGCCCAGCACATCCCCTTCGTTGACCAGCTCGCCGAGCAGGTCGGCGGCCACCTCTCCCAGGTTCTCGGGGTCGGGTGTCTCCTCGGCCTCGACCGGGGACTCGACCACGACGGCGTGCCTCAGGCCGTAGCGGGCGCGGAGCGCGTCGGAGCGCTCGGCGTCCAGCTCGGCCGGCACGCGGATCTCGATCCGTACGAGATCCCGTTCGAGAGCGGTCTCCAGGACCCGGGCCACCTTGAAGCGACTGACGCCGAACTCCTCGGCGATCTGGATCTTGGACTTGCCCTCGAGGTAGAAGCGGCGGGCCATGGCCGCCGCCTGCACCAGCTCAGCGGGTCCCATCCGCATGGCTGACCGGCCCGCCGACATACCCGACACGGGGCTCTCCTCACTGCCGTTCACACTCTGGATTCGCCGTTCATCCTTGCAGATCCGGCGCGGTTGATCAGCCCTGCTGGGAGCCGTTCACGTTCCTGACGCTCAGTGGTCGCATGCCCACGACGCCCCGGCCGTCGCCGCCTCGGCCTGATGGCGCAGTGCACGCACCGCCTCGGCCGGGTCCTCGGCCCCGTACACGGCGGAACCCGCGACGAAGACGTCGGCGCCGGCGTCGGCGCACCGCTCGATGGTGGAGGCCGAGACCCCGCCGTCGACCTGGAGCCAGAGCTGCAGGCCGTGCTTGTTGATCAACTCGCGGGTGCGGCGGATCTTCGGAAGCATGATGTCGAGAAAGGCCTGGCCCC
Organism: Streptomyces viridosporus; assembly: GCF_002078235.1. Classification (GTDB taxonomy): domain Bacteria; phylum Actinomycetota; class Actinomycetes; order Streptomycetales; family Streptomycetaceae; genus Streptomyces; species Streptomyces viridosporus. The sequence goes on from NZ_MSGP01000388.1 coordinate 5,562, forward strand.
CGAAGCCCGGCTCGACCGTCATGACGAGCAGCATGTCGAGTTCGGGGAGCAGGTCCTCGTACGGCTCGACGGGGGTCGCCGGCCTGAGCGCCATGGAGGCACGCGCGCCCTTGGCCCTGATCTCCCGGGCGAGCCGCACCGGCGCGGTGGCCGCCTCGACGTGGAAGGTGACGGAACCGGCCCCCGCCTCCACGTACTGGGGCGCCCACCGGTCGGGAGCCTCGATCATCAGATGGCAGTCCAGCGGGGTGTCCGTCGCACGGGCGAGCGACTCCACGACCGGCACACCGAGCGTGAGGTTCGGGACGAAATGGTTGTCCATGACGTCGACATGGAGCCAGTCGGCTCCCTCGACCGCCTTCGCCTCGTCCGCGAGGCGGGCGAAGTCGGCGGACAGGATGCTGGGGTTGATCTGCACGGCCATGGACCAAGCCTGCCATGCCCGGGTACGGATGGTCCCTCCGGTCCAGACCTGAGTTCGTCGTCGGATGTTCCGGCACCGTCGTCCGCGCCGTGCCGGGCGGCCCGGCGGCCCCGTCCGCGGCTCCGGGAGGCGTCATGACCCGGAGCCGGGACGTCGCGTACCTGGTGTGCGGCCGGCGCACCAAGTGGCTGGTGGTGCTGCTGTGGCTGGTGGTTCTCTTCCTGGTGGCGCCCCTCGCCCAGAGGCTCACCGACGCCCAGGACAACGACGCGGCGTCCTGGCTGCCGGGCTCCGCGGAGTCGACCCGGGTCCTGGAGATCTCCGAGGACTTCCGGCCCGAGCAGATCCCCGCGGTCGTGGTCTATGCCCGGGAGAGCGGTCTGACGGCGGCGGACCGGCAGCGGATCGCCGAGGACGTGACGCGGCTCGAGCGGTTGAGCGACCACGGGATCCGGGGCGACGAGACGCGCGGGCCGGTCTACGACCGCGGGACCGACCCGCGTGCGGCGCAGGTCTACGTGCCGATCACGATGGACGAGAAGGGCTGGGAGCGGATCGCGCCCGCGGTCGACTCCGTCCGGGACGGCCTCGGCGGGAGCGACGACGGACTCGCCGTGCACGTCACGGGTCCCGGCGGCACCTCGGCGGACTTCGCCGAGGGCTTCGAGGGCATCGACTCCACGCTGCTGTTCGCCGCGACGGCCGTGGTCGTCGTCATGCTGCTGATCACCTACCGCAGCCCGACCCTGCTGCTGGTCCCGCTGTTCTCGGTGATCGTCGCGCTGTTCACGGCGCAGGCCCTGGTCTACCTGCTGGCCGAGCACGGCGGGCTCACGGTCAACGGACAGAGCGCCGGCATCCTGCTGGTGCTCGTCTTCGGCGCGGGCACCGACTACGCCCTGCTCCTGGTCGCCCGCTACCGGGAGGAGCTGCGCCGGCACGCGGACCGGCACGAGGCGATGGCGCTGGCACTGCACCGCGCGGGTCCGGCGGTGCTCGCCTCCGGCGCGACCGTCGTCCTGAGCATGCTGGTGCTGCTGACCGCCGAGATGAACTCCACCAGCGGCCTCGGCCCGGTCGCCGCGATCGGTGTCGCGGTCGCCCTGTCGGCCCTGCTGACGCTCTTCCCGGCGCTGCTGGTCGTCCTCGGGCGGTGGATCTTCTGGCCGGTGGTCCCGCGCCACGGCGCGCCCGACCCGACCGAGCGGGGCCCGTGGGCCCGCACGGGCCGCCGCATCGCCCGCCGCCCGCGCCTGGTCTGGGGGGTGACGGCCGCGGCGCTGGCGCTCTGCTCGCTGGGCATGGTCCAGTTGCGCGCCGAGGGCATCGGCAACGCGGACGCGTTCATCGGGAAGCCCGACTCGATCGTGGGCCAGGAGGTGTCCGCGCGTTACTTCCCGGCGGGCAGCGGTGATCCGCTCGTCGTCGTCGCCGCCCGGGGGCAGGCCGAGCGGGTGGGCCGCGCGGTCGCCGCCACGGAGGGCGTCGTCCCGGACTCCCTCGGCCCGCTCCCGGGCGCCAGACCCTCCTTCGGGGACAGGGTGCTCTTCGAGGCGACCATGACCGCCCCGGCGGACAGCGGGGCGGCGAAGGCCACCGTGGAGCGGGTCCGCGACGCCGTGCACGCGGTGCCGGACGCCGACGCGCTGGTGGGCGGCAGTACGGCGGCCCTGGTGGACATGGACAGGGCCACCCTGCGCGACAACGTGCTGATCATCCCGCTGGTGCTGGTGGTCGTCCTGCTGATCCTGTGCGTCCTGCTGCGCTCCCTGATCGCCCCGCTGCTGCTGATCGGCACGGTGATCCTGTCCTTCACCGCGGCGCTCGGCCTCAGCGCCCTGACCTTCCGGTACGTCTTCGGCTACGCGGGCGAGGCGACCGAGTTCCCGCTGTTCGTCTTCGTCTTCCTGGTGGCCCTGGGCATCGACTACAACATCTTCCTGACCACCCGCATCCGCGAGGAGGCCGCCCGCCGGGGCACCCGGCCCGGTGTGGTCACCGCTCTCGCCACCACGGGCTCCGTCATCACGTCCGCCGGGCTGGTGCTGGCCGGCACCTTCGCCGCCCTCGGCACGCTCCCCATGGTCGCCTTCGCCGAGATCGGTTTCGCGGTCGCGCTGGGTGTCCTGCTGGACACCTTCGTCGTGCGGTCGGTGCTGGTCACCTCCCTGTTCCTGGACGTGGGCCCGAAGGTGTGGTGGCCGCACCGGTCGGCCCGCGAGGACGGGGGCGGGGTGCGGGAGCCGGAGGCGGGCGTCAGCCGGTCCGGCGGATGAGCGCCAGGTACATCGCGTCGGTGCCGTGCAGATGCGGCCACAGCTGTACGTCGGGCCCCTCGCCCAGATCCGGTACGCCCGGCAGCAGCGGCCGGGCGTCGATCAGCTCCGCGTCCGGGAACTGCCCGAGGAGGTCGGCGACCACGGCCCGGGTCTCCGCGAGGTGGGGCGAGCAGGTGGCGTAGCCGACGACACCGCCGACCCGCACGGACTCCAGGGCGGTGCGCAGCAGCCCGCGCTGGAGCGGGGCGAAGCCGGCCAGGTCCTCCGGGCGGCGCCGCCAGCGCGCCTCGGGGCGGCGGCGCAGGGCGCCGAGGCCGGTGCACGGCACGTCGACCAGCACCCGGTCGAAGCTGCCGGGCCGCCACGCCGGGCGCGTCCCGTCCGCGGCGACGACCTGGTACGGCCCGGGGTTGCCGTGGAGCGCCTTCGCCACCAGCCCGGCGCGGTGCGGCTGCTTCTCGGAGGCGAGCAGCACGGCACCGCGCTCGGCGGCGAGCGCCCCGAGCAGCGCGGCCTTGCCGCCGGGTCCGGCGCACCCGTCCAGCCACATCCGGTCACGGCCCTCGACCGGCGCGGCGGCGAGCGCGAGGGCGACGAGCTGGCTGCCCTCGTCCTGGACGCCGGCCCGGTTCTCGGCGACCGCCTTGACGGCGCCCGGCTCACCGCCCTCGGTCAGCCGCACCGCGTGGGGCGACCAGCGTCCCGGCACGGCGGCCTCCTCGCCGAGCAGTTCGTCGGTGGTGGCCCGCCCCGGCCGGGCGACCAGCGTGACCTCGGGGCGCTCGTTGTCGGCCCGCAGCAGGTCCTCGATGCCGGCCCGCCCGCCGCCGAGCGAGTCCCACAACGCGGAGACGACCCAGCGGGGGTGCGAGTGCACGACGGCGAGATGGTCCTCGGGGTCCTCCTCGTAGGGCGGTGCGACGCGCTCCAGCCACCCGTCGAGGTCGTCCTGCGCGATCCGGCGCAGCACGGCGTTGACGAACTTGGCCCGCCCGTCGCCCAGCACCACCCGGGCCAGTTCGACGGAGGCGGACACGGCGGCGTGCGTCGGGATCCGCGTTCCGAGCAGCTGGTGCGCGCCCAGGCTCAGCACGTCCAACACCGGCGGGTCCACCTCGCGCAGCGGCCGGTCGACACAGGCCGCGATGATCGCGTCGTACGTCCCCTGCCGGCGCAGCGTCCCGTACACCAGCTCGGTCGCCAGCGCCGCGTCCCGGGTGTCGAAGTCGCCCTTCTCGCGCGCCGCGCGCAGCAGCGGCGGCAGGACGAGGTTGGCGTACGCGTCCCGCTCGTCCACGGCCCGCAGGGCCTCGAAGGCGAGGACGCGGACGGGGTCCTTCTTGGGCCGGCGGTAGGGCTTGGCGGGCCGACGGGGCCGACGGGGCTGGTCGCTCACGAAAAAGGTGCTCCGGAAGTGGGGTGGGGTGCGCGCCCCAGCCTACGTCGTCGGGGCGCGCCGCCGTCCGCGGCGTCAGGTGCCGACGCTCTCCCCGGCGGCGATCCGCGCCCCGCGCGCCCAGTCCGCCGCCCGCATCGGCTTCTTGCCCTGGGCCTGCACCCACAGCAGCTCCACGGCGTACGAACCGGTGCCGACGTACACGTTGTTCTTGCCGACGGCCAGCCGACCGGGCTCGAGATCGGTCCGCCCGGGCACGGGAGCGGCCTGGACGATCTTCAGCCGCTCGCCCCGGAAGGTGGTCCAGGCGCCGGGGGCGGGAGTGCAGCCGCGCACCACCCGGTCGACGCGCAGGGCCGGGGCGGTGAAGTCGACGCGGGCGTCCTCCACGGCGACCTTGGGCGCGAGGCTGACGCCCTCGGCGGGCTGCGGTACGGCCTGCAGCGTGCCGTCCTCGATGCCGTCCATGGTCGCCGCGAGCAGCCCGGCGCCGGCGAAGGCCAGCCGGGTGAGCAGGTCGCCGCTGGTGTCGGTGGGCCGGATCTCCTCGGTGACGGTGCCGTAGACGGGCCCGGAGTCGAGGCCCTCCTCGATGAGGAAGGTGGAGGCGCCGGTGATCTCGTCGCCCGCCATGATGGCGTGCTGCACGGGGGCGGCCCCGCGCCAGGCGGGCAGCAGGGAGAAGTGCAGGTTGACCCAGCCGCGGGCGGGGATGTCCAGGGCCGCCCTGGGCAGCAGGGCGCCGTAGGCGACGACGGGGCAGCAGTCGGGCTCGATCTCCTTCAGGCGCTCCAGGAACTCCGGGTCCCTGGGCCGGACCGGCTTGAGCACCTCGATCCCGGCCTCCTCGGCCCGTTCGGCGACGGGAGAGGCGACCAGCCTGCGTCCCCGCCCGGCCGGCGCGTCGGGCCGGGTGACGACGGCGGCCACCTCGTGCCGCCCGGAGGCGAGGAGTGCGTCCAGTGCGGGAACGGCGACCTCGGGGGTACCGGCGAAGACGAGCTTCATGGAGTGCTTCGGGCCTCTCGGGCGGGTACGGACACGGGCAACGCACCAGTCTATGGGGCGGCGGTGGAAGCGCCCGTGCGGGGAGAGCCGCCGTCGGCGGGCGCCCGCGGGGGACGTCCGCGGGGGACCTCCGTCTCCCGTTCCGGGAAGCGGGTGGTGCGCGGGGGCGTACGCATATGCCGCCACGCCCCACCCCGTGACCCGCGGGGCGGATCCGCGTTGGTCAAGAAAGAGTTGACCACGGGCCCGGTACGGGCCCTTTCCTTTCAACGCCGGTTCGAGAGGCTTGTTCATGGCCGACCACGCAACCCACGACGCCCAGGCTCGGGCCAGCCTGCACCTGCTGGTGCGGGACATCGAGCGGGTCCGCCGGCAGGTGGACGCACTGCGCACGCTCACCGCCCAACTGGGCAACGTCTACCGCCCGCGCCGCTCCGGCCCCTCCACGGGCTTCGTCGTCTACGGGCGCGCCCCCGCTCCGACGGTCCGTCTCGCCCAGGAACTGCGGGACAGTGTCGAGACCCTGGTCACGGCGGCCGTGGACTTCGACCGTTCACTGGGCTTCTCGTGGGATGCGGTGGGCTCCGCGCTGGGCGTCACCAAGCAGGCGGTGCACCGCCGTTACGGCTCCCGCCGGGCCCCCGCGCAGATGCCGAAGGCCACCGAGGCCGAGCACGCGACGGATCCGCCGGGCGCCCGCACGGTCAATGTGGGCACCGGCCTCTCCACGGTGCCGACGGTTTCCGAGACCCGCTCCATGCCGACCCAGCCCACCGCGGGCAGCCCGTCGCTGCGCGACGAGCCGCGGCGGACGGCCTTCCCCGGCCCCCGCATCGGCTGAGGGG
>NZ_MSGP01000389.1 GCF_002078235.1 Streptomyces viridosporus
GCCCGGAGCGCTCCGGGCCGGCGGGAGGGCCCTTCATGACCCGTGGTTCCGAGGAGGACGGGGGCCGTCCGGAGACCGGCCCCGGCGGCGCGGTCCGGCAGTGACGGCCCGGTGATCTCCCCGCCCGGCGGGGACGTCGACGTCCCGGTGGCGGCTCCTCAGCGGTCCTCGGCGGGCAGGCGGAAGGACGCGCGGCAGTGCACCAGGAGTTCGCGTAGGGCCGGGCTCGCGGCGGGGGCGGAGACCAGCGCCAGGACCGCGGGGAGGTCGGCGCCGGTGAGGGAGAGGGCGCGCAGGTCCGTGCGCCCGGCGACCATGGACCGCGAGAGCACGGCGACCCCGAGCCCGCGCAGCGCGAGGTCGATCACCGCGTCGGGGGCGCTCGCCTGGAGGGCGACGGCCGGGGAGAGGCCGTGCTCGGCGGCGGTCCGGTCCAGCACCGCCCGGACACCGGTTCCCGGGGGGAGGCAGATGACCGGTTCGCCGCACAGCTCGGCGAGCGTGATCTCCTCCCGGGCGGCCAGCGGGTGGTCCGACGGGACGGCGGCGACGAGGGGTTCGCTGACGACCGGCCAGCCGTCCAGGTCCTGCGGCGGCCGGCCGGCCGCGCCGACCAGCGCCAGGTCGACGGCCCCCTCCCGGACGCGCTCCACGAGGACGGCGGAGTCGTCCTCGACCAGGCTGATCTCCACGCCCGGGTGGGCCCGGCGGAACGCGGCCAGGGCGTCGAACAGCGGGGTGACGGTGCAGGCGGTGACCATGCCGACCACGAGCCTGCCCCGGACGAGCCCGTTCATCTCGTCGACGGCCTCCCGCAGCGCCTGCGCCGCCGCCAGGACCGCCCGCGCGTGGCCCAGCACGACCTCACCGACCGCGGTCGGTCCCGCCGTGCGGCCGGAGCGGTTGATGAGGGTGGCCCCGAGCTCCCGTTCGAGCTGACGGATCTGGGCGCTGATGCCGGGCTGGCTGATGTGGACGCGTTCCGCGGCGCGCGTGAAATTGGCCTCCTCGGCGACGGCCACGAAGTACTTCAACTGCCTCAGCTCCATAACCGTTGATTGTAGAGCTGATCAGAACCATTGCTTGGACTTGTGGCGGGGCGCTGACGGAGCATGGTCGCGCAAGGAACCGGCCCGTGGAAAGGACAGTGGTGGACGCCTACGAGAAGGCCATGAAGCCGGAGGACCTCACCCGCCTCTTCGTCGAACGCGCCAACGCCGGTGACGCCGCCGGCATCGCCGCGCTCTACGAGGAGGACGCCGTCATGGCGTATCCGCCGGGCACCGAGACCGTCGGCCGGGACGCCATCCGCCGGCTGTGGGAGAAGGTGCTCGCCGACGCGCCGCGCTTCGAGCCGGAGGAGCCGTTGCCGACCCTGGTCAGCGGTGACATCGCCCTCACCTCGACCCCGCCCCGCGACGGCGCGGGCGCCCGCGCCCAGGTGGTCCGCCGCCGGCCCGACGGGAGCTGGCTGCGCCTGATCGACCGGCCGGAGTTCCGGCCCCCCGTGCGCTGAGGTGCCGAACGGCCGAAAACCGCATCCTGCGCAGCCGTCGGCGGCCCTATACTTCTACAGATTTGTAGAAGTTGGCGCAGGGTGCGCCTCACCCCTTTGGAGACGACACACATGGCTTCGATCGACCTGGACAAGGTGCTGGACAAGGCGTGGGCGGACAAGAGCCTGCCCGAGATCCTGGCCGCGCCGGTGGCGGCGCTGAAGGGGGTGTCCGACCGTGACGGCGAACTGCTCCAGGAGGCGTTCGGGGTGAAGACCGTGGCCGACCTGGCCGAGCTGAAGTACGCACGCTGGGCGCAGGCACTCGCCGCCCTGGACGCGGCCAAGTAGGCGGACCCGCGACGTGCCGTGGTGCCGTGTGCCTCCTGGGCGAACGGCACCACCCCCGTCCCCGGGGCCCGGGTGACCCGTATGGGCGCCCACGGTGGCGGGCGTCCCCGAACGGCCCAAGCATGAGACCGGTGCCTCTGCCTCCTCCAGGACGGGGATGACGGTCACGGGGCACTCCGCCCGCTCGGCCCCTCGACGAGGAGAGTGCCCGTGACGTTCAATCCCCTGGAACAGCGGGGCATCCCGCTCGACCGCCAACTGCGCAACTGGCGCGAGCTGAACGTGGACCCGATCGACCCGGACCGCTGCGACCCGTACACCCGGTGCCGCATCATCACGATGAACGGCATCGAGGTCGAGGCGATCCTGTTCAGCCACCAGCTCGCCCGCCACACACCCGATCCCGAGATCAAGCGGCAGCTGGCCCGGACCCGCTACATCGAGGCCCAGCAGCAGAAGGCGGTCAACTGGCTCCTCCCCGGCGTCTCCTCCGTGCTGGAGACGACGATCGCCTACGAGCAGGTCGCGGTGGACCTGACGGCGTGGGTGGCGCGGATGGAACCGGATCCGTATCTGAAGCAGGCGTACGAGTTCGGTGTGCTGGAGGACTTCGACCACCTGTACCGGTACGCGAACCTGTACGAGATGATCGAGCACCGCAAGGCGGAGTCGATCGTCGACAACCTCACCGAGGTCATGCCCGGCCGGCCGACGAAGTACCACCACCGCAACCCGGTCGACAACGTCCGCGACCCGTACGACAGGAACGTCGCGCATCCGCTGTCGAAGCTGCACGCGTTGACGATCATGTCGACGGAGCAGCAGACGATGAACTTCTACATGAACACCGGCCCCACCTACATGGAGCCGATCGCCCGCCAGCTCTACCAGGAGATCGGGCTGATCGAGGAGGAGCACGTCACGCACTACGAGTCGCTGGTCGACCCGGGCGAGACGTGGTGGGAGCAGCTGGTCAACCACGAGTACAACGAGTGCTACCTGTACTACTCGTTCATGCAGCAGGAGAGCGACCCCAAGGTCAAGGCGATCTGGGAGCTGCACCTGAACATGGAGCTGGAGCACCTGCACACCGCCTGCGACCTGATGCGCCGGCACGACGGCCGCGAACCGCAGGAGGTCCTGGCCCCCGAGCTGCCGAACGTGCTCACCTTCGAGCCGAACAAGCAGTACCTGCGCGAGCTGCTGGACACCCAGATGGACCTGACCACACTGGGCGCGGGCTACGTGCGCGAGGCGCACGAGCGGTTCGAGAAGCTGCAGGAGCAGATCCACGGCGGCGAGCAGCCGCCGAGCGAGCGGGTCATGGCCCAGCACGACGACATGTTCGGCCGCGAGTACCGCGTGCAGTCCGAGGGCGAGCACCCCGACCCCGCCATGCGCGAGAAGTGAGGGGCGCACATGTCCGAGCTGCACACCCCGCACGCCGGCGACGACTACGCCCCGGACGACGACGTGGTGGCGCTGCTGAAGCGCCAGCACGGTGACATCCGCAACCTCTTCGACGAGGTGGAGGCCTGCACCGGCGCGGAGCGCCAGGACGCGTTCCGCCGGCTGGTGCGGCTGCTGGCCGTACACGAGACCGCCGAGCAGGAGGTCGTCCATCCCTACGCCCGCCACGCCTTTCCCGGCGGTGAGCAGATCGTCGAGGACCGTCTCGCCGAGGAGAAGACGGCCAAGGAGACCCTCGCCGAGATGGACGAGATGGACACCGAGGACCCGACCTTCATGCCCCGTCTCGTGAAGCTCCGCACGGACGTCCAGGAGCACGCCCGGGCCGAGGAACGCTACGAGTTCACCCACATCTACCGCAACGCCGACGCCAAGACCCTGGCCACCATGGCGAAGGCCGTGAAGGCGGCCGAGGCCATGGCGCCCACCCGGCCGCACCCCGGCGTCCAGACCGCGGCGGCCAACGTCGCCCTCGGCCCCGTCGCCGCACTCATGGACCGCACCAAGGACGCCGTCCGCAAGGCCATGGGCGAAGGCCGCTGACCACCTGAGGGGAACGAGATCGCACGACTTCCCTGAGGGAGGGTCTCAGTGGCGGCGGTCCGGGCCGACTCCGGTACGGAGTGGACCCCGGCGCCTCCGGGAGGAGCGCGGCGGAGCCGGAACGCGGCTCCGCCGTGCCGCGGTGGCCGACGTCCCCGAACGGGGCGGTGCGGACGGCGGTGTCCGGGGCGGTCAGCCGACGTCGGGCAGAACTCCCGGGAAGTCGCCCTCGTCCGCCTTCCGCCGTGCCCGGTCCGTGTTGAACTCCCGGACCGCCTCCAGCCACCGCCACGGTCGGATCTCGTCGAGCGTGAGGCCGGGGCAGGCGAGCCGGTGCGGGATGCGGCAGGTGGTGCCGGGCGGGGGCTCGTCGAAGCCGCCGTTCCAGGCGGTGCCGTCGCCACCGAGGTACCAGCGGTGCCCGCCGGGCACGAGGTGGGCGGGGAGGGTGTAGCCGGGTTCGAGGAGGACGTGCCGTCCGGTGTGGGTGGGCCGGCGTTCGCCGGCCAGGCCGCATTCGGGGCAGAGG
>NZ_MSGP01000039.1 GCF_002078235.1 Streptomyces viridosporus
CGGGGAGGGTGCGCTCCAGGCGGCCGTCGCGCATCAGCACCGCCGAGTTGCGCACCAGCGGGGCGGTGACGTCCCGCCAGGCGGAGGACTCGCCGACCGGGTTGGGCGGGCGGTGCACACGGCCCAGGTAGGTGTCGGAGAACAGCCACAGCAGCCGGCCGTCGGGCAGCCGCACCGAGTGGGTGCCGTCGCCGCCGGTCCAGTCGTCGGTGCGGGTGGCGTCGTCGCCGTAGCGGGCGAACTCGGAGGTGAGGGCGGTGTCGGCGGACCAGGAGGCGACGGTGCGCGGTGTGCAGGCGGTGCCGTCCCGCGGGTGGTCGTCGTCCTCCGGGAGCGCGGTGAGCAGCGCCGCCCCGAGGACCAGGGCCAGCAGCAGGCCGATCCCGGTCCCCGTCCGTCGTCGTGCGCGTGCTGCGTCGTCGGGCACGCTCCGGGACGTTAGTGGCCGACGTGGCTCCGGTCCATGGGGCAGGGGCACGCCCCGGGGATCGGCTCTTCGGCGACCTCACGCCTCGGGGGCCGGTTCATCACCGGTCTCACGACTCGGGGGTCGGCCTCCCACCGGCCCACGAAGACCCACGAACCGAGGCCGGCTCCCCGCCGGTCCTGCGGTCCTTGAGGCGGAGCCCCGCGGCGCAGGGGGCGCTCCCCGCCGGCAGGGGCCCCGCCGCCGTGTCGCGGGGGCCGGTCAGCCCCGGGCGGCCGCGGCCCGCAGGGCGATGCGGTCCTCCCCCGCGTACACGTTCATGGAACTTCCCCGAAGGAAGCCCACCAGCGTCAGCCCCGTCTCCGCCGCCAGGTCCACCGCCAGGGACGACGGGGCCGAGACGGCTGCCAGCACCGGGACGCCGGCCATCACCGCCTTCTGCGCCAGTTCGAAGGAGGCACGGCCGGAGACCATGAGGACCGTCCGCGACAGCGGCAGCCTCCCGTCCTGCAGGGCACGGCCGACCAGCTTGTCGACCGCGTTGTGCCGGCCCACGTCCTCGCGCACGTCGAGGAGCTCGCCCTCCTCGTCGAACAGGGCCGCCGCGTGCAGACCGCCGGTGCGGTCGAAGACCCGCTGGGCCGCCCGCAGCCGGTCGGGCAGGGCCGCCAGCAGCTCCGGGGTCAGACGCAGCGGGGGAGTGTCGGCGAGGGGGTGGCGGGTCGTGGTGCGCACCGCGTCCAGGCTCGCCTTGCCGCACAGGCCGCAGGACGAGGTGGTGTACACGTTGCGCTCGAGCGTGATGTCCGGGATCACCACGCCGGGCGCGGTCCTCACGTCCACCACGTTGTAGGTGTTCGACCCGTCGGCCGTCGCCCCGGCGCAGTAGACGATGTTCTGCAGGTCGGACGCGCCGGCCAGGACGCCCTCGCTCACCAGGAACCCGGCCGCCAGCGCGAAGTCGTCCCCCGGGGTGCGCATGGTGATCGCCAGCGGCCGGCCGTTCAGCCGGATCTCCAGGGGTTCCTCGGTGACGAGCGTGTCCGGGCGGCTGGACACCACCCCGTCCCGGATGCGGATCACCTTGCGTCGTTCCGTGACTCGTCCCATGTCCCCAGTCCTGATCAGTCCCGGTTCTGTACGTGCTGGTAGCCGAAGCGTCCCTTGATGCACAGGTTGCCGTGGGTCACCGGGTTGTCGTGCGGCGAGGTGACCTTCACGATCTCATTGTCCTGCACGTGCAGGGTGACGTTGCAGCCCACGCCGCAGTAGGCGCACACGGTCGTCGTCCGCGTCTGCTTCGACTCGTCCCACGTACCCGCCGCCCGCATGTCGAACTCCGACTTGAACGACAGCGCGCCCGTCGGGCACACCTCGATGCAGTTCCCGCAGTACACGCACGCCGAGTCGGTCAGCGCGGCGTCGTGCTCCACGGCGATCCGGGCGTCGAAGCCGCGCCCCGCGACCGAGATCGCGAAGGTGTTCTGCCACTGCTCGCCGCAGGCGTCCACGCACTTGTAGCAGAGGATGCACTTGTCGTAGTCGCGCACGTACAGGTCGTTGTCGATCCTCGGTTCCTCGCCGAGGCGGGCGGCGTCCGGGCCGAAGCGGTCCGGTTCCGCCCCGTACTCCTCGAGCCACCCGGCGACCCGGGGGGTGGTCGACAGGTCGACCGAGGAGGCGAGCAGCTCGAGGACGACCTTCCGGCTGTGCCGGGCCCGCTCGGTGCCGGTGCGCACCTCCATGCCCGGCTCGGCCCTGCGCGAGCAGGCCGGGACCAGGGTGCGCGAGCCCTCGACCTCCACCACGCAGACCCGGCAGGCGTTCTTCGGCCGGAGCGTGTCGCCCTCGCAGAGGGTCGGGACGTCCTTGCCCGCCGCCCGGCAGGCGTCCAGGATCGTCGTCCCCTCGGGGACCCGGACCGGCTCGCCGTCGAGGGTGAACTCCAGCAGACGGCGGGGGATACCCAGCGGTGTCACGGTCATTCGTACGCCCCCAGACGGTCGATGGCGGATTCCACGGCGTTCCACGCGGTCTGCCCCAGACCGCAGATCGAGGCGTCCCGCATCGCGCGGCCGACCTCGCGCAGCAGGGCGATGTCACCGGCGGCGTCGGCACCGGTGCGTTCGACGATGCGGTGCAGCGCCTCCTCCTGGCGCACGGTCCCCACCCGGCAGGGCACGCACTGCCCGCACGACTCGTCCCGGAAGAACCGGGCGATGCGCAGCAGCAGGCGGGGTAGCGGCACCGTGTCGTCGAAGGCCATCACGACCCCCGAGCCGAGTGTCGTGCCCGCCTCGCGCGTGCCCTCGAAGGTGAGCGGGATGTCCAGCTCGTCGGCGCGGACGAAACCGCCGGCCGCCCCGCCGAGCAGGACCGCCCGCAGCCCCTCGCGCACCCCGGCCGGCTCCAGCAGCCCGCCCAGCGTGGTGCCGAACGGCACCTCGTAGACCCCGGGCCGCTCCACGCTGCCCGACACGCAGAACAGCTTGGTGCCGGTGGAGTCCGGGGTGCCGGTCGCCGCGTACGCCGGTGCGCCCCGGGTGAGGATCGGCAGCACGTTGACCAGCGTCTCGACGTTGTTCTCGACCGTCGGCTTGCCGAACAGGCCCTTCTCCACCGGGAACGGGGGCTTGGAGCGGGGCTCGCCCCGGTACCCCTCGATGGAGTTGAACAGCGCGGTCTCCTCGCCGCAGACGTAGGCGCCGGCGCCGCGCCGGATCTCGATGTCGAAGGCGTAGCCCTGGCCCAGGATGTCGTCGCCGAGCAGACCGCGGGCGCGCGCCCGGTCGACGGCGTGGCGCATCCGGAGCAGCGCCCGCGGGTACTCGCCGCGCAGGTAGAGGTGGCCGGTGTGCGCGCCGGTCGCGTAGGCGGCGATCGTCATCGCCTCCACCAGGGCGTACGGGTCGCCCTCCATGATCACCCGGTCCTTGAAGGTGCCGGGCTCGGACTCGTCGGCGTTGCACACGAGGTAGTGCGGGCGGTCCGGCCGGGACGCCGTGGCCTGCCACTTGCGGCCGGTGGGGAAGGCGGCGCCCCCGCGGCCGACCAGACCCGAGTCGGTGACCTCCCGGATCACCCCGGCGGGCCCCAGTGCGAAGGCCCGGCGCAGCGCCGTGTAGCCGCCGTGCGCGCGGTAGTCGTCCAGCGACGCGGGATCGACCACGCCGACCCGGCCCAGCAGGGTCAGCGACGGGTCGCCCGCCTGCGGCACCGCCGTCACCGCCGGCGGCTCCGCGGGCGCCGCGTCCGGTGCGCCCGCCGCGCGCACGGCGGCCGCCACCGTCGCCGGCGCCGACACCGCCGTGCGCGCCGGGTCCCCGGCCCTGACGGCGAGCGCCGCGGGGGCGCGTTCGCACAGGCCCAGGCAGGGGCTGCGTTCCACGGCCACCCCGCTGCCGGGACCGAGCCGCGCCTCGGCCCCGGCGCACAGGTCGTCCGCCCCGGCCGCCGCGCACGTCAGGTCCGTGCACACGTGCAGCACGGTCGCCGGGCGCGGCCGGAGCGAGAACATCGCGTAGAACGTGGCCACCCCGTACGCCTCGGCCGGCGGCACGGTGAGCCGGCGGCACAGGTAGTTCAGGGCGCCCTCGCTGATCCAGCCGACCCGGTCGTTGACGGCGTGCAGGCCCGGCAGCAGCAGGTCGCGCCGGTCGCGGGCCTCGCGTCCGCCGCGGGCCCACCTGAGGTCCGTGTCGGAGCGGTCGGCGCCCTCCCAGGAGGACTCGGGGGGCCCGAGCAGCGCGTCGACGGCCGCCCGTTCCTCGTCGGTGGGCTCGCTGTCGCCGAAGTGCAGGTCCACGGTCGCTCACCTCACGTGTGTCGGAGCCGGGAGCTTCTCGATCCGGATCGCCGACGCCTTGAACTCCGCCGTCCCCGCGATCGGGCAGTTCGCCTCGATCGTCAGCCGGTTGGTGTCCACCTCGTCGGGAAAGTGGAACGTCATGAACGCGAGCCCCGGCCGCAGCGAGGTGTCGATCCACACCGGCGCCAGCACGGACCCGCGCCGCGAGGACACCCGCACCTCCTCGCCGACCACGACGCCGTACCGCTCGGCGTCCTCCGGGCACAGCTCGACGTGCTCGCCGCGACGCAGCGGAGAGGGGAAACCGCCGCTCTGCACACCGGTGTTGTACGAGTCGAGCCGCCGCCCGGTGGTGAGCCGGATCGGGTACTCCTCGTCGGTGAGGTCGACCGGCGGGTCGTGCCGCACGAGCCCGAACGGCGCGGGCCGGCCCCGCCGCACCGGGTCCTTCTCCCACAACCTGCCGTGCAGGTAGGTCGGTTCGATCGCGTCGGTGCTGGGGCACGGCCACTGGATGCCCTGGTGCTCCTCCAGCCGCTCGTACGTCATGCCGTAGTGGTCCGGGGAGACCGAGCGCAGCTCGTTCCAGACGGCCTCGGCGTCGGCGTACTTCCAGTCGTGGCCGAGGCGGGCGGCGAGGTCGCAGATGATGTCGATGTCCTCGCGCGCCTCGCCGGGCGGGGCGACGGCCCGGCGGACGCGCTGCACCCGCCGCTCGCTGTTGGTGGTGGTGCCCTCGGTCTCCGCCCAGCCGGCGGTCGCGGGCAGGACCACGTCCGCCAGTTCGGCGGTCTTCGTGAGGAAGATGTCCTGCACGACGAGGAAGTCCAGCGACCGCAGCCGCCGTACGGCCTGCCCGGCGTCCGCCTCCGACTGGGCCGGGTTCTCGCCGATGCAGTAGACGGCCCGCAGCGAACCGTCCTCCATGGCCTCGAACATCTCCGTCAGGTTCAGCCCGTAGCGCGGCTGGACGGTGGTGCCCCAGGCGGACTCGAACTTCAGCCGGACGTCCGCGTCGAGGATGTCCTGGAAGCCGGGCAGGCGGTTGGGGATCGCGCCCATGTCGCCGCCGCCCTGCACGTTGTTCTGGCCGCGCAGCGGCTGCAGGCCCGAGCCGTAGCGGCCGACGTGGCCGGTGAGCAGGGAGAGGTTGACCAGGGCGCGGACGTTGTCGGTGCCGTTGTGGTGCTCGGTGATGCCGAGGGTCCAGCACAGCTGGGCGCGCTCGGCGCGGGCGTAGGCGTGCGCCAGCTCCCGTACGGCGGCGGCCGGTACGCCCGTCACCTTCTCGGCGAGGGACGGCGTCCACGGTTCGACCAGTGCCCGGTACTCCTCGAAGCCGGTGGTCGCCCGCCGGACGAACGCCTCGTCGACCAGGCCGGCGTGGATGATCTCGCGGCCGATCGCGTGCGCCATCGGGATGTCGGTGCCGACGTTCAGCCCGAGCCAGCTCTCCGCCCACTCGGCGGTGGACGTCCGGCGCGGGTCGACCGCGTACATCCGGGCCCCGTTGCGGATGCCCCTGAGCACGTGCTGGAAGAAGATCGGATGCGCGAAGCGGGCGTTGGAGCCCCACATCACGATGACGTCGGTGTGCTCGACCTCCTCGTACGACGACGTCCCGCCGCCGGAGCCGAACGCGGCCGACAGGCCGGCGACGGACGGCGCGTGGCAGGTGCGGTTGCACGAGTCGACGTTGTTGGTGCCCATGACGACCCGGGCGAACTTCTGCGCCACGTAGTTCATCTCGTTGGTCGCGCGGGCGCAGGAGAACATCCCGAACGCGCCGCGCGCGGCGCCGAGTCCGCGGGCGGTCCGGTCCAGGGCCTCCTCCCAGGTCGCCCGCCGGAACGGTTCGTCCCGGGAGTCCCTGACCAGGGGATGGGTGAGCCGGGTGTAGGTCTTCGGCTGACGCTTCCTCATGCGGCGCTCCTCAGGGCGAGCAGGTCCGAGATGGCGTGCACGGTGCGCAGGGTGGGCACCTCCACACCGGTGATCCCCGCCAGTTCGACGACCGCGGCGAGCAGGACGTCGAGCTCCAGCGGCTTGCCGCGCTCCAGGTCCTGGAGCGTGGAGGTGCGGTGGTCGCCGACGCGCTCGGCGCCGGCCAGACGGCGCTCGACGGAGACGCCGACCTCGCAGCCGAGGGCCCGGGCCACCGCCAGCGTCTCGGCCATCATCGTCCCGATGACCTCCCGGGTGCCGCCGTGCAGGCACATCTGCCGCATGGTGGCGCGCGCGAGCGCACTGATCGGGTTGAAGGAGATGTTGCCCAGCAGCTTCAGCCAGATGTCGTTGCGCAGGTCCGGCTCGACCGGGCACTTCAGACCGCCCGCCCGCATCGCCTCGCTCAGCGCCAGACAGCGCGCGGAGACGCTGCGGTCGGGTTCGCCGATCGAGAACCGGGTGCCTTCCACATGGCGCACGACACCGGGCTGTTCGAGTTCGGTGGCCGCGTAGACGACGCAGCCGACGGCCCGTTCGGGCGCGAGCACCGCACTGACCGCGCCGCCGGGGTCCACACTCTCCAGGCGGCGGCCGTCGTACGGTCCGCCGTGCCGGTGGAAGTACCACCAGGGGACGCCGTTCTGGGCGGCCACCACCGCCGTGGTGCCGTGCAGCAGCGGCTCGACCAGCGGCCCGCACGCCGCGTACGAGTGGGCCTTCAGCCCGAGGAAGACGTAGTCGACGGGGCCCACTTCGGCCGGGTCGTCGGTGGCACGGGGGCGGGCGGTGAAATCGCCGCGGGGGCTGCGCACCCGTACTCCGTACCGCCTCATGGCCGCCAGGTGCGGTCCACGGGCGATGAGATGCACGTCGGCGCCCGCACGGTGGAGCGCGGCACCGACGTAGGCGCCGATCGCCCCGGCGCCGAGGACTGCGACTTTCATGGCGATGGGAGCTCCGTCCGGTCGAGGGATACCGAGGAACCACTGACTCTGTCGACGAAATATTGTCTACAGTATGGAGGTTATGCCAGCAAGGCTTTGTGCAGTACCAGTGGTTGTCTGCTCAACCGCCTTCTCAACAGCCCCGCCCCTCCCTACGGTTGGGGACCCATGAGTCCCCCCACCGCACCCCCGGGCTGGAGCCGCTGGCTGGTTCCGCCCGCCGCCCTCTCCGTCCACCTCTCCATCGGCCAGGCCTACGCGTGGAGCGTGTTCAAGCCGCCGCTCGAGTCCGCGCTGGGCCTCAGCGGCACCCAGAGCGCGCTGCCCTTCCAGCTCGGCATCGTCATGCTCGGCCTGTCCGCCGCCTTCGGCGGCACACTGGTCGAACGCAACGGCCCGCGCTGGGCGATGACCGTCGCCCTGGTCTGCTTCTCCTCCGGTTTCCTGCTCTCCGCCCTCGGCGCGGCCACCGGGCAGTACTGGCTGATCGTCCTCGGCTACGGCTTCGTCGGCGGCATCGGCCTCGGCATCGGGTACATCTCGCCCGTGTCGACGCTCATCAAGTGGTTCCCGGACCGGCCCGGCATGGCCACCGGCATCGCCATCATGGGCTTCGGCGGCGGCGCGCTGATCGCCTCGCCCTGGTCGGCGCGGATGCTCGAGTCCTTCGGCGCCGACAACGCCGGCATCGCGCTCGCCTTCCTCGTGCACGGGCTGACCTACGCGGTGTTCATGCTGCTCGGCGTGGTGCTCGTGCGGGTGCCGCGCACCGGGCGGCCGGCGGCGGGCGGTCCGGCCGTGCCCACCGGGCCGCAGGTCCCGGCCCGCGCCGCGGTGCGCACCCCGCAGTTCTGGCTGCTGTGGGTCGTGCTCTGCACGAACGTCACCGCCGGCATCGGCATCCTGGAGAAGGCCGCGCCGATGATCACCGACTTCTTCGCCGACACCTCCGCGCCGGTCTCGGCGACGGCCGCGGCCGGCTTCGTCGCGCTGCTGTCGGCGGCGAACATGGCGGGCCGCATCGGCTGGTCGTCCACCTCCGACCTGATCGGCCGGAAGAACGTCTACCGCCTCTACCTGGGCGCCGGCGCGCTGATGTACGCGCTGATCGCCCTGTTCGGCGACTCCTCCAAGCCGCTGTTCGTGCTGTGCGCGCTGGTGATCCTCTCCTTCTACGGGGGCGGCTTCGCGACGGTCCCGGCGTATCTGAAGGACCTCTTCGGCACCTACCAGGTCGGCGCGATCCACGGGCGGCTGCTCACCGCCTGGTCCACGGCCGGCGTGCTCGGGCCGCTGATCGTGAACTGGGTGGCCGACCGCCAGGAGGAGGCGGGCCGGCACGGCTCGTCGCTGTACGGGCTGTCGTTCCTGATCATGATCGGGCTACTGGTCGCCGGCTTCGTCGCCAACGAACTGGTCCGGCCCGTCCACCCCCGCCACCACGTCCCGGGCCCCGAGGCCCCGAAGGAGGCCGCCGATGACCGGCGACAGCAGTCAGAGCCCGCCCAGCCCCGGCCGTCGCGGGCTGATCGCCTTCGCCTGGCTGTGGGTGGGGGTGCCGCTCGCCTACGGCCTCTACGAGCTCGTGCGGAAGGCGGCGCAGCTGTTCACCGGGTGACCGCGGGCCCCGGGCGGTCGTGCGCGGGGGCCTGACCGAAGCCGACAAGCCCGACACCCGATTCCTGTCACTTCACCTGCCCCCGTACCCGTGAGTCACTGATCAGACTGGTGCATCCCGCAACCGAACCACGAGGGGGATCCACCCATGATCGGCTCGCGCATCGTCGCCGTCGGCCACTACCAGCCCGCCGGGGTGCTCACCAACGAGGACCTGGCGGGCATGGTCGACACCAGCGACGAGTGGATCACGAGCCGGGTGGGCATCCGCACCCGTCACGTCGCGGGGCCCGACGAGCCGGTCGACGAACTGGCCGCGCACGCCGCCGCCAAGGCGCTCGCGGCGGCCGGCCGGACACCCGCCGACATCGACCTGGTGCTGGTCGCCACGTCCACCGCGATCGACCGCTCGCCCAACATGGCCGCCCGGGTCGCCGCACGCCTCGACATGCCCGGGCCGGCCGTGCTGGACGTCAACGTGGTCTGCGCCGGGTTCACCCACGCGCTGGCCACCGCCGACCACGCGGTGCGGGCCGGGGCCGCGCTCGCCGAGGCCGACGAGGTGGCCGCCCGCACCGATCTGGGGGAACTGCCCCTGGCCGGAGTGCCCGTGGCCGTCAAGGACAACCTCGCCGTGCGCGGTGAGAGCATGCGCGTCGGGTCCGCCGCGACCCCGGACACGCCCGCCGAGCGGGACCACGAGACGGTGGCCCGGCTGCGGGCGGCGGGCGCGGTGGTCGTGGGGCTGACGAACGTGCCGGAGCTGTGCGTCTTCGGCACCACCGAGGGCGTCCACGGCACCGCCCGCAACCCCTGGGACCCCGCGCGCAGCGCGGGCGGTTCGTCCGGGGGCAGCGCCGCCGCCGTCGCCGCCGGGATGGTGCCGATCGCCCTCGGCAACGACGGCATGGGCTCGCTGCGCATACCGGCCGCCAACTGCGGTCTGGTGACCATCAAACCGGGCCGCAAGGTCGTGCCGGCGGGCATCGGGGACGGCGACTGGTTCGGGATGTCGGAGAACGGGCCGCTCGCCACGACGGTCGAGGACGCCCGTCTGGTGTTCGCGGTCCTCGCCGGCCCCGGGGCCGTGCGCCGCCCCGGGGCCGCCACCCACAGGATCGCCGTGTCCCTGCGCAGCCCGCTGGCCGGCGTCACCGTGACCAAGCCGTACGCGGCGGCCGTCCGGGAGGCCGCCGGGGTGCTGATCAAGGCCGGGCACCAGGTGCGGCGGGCCGATCCGCCGTATCCGGTGTCGCTGGGCGTGACCGCGCTGGCCCACTGGACGGCGGGGACGGCCGTGGACGCACGCGGTCTCGACGCCCGTCTGCTGACGCGGCGCACCCGGGTGCACGCGGCCATCGGCCGGCGCTGCGAGCACACCGTGCGTTCCGGAACCGGCCGGGAGCGGCTGAGGCAGCGGCTGGAGCCGTTCTTCACCGAGCACGACGTCCTGCTCACCCCGGCGCTGGCCCGCCGCTCCCCCGAGGCGGGGCCCTGGCACGAGCGGGGCTGGCTGCGGAACGTGGCCGCCAACTCGGCGTACTCGCCGCTGACCCCGCCCTGGAACCTGACGGGCTGGCCCGCGATGTCCGTGCCGTTCGGCACCCTGCCGTCCGGCGCGCCCTGCGCGGTCCAGCTGGTGGGCCGCCCGGGGTCGGAGGCCGATCTGCTGGAGATCGCCGGGCAGCTGGAACAGCGGCACCCGTGGCGCCGGACCGCGCCCCTGGACCAGGGCGTCCGGCGGATCGGGCCGGAAACGACGTTGCCGCGGTCCGCGGCGAGTGCCTAGAGTCGGCCGGGTGACTGCCGGGTCGGCCGTGGGCCATACACGTGAGGCGCTCCCGGCCTCGGAGTGAGGCCGGTGGAGCCCCTCCCGCCCGGACCGGGCCGGGAGCCGGGGAGGGCACGCGCCCCGCCTTCTTCTCCGCGCTCCCCCGTTCCCCCGTTTCTCTGTTTCCTTGATTTCCTCCACCGCGCCTCTTCCGCGACACACCCGAGGCGCACGACATCCCGGAGCCGAATCCAGCCATGCCCGAAGCACAGCACGCGTCCACGGCCGAACCGCCGGTCCGGACCGTCCAGTTGAACCACACCGTCGTCCTCGCCCACGACCGGCACCTGTCGGCGGAGTTCCTCGCCACGATCCTGGGCCTGAAGGTCGGCGCCCCGTTCGGGCCGTTCCTGCCCGTCGACCTCGGCAACGGGGTGACGCTCGACTACTACGAGCAGCGGGACCGGCCGATACAGGCGCAGCACTACGCGTTCCTCGTGCCCGAGGAGCAGTTCGACACGATGATCGCCCGCCTGGAGGCGGTCGGGGTCACCTACTACGCCGATCCGAGCCACACCGAGCCCGGCCGGGTCAACGACCTGTTCGGCGGTCGCGGCGCCTACTTCGACGACCCGGACGGCCACAACATGGAGATCATGACCCGGCCCTACGTCCGGCCGTAGGAAGGGGACCTCCGGTCACAGCGCCCGGTACATGATGTGCAGCCCGACCCGGCCGTGCCGGGGGTGCTCGTACGCCTCGGGAACCGTCCCGAGGATCTCGAACCCCAGCGACGTCCACAGCTTCACGGCCGGGTTGGTCTCGACGACGGCGTTGAACACCATGCCCCGGTAGCCGGCCGCCCGGGCCTCGGCCAGGACGTGCTCGGCCAGGACACGGCCGAGGCCCAGGCCGGTCCGGTCCGGGTCGACCATGAAACCGGCGTTGGCGATCCGGGCGGCCGGGCCACCGTAGTTGGGGGTGAGGTAGGCGGAGGCGACGACGGCCCCGGTGTCGTCCTCGACGACGTAGACCTGTTTCGCCGGGTTCATCCACAGGGCCCGGGCGTCCTCCTCGGAGGTGTCCGGGTCCCATGTGTAGGTGTCGCCCGCGGCGACGATGCGGTGCCAGAACGGCCAGATGCGCGGCCAGTCGTCAGCGGCGGCTTCCCTGATCTGCATGGGCGCGAGTCTGGCACGCCCCTGTGTCCGGTGAGCGCGGGGAGACGGCGGCGTCAGTCGACGCTGGGGAGGATGTGGGGCTCGGCGAGGTCGTCCTCGTAGCCCGCGAGGCGGATCGGAGCCGACCGGGCCCACACGTCCAGGCTGCGGATCGGAGCCGACCGGGGCCACACGTCCAGGCCGCCGAGCTGCCCGGGTCGGCGGCCCGCGTGCTCCGGAGGTTCCTCCGGGCGCTGTTCTCGATTCGTCATCTCCGGTGTCACCGCGCACTCCTTATGTGTCGGTCACCCTCGGGACGTGCCGCGCCGGTCCTGCCGCACCGTGCGCCCGACGTCCGCCTGGGCCTGGGTCGAATAGTGATTCGGACGCGGTGGCGCCGGCGACTCGAGGGAGAGCAGACCGTTGTGAACCGGCTTGTCCCATGACGGACCGTGGGTGTGGGTAGGACCCTTTGCTGCTGTCCGTCCGCATCAGATTAACCAAATGAGCGGCACCCCGCTCGATGGGGCTGAAAACCGTGGGTAACAATCATGTGTCCAGCAGTGCGGGTTGACCCCCAATATGCCCTTATGTCGCCACTGGCGCACGTGCGTTCAGTCACTCATTCGGACTACAGGGCGTCGACGTTCTCGAGAAGACCGCGCGGTCAGGGCGAAGTTCAGGCCCCGTTGGCCGACGCGCAAGCTCGTCATGGTCTGCTGCCGCACGGCAACGGCTGTCTCCCGGGAGGACCGGCGCATGGAGCTGCGCACCGTCGAGGAGCTGATGGACCTGCTGCACGCGTGCCGGGGCACCCGGACGGTGCCGGGCAGGGGCGGCACCGCGGTCGACGCCCACGACCACGCGCTGCGGACCGCCGCGTTGCTCCGCCGCGGCCGGCCCGCGGACAAGGAGCTCCAGGTGGCCGGCCTGGTGCGGCCCGTCGGCCTGCCGCTGTGGCCGGGCGGGCCGGCGGAACGGGCCGACCGTGCGGCGGACGCGGTCCGGGCCCTGCTCGGCGAGCGGGTCGCCGGTCTGGTACGCCGCCACCCCCGGAGCGACCTCCCCGCCGACGACGACCTCCTCGCCCTGCGCGCGGCGGACGAGGAGGCCCGCACCGCCTGCTTCGACGCCGGGGTCCTGGAGGACTGGCGCACCGTGCTGGAGCTGCTGGCGGCGCGCAACTCACGGCTGGGGGCGGTGGACTGACGGCCTGTCGGCCTCAGTCCCTCCCCGTCACCACTTGCCGGGCGCGTAGTCCTTCAGGAAGACGCCGTACAGGTCCTCGCCCGCCTCACCGCGGACGATGGGGTCGTAGACGCGGGCCGCGCCGTCGACCAGGTCGAGCGGGGCGTGGAAGCCGGCCTCGGCGAGGCGCACCTTGTCCGGATGGGGACGCTCGTCGGTGATCCAGCCGGTGTCGACGGCCGTCATCAGGATGCGGTCCTTGTCGAACATCTCCTGGGCGCTGGTGCGCGTGAGCATGTTCAGGGCGGCCTTGGCCATGTTGGTGTGCGGGTGGCCGGCGCCCTTGTAGCCGCGGGCGAAGACGCCCTCCATGGCGGAGACGTTCACGATGTACGTCCGCCGGGCCGGGGAGGCCGCCATGGCCGGGCGGAGCCGGCTGATGAGGAGGAACGGCGCGGTGGAGTTGCAGAGCTGGACCTCGAGCAGCTCGATCGGGGTGACCTCCTCCACCGTCTGCACCCAGCTGTTGGTGTCGTGCAGGTCCGGGACCAGACCGCCGGCGTCGATCGCGGTACCGGCGGCGATGCGCTCGAGGGAGGCGGACCCGGAGACCAGCGCCAGGCCGGTGACGTCCTGCGCGGTGAGCGCGCCGCCCCCGGCGACCGGGAGCTCGGCCACCGCGCCGGAGTTGAAGGTGCCGATCACCTCGGCGGCGGGCAGTTCACCGGCGGGCAGCGGGGCGGACTCGGCGGTGACCAGCTCGCTGTAGGCCTGCGGGGAGCGCCGTACGGTCTGGGCGGCGTTGTTGATCAGGATGTCCAGCGGACCGGCGGCGGCGACCGAGTCGGCGAGCGCGACGACCTGGGCGGGGTCGCGCAGGTCGATGCCGACGATCTTCAGCCGGTGGATCCACTCGTCGCTGTCGGGCTGGGCCTTGAAGCGGCGGACGGCGTCGTTCGGGAAGCGGGTGGTGATCGTGGTGTGCGCGCCGTCGCGCAGCAGCCGCAGCGCTATGTACATGCCGATCTTGGCGCGTCCGCCGGTGAGCAGGGCGCGCTTGCCGGTGAGGTCGGCGCGGGCGTCGCGCCGGGCCCGGTTCTCGACGGCGCACTTCGGGCAGAGCTGGTGGTAGAAGTAGTCGACCTCGACGTAGCGGGTCTTGCAGACGTAGCAGGAGCGGGGGCGCTGGAGTATCCCCGCGATCTGGCCCGGCGCGATCCGCGAGGAGGGCAGGACGCCCTCGGTCTCGTCGTCGATGCGCTGGGCGGAGCCGGTCGCGGTGGCCTCGGTGACCTCGCGGTCGTGGGCGGTCTTGGCGGCCCGGCGTTCCTGGCGACGGCGCTGCTTGACCATGCGGTAGAGGTGCGAGGTGGCCCGGCGCACCTTGATCGCGTCGGGGTGGTCGACGTCGAGCTTGTCGAGCTCCTCGATCACGCCGAGGCAGACGGCGAGCCGCTCCGGGTCGATGCCGGGCCCGTACGCCACCGTGTCCGTGGCCCGGGGGCCGTCCTCTGTCACCGTCATCGCCGCTGCCGTTCCCTGCTCTGCCCTCGCGGCGCTCCGGTCGCGCCCGCTGTCGAACGGGGGATTTTACGGAGCACCGGGCCGCAGCGCCAAACCCGCCCGGGTGGGCCGCACCGGCCGGAGCGCCCCGGGGAGGGGCAGGTCACCGGGCGCGGCGGTCAGGTGTCGCAGACCGTGAGCAGCGTCTGCACCTCCTCGGACATCGCGCGGGCCAGCCGGTCGACGTCGGGGACGGCCGCGCCGTCGGCGACCAGACCGTAGTGGACGCGCCCGCGGTAGGTGGAGACCGCGACCGCGAGGGAGTGTCCGGGGGCCAGCGGCGCGAGCGGGAAGACCGCGCCGAGCGGGTCGCCGCCGAGCCTCAGGCCGAAGCCGGGCAGCGGCACGCTGGTGACCAGGACGTCGAACCAGAGGCGGGCCGCCTGGCCGAGCAGCGGCCCGCCGAGCCGGTGGCCGAGCGGCGGCACGTGGTCGGCCAGCAGGGCGACGGCACCCGCGCCCCGGTGGGGGCCCGCGTCCTTGTTGCGGTCCATGGCGGTGCGCACCAGGGCGAGGCGCGCGAGCGGGTCCCGCTCGCCGACGGGCAGCCGCAGCAGGTACCCGGAGAGCCGGTTGCCCTGCGGGTGGGCGGTGCGCGGCCGGCGCCGGGAGACGGGGACGAGGGCGCGGGGGGCGACACCCTCGCTGCCGTCGCCGCGCTCGTCGAGCCAGCGGCGCAGCGCGCCGGCGACGACCGCGATCAGTACGTCGTTGACGGTGCCGCCGGCGCTCTTGCGGATCCGGTGCACGTCGTCGAGGTCGATCACCGCGCCGGCGGTGCGCCGGGTGCCGCTGGGGGCGCAGCCGAGCGCGGGCGAGGACCGCATGTCGAGGGTGGACCGGGCGACGGCGGCGCCGATGTCCAGGGCCCGCCCGGCGTCGGACAGGGCGTCGCGGAGGAGTTCGGGCACCCTGCGCACGTCCGGGAGCATCCCGCGCGGCGGCTCGGCCGGGCGGGGCCGGGGAGCGGGCAGGTCCATCGGGTCCATCAGCGCGGCGGCCAGGGTGAGGGCGCGCAGTCCGTCGGCGAGGGCGTGGTGGAACTTGAACAGCACCGCGAACGAGGCGCCGTCCCGTCCCGGCAGCACATGGGCCTCCCAGGGCGGCCGGCTGCGCTCCAGCGGGCGTTCCATGAGCCGCCCGGCCTCGGCGTGGAAGTCGGCGGCCGGGGGGTGCAGCCGGATGTGGTCCAGGGGGTCGAAACCGGGGTCGGGTTCCCGCTCGGCGCCGCCGAAGGCGAGCGACCCGCGCAGGGCGGAGGCGAGCGGACGGCGCAGGGCCGAGACGAGCGACTCGCCGGGGCCCGGCCACGGGCGCCGCAGCGGCGGCCGCGCGGTGAGCGGCTGCCACACGTCCCGGATGCGCATCCGCAGTCCGGGTACGGCGGCGGCCCGGGCGGCGAGCAGGTCGGCCGCGTGGGCGGCGGCGGAGGGCGAGCGGGCCGCGAAGACACCGAGCGCCGCCAGGTGCATGGGGTGACCGGCGGACTCCAGGTTCCAGAACGCCAGGTCGAGAGGAGCGAGCGGGTCTGCGGTCACGGGCTTGCCTCTCATCGGCGGCGGGGCGGCTCGGGCGGGACGGCCGGACAGGGCGGCCGTACGGGTCGGATCGGGCGCGGAACGGATCAGCAGTCAATCGCCTCCGGCCGATTACGGTCAAGTACGATCCGGATACGCACAGTTAACACTATGTGACGTCTCCGCCCCTTCCACCGTGCGGCGGAAGGGGCGGGACGCGGGTGACCTACGGGGCTACAGCGGTGCGGTCGGCGCCCGCCGGGGGGATGGACGCCACCCGGACGGGTGCGGGCCGCCGGAGGAACCTTTCATCGCACGGCGCCCTCCGCGGCCGCGCAGCCCGCGGGCCGCGCCAGGGAGGCCTCCCGGATCAGGGCGTCGTGCGCCGCCTTCACCCGGGCCACGTCCGGCTTCACGACGCGGCGGTCGTAGGTGAGCAGACCGTTGAGCTCGCCCTCGACGTCCGTGATCTGGGTGTACACGGCACCGTTGCTGCCCCGGCACACCAGCGCGCGCACCTCGTCGAGCTTGGTGAGGTAGTCGTCGGTGTAGGTCTTCGGGTCGACGTCGATGTACGACATCTGCACCGACCAGGCGTGCCCGGGCACGGCGAGGCCGAGGCCGCCGTACTCGCCGGTGACCAGGGCGCGCCTGCCGTCCGGGCGGGGCGGGAGGGCCGGGCTGGGGTAGCCGTGCTCGTCCATGATGTCGCCGGCGTTCCCGTCGGCGCCGAGGTTGAGCCCCGACTGGTTGTTGACCAGGCGGGTGGGGTCCCAGGCCTTGGCCTGTTCGGCGATGCGGCCCACGTCGTACTGGCCCCAGCCCTCGTTGAAGGTGACCCACATGACGATCGACGGGCTGTTGAGGTGCTCGTCGATCATCTGCTTCATCTCGCGCTCGTAGCGGGCACGGGCCTCGGCGCCCGGGTTCACCCCGGCCGTCATGGAGGGCATGTCCTGCCACACCATGAGCCCCAGCCGGTCGGCCCAGTAGAACCAGCGGTCCGGTTCGACCTTGATGTGCTTGCGCACGGAGTTGAAGCCGAGCTCCTTGTGCATGCGCAGGTCGTACGCGAGGGCCTCGTCGGTGGGCGCGGTGTGCAGGCCGTCGGGCCAGAAGCCCTGGTCGAGCGTGGCCATCAGGAAGACCGGCTCGCCGTTGAGGACCGTGCGCGGCACGCCGTCCACCTGCTCGACGCCGACGGAGCGCATCCCGAAGTAGCTGCCGACGCGGTCGGCGCCGACGGTCACCCTCAGGTCGTACAGGAACGGGTCGTCGGGCGACCACAGGCGCGGGTCCCTGATCCTCAGGGTCAGCGGCTTCCCGGTGCGGCCGCTCGCCGTGGCGACCTTGCGCCGTCCGTCGTACGCGGTCGCCGTGATCGGCACGCCGTCCCGGACGCCCTTCGCCTCCACCGTGAGCCGCTCGCCGGGCACGTCGGGGACGAGCTTGAGGGAGTCGACGTGGTCGCGGGCGACCGGCTCCATCCAGACCGTCTGCCAGATGCCCGAGCTGGGCGTGTACCAGATGCCGCTGGGGTCCAGGCGCTGCTTGCCGAGCGGCGGGTTCTCGCCGTTCGCCGCGTCGGTGGGGTCGTACACGCCGACGATGAGCTCCTGGGTCCGGCCGGGCACGAGCGCGTCGGTGACGTCGGCGCTGAACTTGTCGTAGCCGCCCTCGTGCGTGGCGACCTTCGTGCCGTTGACGTACACCTCGGAGCGCCAGTCGACCGCGCCGAAGTTCAGCCGCAGCCGCCGGTCGGAGCCGATGCGCCAGTCGCGGGGGACGGTGAAGGTGCGGCGGTACCACATGCGGTCCTCGTGCCGCTGGATCCCGGAGAGCTGGGACTCCACCGGGTACGGGACGAGGATGCGCTCCTTCAGCGTCTTCCCGACGGGCGGCCGCTCGCCCTCCTCGGCGGCGGCGAACTGCCAGCGGCCGTTGAGGTTCACCCAGTCCTCGCGGGTGAGCTGCGGGCGCGGGTACTCGGGGAGGGCGTTGTCCGGGCCCACCTCGTCGGCCCACTCGGTGCGCAGTTCGTGGGTGGAGCGGTTGGGGCCGCTGCTCAGGAACGCGTCCACGGGGTCGCCGCCGGCGGCGGCCAGACCGCCCTGCCCGTCGTAGCGGACGTCGGCGCGGCCGCGGGCGGTGCCGGTCTTGTTGCCGACGACGGGCTCGGCGAGGGTGACGAGCAGCGCCCTGGGGTCGGCCGGGTCGGGCTTCGCCGACTTCAGGGGCCACTCGGCGCCGCCGATCACCGCGTTCAGGTGGTCGGTGAAGCCGGCCGGGGGCGTGGCGAGCCGCTGCGGGAAGTCGAGTTTCAGGGTGCGGCCGGAGGCGAGGACGGTGGCGGCGAGGGCGCCGTCGTAGTCGAAGCCGTCGGGGAGGCGGAACGCCGACTGCGGGACGGGTTCCTTGGTGCCGCCGGGTTCGGTCCAGCGCAGGTGGAGGTTGGAGCCGCCGTAGTGCTCGAAGTACTCGACCTTGATGTCGTAGGCGCGGCCCGCGGTCAGCTCGATCGGCTCGGCGGTCTGTTCGCGGTCCCAGTCGTCGACCCAGTGGTCGATGGCGAGGCGGCCGTCGATCCACAGGCGGAAGCCGTTGTCGCCGATGATCGAGAAGGTGTGGGCGCCGGTCCTCTCCGGCACGATCTTCCCGGTCCAGCGGACGCTGACGTCGTCCGACCGGCCGGTGGTGACGTTCAGGCGCGGCTCCAGGTTGTCGAAGTCGATGTGGGTGTCGAAGGCGGTGGCCTTGAGCTCGTGGAAGTCGAAGGCGCCGGGGGCGGAGTGGGTGTAGTACTCGCCCTTCAGGCCGTGGATCTCCACCGGGTCGTCCTCCGCCGCGCTCGCGGTCGGGCCGGTCGCGGTGAGTCCGGTGACTCCCAGTGCGGCGGCCAGGAGAAGCGCGAAACGGTCTCTGAGTCGTCTGGTGCGCACGGATCCTCCGTCGGTGAGGAAGGTGACGGCTCGCTGCTCAGTACTCGGTGCTCAGTGCTCGGTCTGTCCCGGTTTCCGCTGTGTGCGGTGTTCTGTTGTGTGCGCTGCATGGTGCTCTACAACGTTGTCACCAACAGTTGTTGACATAACAGCACGGATTCCGTCAGCCGTCCAGGGACATGACAAAGGCCCCGGCGGCCACCACGCCTCACCGGGGCCCCACGCGCACGCGGCGCCGCTACGGCACCCGCTGCCCCTTCCCCAGCGCGATCACCCCGCCCTTGGACACGGTGTAGAGCGCCGCGTCCCGCTCCGGGGTGACGCCGATCGCCGCGCCCGGCGGCACCTCGACGTTCTTGTCGAGCACCGCCCCGCGCACCACGGCGCCCCGCCCGACGTGGACGTTGTCGTGCAGCACCGAGCCCTGCACCACGGCCCCGGGCTCGACCACCACGCCCGGCGACAGCACCGACCGCGTGACCTGGCCCCGGATCAGGCAGCCGGCGCTGATGATGGACTCGCTCGCCATGCCGCCGGCGTTGAAGCGGGCGGGCGAGAGCTGGCCGGAGTGGGTGTAGATGGGCCACTGCCGGTTGTAGAGGTTGAACGCGGGGCGCTCGGCGATCAGGTCCATGTGGGCCTCGTAGTACGCGTCCAGCGTGCCGACGTCCCGCCAGTAGCCCTGGTCGCGGCTGGTCTCGCCGGGCACGTGGTTGGTACTGAAGTCGTACAGGTGCGCCTCGCCCCGCTCGGTCAGCTGGGGCAGGATCGAGCCGCCCATGTCGTGCGCCGAGTCCTCGTCCTCGGCGTCCCGCTGGAGCGCCTCGATCAGGGCCTTGGTGGTGAAGACGTAGTTGCCCATGGAGGCGAACACGCAGTCGGGGGCGTCGGCGAGGCCGGGCGGGTCGGCGGGTTTCTCCAGGAAGCGCTCCACGGTCCGGCCGTCCGGGCCCGGGACGATCACGCCGAAGGCGGCGGATTCCGAGCGCGGCGTCCGGATCGCCGCGACCGTGACGCCGGCGCCGCTCTCGATGTGCTGGGCGAGCATCTGGCGCGGGTCCATCCGGTACACGTGGTCGGCGCCGAACACCACCACGTGGTCCGGCTGTTCGTCGTAGATCAGGTTCAGTGACTGCAGGATGGCGTCGGCGCTGCCCAGGTACCAGTGCGGGCCGAGGCGCTGCTGGGCGGGGACCGGGGTGACGTAGTTGCCGAGCAGGCTGGACATCCGCCAGGTGGTGGTGATGTGCCGGTCCAGCGAGTGCGACTTGTACTGCGTCAGCACGCAGATCCGCTTGATGTCGCCGTTGACCAGGTTGGACAGTACGAAGTCGATCAGGCGGTACGTGCCGCCGAAGGTGACCGCCGGTTTGGCGCGGTCCGCCGTGAGGGGCATCAGGCGCTTGCCCTCGCCGCCCGCGAGCACGATTCCCAGGATCGAAGGACCACCACGACGCATGGCCGCTCCCCTCACGCCGAATTTTCCCAACCCTGCCCCGGACGGGCGGGGCTAAGCCTGTTTGAGGACCTCCTCGTAGAGCCGGACCGTACGGCGGGCCACCGCGTCCCAGCCGAACTCCCCCACCGCGCGCTCCCGCCCCGCCTCGCCCATCCGCCGGGCGGTGCCCGGGTTCCCGAGGACCGAGTCGAGGGCGCGCGCGAGGCCCGTCTCGAAGTCGTCGTCCACCTCCACGAGTACCCCGGTCGCGCCGTCCTCCACGACCTCGGGGATCCCGCCGGTCCTGGAGGCCACCACCGGGGTGCCGCAGGCCATCGCCTCCAGGTTGACGATGCCGAGCGGCTCGTAGACCGACGGGCAGGCGAACACGGTGGCGTGCGTGAGGAGCTGGATCACCTCCGGGCGCGGCAGCATCCGCGGGATCCAGTGCACTCCGTCACGGATCCGGCTCAGCTCCCGGTACAGCTCGCGGAACTCCCGGTCGATCTCGGGGGTGTCCGGGGCGCCCGCGCACAGCACCACCTGCGCGGCCGGGTCGATGCCGCGGACCGCCCGCAGCAGGTGGGGCACGCCCTTCTGGCGGGTGATGCGGCCGACGAACAGCACGTACGGGCGGGAACGGTCGAGGCCGATCCGGTCCAGGACGTCGGTGCCGGGATCGGGGCGGTACAGGTTCGTGTCGATGCCGTTGTGCACGACGTGCACCCGGCCGGGGTCCAGCGCCGGGTAGCAGGCCAGGATGTCCTCGCGCATGGCGCCGGAGACGGCGATCACCGCGTCGGCGGCCTCGACGGCGGTGCGCTCGGCCCAGCTCGACAGGGTGTAGCCGCCGCCGAGCTGCTCGGCCTTCCAGGGGCGCAGCGGCTCGAGGGAGTGGGCGGTCACCACGTGCGGGACGCCGTGCAGCAGCTTGGCGAGGTGGCCGCCGAGGTTGGCGTACCAGGTGTGGGAGTGGACCAGTTCGCTGCCCTGGAGGGCGGCGGCCATGGCGAGGTCCACGGAGAAGGCGCGCAGCGCGTCGTTGGCGCCGTCGAGCGCGGACCAGGGCCGGTGGCGCAGCACGCCGTCCGTGCGGCCCTCGCCCCAGCAGTGCACCCGGAGGTCCACCAGGGGCCGCAGCTCCCGGGCGAGGAACTCCACATGGACCCCGGCGCCGCCGTACACGTCCGGGGGGTACTCCCGGGTCAGCAGTCCCACTCGCACCCGTGAACCCCCTGTCTGAGCGGACGTTCCCCTCATGGTCGCCCATACGGGGCGCGCGGGGGAAGAGCGGGACGGGCGCGGGAAGCCGCGGGCGCCGCGGACGCCCCCGCCGGGCACCCGGTGATGCGGCAGCCGCGGGCCGGGGCCCGGTACCGTACACGTCCGCGCGGCCGGGAAGTCGCCGTGGGCGTCCGGGCGTTGCGCCGTGTACAGCCGTGTGCACCCGTGCGGGAGCGGGCAGCGGCGGAACGGCCGCCGGGGCCGCGCGGGGCGGCGGGACGGGATCCGAAACCCGCGGCGCGCCGGAGCGCCGAGCCCCCTAGGGGGAGCAATCGGGGACCCTCCCGCCGCGGGTGCACACCCTGGGGATGACGGGGTCGTCGTCGTACTCCACCGACAGGAGGACGAATTGGGTGCTCAAGGACGACGACGGGAACAGCGGGACAGGGCATCGTGTTGTCCATGAGAGCCGACCGTTCGCCGCGCCGGGTTCCGCGCCCGGACCTCACGCAGAGGAGCAGCCGATGAGCGCCCTCGCGTTGTCCGTGCTGCTGTCGTTCGTCTCCGCCGTGGCGTACGCCGGCGGGGCGATCGTGCAGGAGCAGGTCGCGGTGTCCTCCCCCGGTGAGCAGCAGTACGCGCCGCTGCGCAGGCCGGGCTGGTGGGCGGCCGTCGCGCTCAACGGCCTCGGCGGACTGCTGCACGTGGTGGCACTGGCCTACGGCCCGCTGAGCCTCGTCCAGCCGCTGGGCGCCCTGACCATCGTGTTCGCGCTGCCCATGGCCGCGCTGTTCGTGGGCCGCAGGGCCGGGGCGACCGCGTGGCGCGGCGCCCTCATGGCGAGCGTGGGCCTCGCCGGTCTGCTCTCCCTGGTCGGCGCGTCCGACGCGCAGTCGCTGGACACCGCCCAGCGGGTGGCGGCGGCCCTGGTCACGGCCGCCGCGGTGGTGGCACTGATGATCGCGGCCCGGACCGCGCACCGGCATCCCGCGGTGCGCAGCATCCTGCTGGCCACCGCCTCCGGTGTCGCGTTCGGCATGTCCTCCGTCTTCACCAAGACCGTCGCGGTCGACTGGACCGGCGGGGTCTCGGCGGCGGACCTGCCGTCCCTCGCGGTGATCGGCGTGCTGGCCACGGCCGGCATGCTCCTGTCCCAGGCCTCCTACCGCGGCGCCGGGCTCGCGGCGCCGCTGGCGACGCTGACGGTGGTGAACCCGGTGGTGGCGGCGGCGGTCGGCATCACGATGTTCGGCGAGACCTTCCGCCACGGCACGACGGGCACGGCGCTCGCGCTGAGCTGCGGTGTGGTCGCGGCCGGCGGACTGATCCTGCTGACGACGGAGCGGCTGGCGCGCGAGCAGCAGCGGACGGCGGCCGCCCGGCCCGGGCCCGCCCTTCCCGCCTTCCTGCCGGAGTCCGTGCCCGAGGCGGTCCCCGCCGCCCGGTCCGTGGTGACCGCGGCGCCGGGGGCCGACCCCGCCGAACGGCTGCTGGCCGGACTCGAGCTCCCCGAGGACGTACGCGTACGCGTGCCGCTCCCGGCGCCGGCGTCCTGGGCGCCGGGCGGGACGGAGCCCGTCCCGGTGCCGCCGGTGTCGTACGGGCCCTTCCACGGCGGTCCGTACGTGCCGGTGCCGGTGGCCCGGCACCGGACGCGCGTCAGATCCTGACGCCGCCCGCCCGCAGATAGGCGACCGGGTCGACGTCCGAGCCGAAACCGGGCCCCGTCCGCACCTCGAAGTGCAGATGCGGGCCCGAGCTGTTCCCGGTCGAACCGGAGCGGCCGATGCGCTGGCCGGCCGCGACCGACTGGCCGCTCTTCACGGAGATCGCCGACAGGTGCGCGTACTGGCTGTAGCGGCCGTCGGCGTGCCGGACGACCACCTGGTAGCCGAACGAGCCCTCCCAGCCCGCGCCGACGACGCGGCCCGCCGCGACCGACTTCACGGACGTGCCGGTGGGCACGGGGAAGTCGATCCCGGTGTGGTAGCCCTTCGACCAGGCGGACCCGGCCTTGTGGTACGGCGTGCCGAGGGCCCCGCCGACCGGGGCGACCAGGGTGCCGCCGGCCTTCTTGGTGGCGCGGTCGGCCCGGTCCTCGGTGCGCTGCGGGGCGGTCTTCTTCTCCGCCGTCCCGGAGGCCCGCTTCGACGGCTTCTCCGGTGCCTTCGAGGCCTTCCCGGCCGGTGTCCTCGCCACCGTGCCCGACGGCTCGGGCAGGGCGAGCCGCTGACCGGGCAGGATGAGGTCGGGGTCGGCTCCGATGGCCGAGCGGTTGGCTTCGTACAGGCCCTTCCAGCCGCCCCGGACGCGTTCGTCCCGCGCGATGCCGGAGAGGGTGTCGCCGCGGACCACGGTGTACGTCTCGGCGCGGCCCGCCCGGGACTGGGGCGTGGTGTGCGGCTTCACGTCCTCGACGGAGGACCGGCCGCTCTTCCCGCCGCCGGCCTTCCGGTCGCCGCCGTCGGTCTTCCCACTTTTCCCGCTCTTCCCGCCGCTCCGGTCGCTCCGGTCGGTGGCCGGCCGGATGTCCGGGGTGTCGCCGCCCCTCGTCAGTCCGGCCCGGGCCGAGCACACCGGCCAGGCGCCGGGCCCCTGGCCGTCGAGCACCTTCTCGGCGATCGCGATCTGCTGGTCCCTGGTGGCCAGGTCCGCGCGCGGCGCGTACCGGGTGCCGCCGAACGCCTCCCACGTGGACCGGGTGAACTGCAACCCGCCGTAGTAGCCGTTGCCCGTGTTGATGTCCCAGTCGTTGCTGGACTCGCACGCGGCGACCTTCTCCCAGGTCCCCACGTCGGCGGCCTGGGCGGTGCCGGCGCCCATGAGCGGCAGCGCCATACCGGCACCGCCCGCGGTGACGGTGAGCGAGGCGCGGTTGATCCTGTTCGGCTGATACCGGCGGTGCCGGCCGCGCACGGCCATGGAGCCCCCCTCGACAATGCGTCAGGAGGGGCAAAAGTAAGCGTTGCGAACTGCCCGGGA
Organism: Streptomyces viridosporus; assembly: GCF_002078235.1. GTDB lineage: Bacteria > Actinomycetota > Actinomycetes > Streptomycetales > Streptomycetaceae > Streptomyces > Streptomyces viridosporus. Next base: position 24,526 of record NZ_MSGP01000039.1, read on the forward strand.
CAAGATGCGTATCGGCCGCACGGTTGCGCCAAGTGGCCGGTAATTTTCGCTCAGTTGCGCCCCGTCTGCCGCCCCGTGCACCGCACGCGCGGGCGGGTGCGCCCGTCCGCGGGCACGCGTCCGCGTGCACCGGCTGAGCGCACGGGGGCTTTCGCTCGTATGTGCTTGCGCGGGGGGTCGCACGACCCGCGCGTGCGGACGGAAGTACGGCACGTCAGGATGGTTGACGGCAGGACTGACGGGCGCCGGCCGGCAGCACCGACACCCCGGCAGTACCGATACCAAGGGCACTAGGAGCCAACCCTATGAGCAGTTCAGCGCAGATCGGCGTCACGGGTCTCGCGGTCATGGGCCGCAACCTCGCGCGCAACTTCGCCCGCAACGGCTACACGGTCGCGGTGCACAACCGGACGGCGGCGCGCACGCATGCGCTGGTGGAGGAGTTCGGGCACGAGGGCGGCTTCGTGGCGGCCGAGACGGCCAAGGAGTTCGTGGCGGCGCTGGAGCGCCCGCGGCGCCTGGTCGTCATGGTGAAGGCGGGCGAGCCGACGGACGCCGTGATCGAGGAGTTCGCCCCGCTGCTGGAGCCCGGTGACATGATCATCGACGGTGGCAACGCCCACTTCGCCGACACCCGGCGTCGGGAGCGCGAGCTGCGCGAGAAGGGGATCCACTTCGTCGGTACCGGCATCTCCGGCGGTGAGGAGGGCGCGCTCAACGGGCCGAGCATCATGCCGGGCGGGTCGAAGGAGTCGTACGGGTCCCTCGGCCCGATGCTGGAGAAGATCTCCGCCAAGGCGGCCGACGGCGCGCCCTGTGTCACGCACGTCGGCCCGGACGGCGCCGGCCACTTCGTGAAGATGGTCCACAACGGCATCGAGTACGCCGACATGCAGTTGATCGGTGAGGCCTACCAGCTGCTGCGCGACGTCGCCGGGTACTCGCCCGCACGGATCGCGGAGATCTTCCGCACCTGGAACACCGGCCGGCTGGACTCGTACCTGATCGAGATCACGGCCGAGGTGCTCTCCCACGTGGACGCGGCCACGGGCAAGCCGTTCGTGGACGTGGTGGTGGACCAGGCGGAGCAGAAGGGCACCGGCCGCTGGACCGTGCAGATCGCGCTCGACCTGGGCGTGCCGGTGTCCGGCATCGCGGAGGCGGTGTTCGCCCGCTCGCTGTCCGGCCACGCCACGTGGGAGAGCACCTCGGCCGTGATCTCGATCAGGTACGAGTCCAGCCGGCCGGTGTTCCAGGTGCGGAAGATCTCCGCGATCCGTGCGGGCGAGTACCCGGCGACGTCGCGCAGCAGCTGGTAGGCC
>NZ_MSGP01000390.1 GCF_002078235.1 Streptomyces viridosporus
TGAAGCGGTACGGGACCTCCGGCCCGGCGTCCGCCGGGACGGCGGCGAGGTGGTGGTCCCGGGCGCGGCGGCGGTCCCGCGCGTAACGCCGACGGCCCGCCCAGCCGGCCGCCGTCAGCGGCGGCTGCCGCTCGTCACGGCGGGCCAGCGCCATGCCCTCGGCGTACGCCGTGTACGCCTGCGGGCTGGTGAACCACACCGACGGGTCCTCCCCGAACGCCAGGGACCGCTTCGCCAGCACGTACCCGAACTCCTCCGGCGTGAGGTACCCCAGCTTCTGCGACGACACCCCGTCCTGACGGAACGCGTCCAGCAGCAGCCACCCCGCCCCCAGGTACGTCGCCGTCGTGTCCGTCAGGATCTCGTTGTCCCGCGTACCGGGGAACGACAGCCCCAGACGGTGCAGGTACACATGCGCCACCTCGTGCGCCAGCGCCGCCCCGATGTCCCGCCGATGCGTACGGAACCGGTCGTTCAGCTCGACGAAGTACTCCGGGCCGGCCTCGAGTTCGACGTTCGCCGCGTGCTTCATCTCCCGGAACCCGACGATCAGCCGCGCGTCCGGCAGCCGGTAGTGCCGCACCAGCTCGCGGGCCACCCGCTGCGCCCCCAGATGGAGATCGTCCGTGTCGCAGAACGCCACGTCGGCCGGCGCCACACTGGTCGAGAACGTACGGACCGTGTCGTACGACAGACGCCTGTACACCGCGGTGATGGCCGCCCGCACCGTCTCCAGATGCGGATAGCCGTGCTCGACCGGTCCGTCGTTCGCCACGTCTCACCCCCGGACGCCCTGAACCCGATTCCACTCTACGGGCACGCCCCGGCCACCGCCCCCGCCACCCGTAGGCTGACCTCCCATGACCACCAGCAACACCGGCACCGCGGACGTCGACCCCGCCGTCCGCGAGGAGCTCACCCGGCTGCGCGACAGCATCGACAACATCGACGCGGCCGTCGTCCACATGCTCGCCGAGCGCTTCAAGTGCACCCAGCAGGTCGGCCGCCTCAAGGCCGAACACCGGCTGCCGCCCGCCGACCCGGACCGCGAGGCCCGCCAGATCGCCCGGCTGCGCGCCCTCGCCGAGAACGCCAAACTCGACCCGGCCTTCGCGGAGAAGTTCCTGAACTTCATCATCGCCGAGGTGATCCGCCACCACGAGGGCATCGCCGACGCGGCCGTGAACGGCCCCACACCCCCGGCGGACCGACCCACAACGGCCTCCCCCGGGGAGTGACACGAGGGCCCGGGCGGGGCATGCTGCGCTGTGCGCTCCTTGTCGGCCGACGGACACCACCCGCCGGCCCCCGGACAGCTCACCTCCGGTCCCTTGCGAGGAGGGACGTGCGCCATGCCACCCGATGCCCGCATCCTCATCGTCGACGACCACAAGGACACCCTGTACGCGCTGGAGAACGCCCTGGCCCCGCTGGGCCGCCCACTGGGCCGGGCCACCAGCGGCGACGAAGCCCTCAAACAACTGCTGCGCGGACCCGTCGGCCTGGTGCTCCTCGACGTCCACATGCCCGGCACCGGCGGCCTGGAGGTCGTGCGCTACATGCGCCGCCTGGAGCAGACCCAGCACATCCCCGTCGTCCTGCTCACCGGCTTCGCCCGCGACCGGCAGCTCGGCGGCGCCGCCTACGCCCTCGGCGTCGCCGACCTCGTCACCAAACCCGTCGACCCCTGGGCCCTGCGCACCAAGGTCCGCCACCTCTACGACACCCACCAGCACCACCTCGCCCTCGAACGCGAGATCCGCACCCTGCGCGCCCGCCTCGAGGAGCACACCGCGGGCCCCGGACGCCC
>NZ_MSGP01000391.1 GCF_002078235.1 Streptomyces viridosporus
CTGCCGACGGATCGTCGAGCGGGTGGCCGCTACGTGGGTGAGGGCGGAGGGCTCGGCGGGGGGGGGAACCGTCGTCAGCGGGGAACCGGCGACGGCCGAGCCGCAGCCCATGCCGCCCGCTCGCCGCGGGGCAGCCCTGCCCGGAACAGCCGTGTCGGCAAACGTGGAACGGACCCGGGCGTGATCAGCCAGGCTTCTTCTCCACGGCCTGGCTGACGGTCCACCCGGAAGTGTTCCGGCACCTGGTCCGCGAGCGTCTTGGGGTCGCGGCGGCGGCCCAGGTGAGTTGGAGCGCGTCGAGACTGATCTGCGTTGCCGGCGGCTTCCCTCGCTACGGCGTCCATGCTCCAGTGCCGTCGGTTCAGACCCGAGGAGTGCGCACGTTCCCGCTGCGTGCCATCGGCCGCTTTCCCCGCCCGATGCGCCATACAGTCACAGCTCCTACCAGGCAACTTGCCCGACGAGGCCGACTCGGGTGTACGGAAGCGCACCATCGGGGCCTGGGATCTCGCATGTTGTGGAACTGGACAGCCCTCGCGCCGGAACCAGGTCCCGTTGCCATGCTGCGAACGCCCCTGCCTGGCATCGCCCCGCACACCGGTCCAGGCCGCATCCTCGCTTTCCGCCCCCGGGAACGGTTCTGACTCCCGGCTCACGGCAGATTCCCTGCTCGCCGCCCGCCCCTGTGATCAACTCCGTTTGTTTCATTGACATTTCACTCAGAAGACGTACCGTTGGGAGCGCTCCCATGGCAGTCTTGCAACTGGAAGGAGTTCCCCCCACATGCGCACACAGAGTCCGTTAACCGGGCGTTCGTGGTCGTCCCTCCGCCGACCTCTCCAGGCGCTCGTCATGGTGTTCGCCGTGGTTGTCGGCGCACTGGCCTGGTCGGCCCCCGCCCAGGCTCACGGCACCATCGTCAACCCCGCCTCCCGCGCGTACCAGTGCTGGAAGACGTGGGGCAGCAACCACACGAGCCCGGCCATGCAGACCGAAGACCCCATGTGTTATCAGGCGTTCCAGGCCAACCCCGACACCATGTGGAACTGGATGAGCGCGCTCCGCGACGGCCTCGGTGGCCAGTTCCAGGCGCGGACCCCCGACGGGACGCTCTGCAGCAACAACCTCTCGAGGAACGCCAGCCTGAACAAGCCCGGGCAGTGGAAGACGACCAACATCAGCAACAACTTCACGGTCCAGCTGCACGACCAGGCGTCCCACGGTGCCGACTACTTCAGGGTCTACGTGAGCAAGCAGGGCTTCAACCCCAAGACCCAGACCCTGGGCTGGGGCAACCTCGACTTCATCACGCAGACCGGCCGCTTCGCCCCGGCGCAGGACATCAGGTTCAACGTCAACACCTCCGGCTACACCGGACACCACATCCTGTTCGTGATCTGGCAGGCCTCGCACCTCGACCAGGCCTACATGTGGTGCAGCGACGTGAACTTCGGCTGAGCCGGAGAGCGTCGCACACGGCACCGGCCTCTGCCGGGCGCCGGTAACCCGCCGCCCGGCCGACCGAGCCCCGTCGGGGCAGGGGACCCATGTGGTCACCCTGCCCCGACGGGGCTCCCTGCGCTCCTGGCGTGAACACACCCACTGAGTTCGAGCTGAGGACAACCCCCTCGATCGCCTGGAGTCCAGCAATTCGACTCCACGTAAGCGGAGGCACATCACCGCCCGAGTGACGTCGGTGTCCCCCGGATGCCGGAGTGCCTCGTGTGAGCGGGGGAGCGACGGGGCATCATCCTGCATGCGCATCGTGGTCACCGGGGTGACCGGGAACATCGGTTCTGTCGTCGTGCAACGCCTGTGTGCCGAGGGCACGCACGACCTTGTAGGTCTGGCTCGGCGGCCGCCCGAGGGCCCCGACAGCCGTAGTGTCGACTGGCGCTCGGTGGATCTCAGCACCGAGGCCTGCCACGACGTGCTCGTAGAGGCGTTCACCGGTGCGGACGCGGTCGTCCACCTGGCGTGGGGCTTCCAGCCGTCCCACGATCTGGCCTACCTCGCCCAGCTTGGCGTCGGCGGCACCTGCCGCGTGCTCCGAGCCGTCACCGAGACCGGCGTCCCGCACCTGGTCCACATGTCCTCGGTCGGCGCCTACTCACCGAAGAAGGACGACCGTCCGGTCGACGAGTCCTGGCCCACCGGGGGTGTGCGCAGTTCGCGGTACAGCCGACACAAGGCGGCGGCCGAGCGCCTCCTCGACCGGCACGAGGCCTCCGGCGCCGACACGCTCGTCACCCGCCTGCGGCCGGGGATCGTCGGGCAGCGCGCCGCCGGCAGTGCCCTCCTCCGCTACGGCGTGCCCGCCCTCGTGCCCCCCAAGGTGCTCGACCTGCTGCCGGTCCTGCCGATGGACCGGAGGCTGACCATTCCGATGGTCCACACCGACGACGTCGCCGAGGCGGTCGTCGCGGTGCTCCACCGGCGCGCGGGCGGTCCGTTCAACCTCGCCGCCGACACGCCCGTAACCGCGGCGGTCATTGCGGACGCGCTCGACGCCAGGCTGGTACACGTACCCTCCGCAGTGGTCCGCGCCGCCATGTCGGCCGCCTGGCACGCGCGCCTGCAACAGGTCGACACCGGGTGGCTTGATATGGGCTTCGCGCTCCCGACGCTGGACACGACCCGCGCGCGCACGGAACTCGACTGGGCCCCGACCAAGGACGGCCCGCAGGTGCTCGCCGAGGTGATCGAGGGCATGAGGGAGGCCGCGTCCGGCCGGACACCCGTGCTGCGCCCACGCACCGTCCTCGGCGCGCTCGGCGACGCGATCCGTCGCGGGCCGGTCGCCGTGCGGCGGCGCCCGTGACCGCCGGCGCGGCCCCGACACGCTCTGGGCCGCAGCCCGTGCTCGCGCTGCTCGCCGCCGCCCACGGCGGGCCGGCTCTGGCGGTCGGCGTCATCGCGGGCCTGCTCGCGCTCCGCAGTGACCTGCGCCCGCTCGACGCCGCCGTCCTCACGGGGGCGGTACTCACCGGCCAGCTCACGATCGGTTGGGGCAACGACCTGCGCGACCTTTCTCGCGACCGCGCCGTCGGCCGCACCGACAAGCCGTTGGTCACCGGAGCCCTCCCGGTCGCCTGGGCGGTGCGCGCCCTGGTCGCGGCCGGACTCGCCTGCCTCGTGCTTTCCGCGCTCGTCGGCTGGCGCAGCGCGCTGGTCAACGTCATCCTCGGCGCCGGTGCGGGTCACGTCTATAACCTCGGGCTCAAGGCGACCTGGTGGTCGTGGGTGCCGTACGCCGGCGCCTTCGGGACGCTGCCCTCGGTCGTCACCCTCGCCGGCCCCGCCCCGGCCTGGGCGCCGCTGTGGGCGACCGGCGCCGGCGCCGCGCTCGGTGTCGGGGCGCACCTGCTCAACACGCTGCCCGACCTCGCCGACGACGAACGCACCGGCGTCCGCGGCCTGCCGCACCGGATCGGCGAACGTCCCTCGCGCGTCCTGGCCGTCGTGCTGCTGTCCATCGCCTCACTGCTGGCCGTGCTCGCTCCCGCCGGGCCCCCTCCGGCATGGGGGTGGGCGGCCCTCGTGATGGTGATGGTCCTTGCCGTGCTCACGCTGGTCGCCCGGGGGCGCGTCCCCTTCCGGGCCGCGCTGGCCGTCGCCCTGCTCGACGTCGTGTTGCTCGTGGCGGCCGGTTGATGGCGCCCGCACCCGCCCACTGGGACCTTGCGGTGGTCGGCGCCGGACCGGCCGGTGCCGCCACCGCCCTGGGCGCGTTGCGCGCCGACCCGGATCTGCGCGTCGCCCTCCTGGACCGGGCGGACTTCCCGCGGGACAAGGCCTGCGGCGACGGGGTGGCCCCGCATGTCCTCGACCTCCTCGCCCAGGTCGGCGTCACCGGCCTCGTCGACGACCGGGTCCCGGTCGACCGCCTCCGCCTCGGCCGTGGCCGCCTGGTCGCCGAGCGGCGGATGGCCCGCCCGGTGTGGGTGGTACCGCGCCGGATCCTCGATGCCCGACTGGTCGACGCGGCCGTCGCCGCCGGAGCCCGACTCCTCCGCCACCGCGTCCGCGATCTGCGGCAGCGCACCGACGCGGTGGTCCTGGACGGGGAGATCTCCGCCGCGGTCGTGGTCGGCGCCGACGGCGCCCACTCGGTCATCCGGCGCGCGCTCGGCCGACCCTGCGGTCCGATGGCCCTGGCGCTGCGCGGCTACGCCCCGGTCGGACCCGGGCGGCGCGGCGCGCAGGTCATCGAGTTCGGCACCCGGCACCAGCCGTCGTACGCCTGGTCCTTCGACCGCGGCGACGGCCTCGCGAACGTCGGATACGGCGAGTTCCTCCACGAGGACCGTCCGGCACCGACCCGTGCCCAACTGCTCGAGCGCCTCGAGGCGCTCCTGCCCGACGCCACCGAGAGCGGGCAGCACTGGGTCGGGCACCACCTGCCGCTCTCGACGGCGCGCTGGCGCCTTCCGACCGGCCGCGTACTGCTCGTGGGCGACGCCGCCTGCCTGGTGAACCCGCTGACCGGGGAGGGCATCCACTACGCCGTGGCCACCGGCATCGCGGCCGGTCGCGCCGCCGCCGCGGCCCTGCGTGACAGACGGCCCGAGAGGGCGGGGGAGCGGTACGCCCGCGCCACCCACCGGATCCTGCTGCCCCACCTGCGTCACACCGCCCTGGCCGCCCGGCTCGCCCGCAGCACACACGTCATCGAGGCCGGGCTGCGGGCCTCGGCCGCCAACCAGCGCGTCTTCGACGACTTCGTCGAACTCGGTCTCGCCCGGGGCCGGCTCACCCCCACCGTCGCGCTCGGCCTCGGCCGGGCGTTCCTCGCCTCCATCCGTCCGTCCGGCCGACCTCAGGAGCCAGCATGAGCATGCGCGTCCTCAGCGTCCGCGGCGTCCTGCCCGAGCACTGCCACCGACAGGAGGAGATCACCGAGTCCTTCACCACCACGCTGGTCGAGGGCACGCTCGACCGCAGCGTCGTCGAGCGGTTCCACCGCAACGTGTGCGTCGAGACCCGGCACATCGTGCTCCCGCTGGAGGAGTACGCCCGGCTCGGGGACTTCGGCCAGTCGAACGACGTCTTCATCCGGGCCGGCGTCGAGCTCGGCGGGCGCGCGGTCGTCGACGCGCTCAAGGACGCCGGCCTCACGCCGACCGACGTCGACTACATCGTGTCGTGCACGGTGACCGGTCTGGCCGTCCCCACGCTCGAGGCCCGCGTCGCGGCGCAGATCGGGCTCCGTCCCGACGTGGTGCGCCTGCCCCTCGTCGGCCTCGGCTGCGTCGCCGGCGCGGCCGGCATCGCACGCCTGCACGACCTGCTGCGCGGCCGTCCGGACGGGGTCGCGGTGCTGATGTCGGTTGAGCTGTGCTCGCTCACGCTTCAGCGCGAGGACACCTCGGTCGCCAACCTCGTGGCGAGCGGCCTGTTCGGGGACGGCGCCGCAGCGGTGGTCGCCGTCGGTCCCGAGCATCCGCTCGCGCGGTCCGACCACCCCGCCCGCCCCGAGGTGCTCGCCTCGCGCAGCCGCCTCTACCCCGACTCGGAGCGCACGATGGGCTGGGACGTCGGGCCCGGTGGGTTCAGGATCGTGCTCGACTCCTCGATTCCCGACCTGGTGCGCCGGTACGTCGGCGACGACGTTCGCGGCTTTCTCGCCGACCACGGGCTGACCGGCGGCGACCTCGGCTGGTACGTCGCGCACCCCGGCGGTCCCAAGGTCATCGAGGCCCTGCAGGAAGCGCTCGGAGTCGAGCGGGACGCCCTGGCCGTGACCTGGGACTCGCTGCGCCGGATCGGCAACCTGTCCTCCTCCTCGGTGCTGCACGTCCTGGCGGACACGCTCGCCGATCGCCCACCCCGGCCCGGCTCCCACGGGCTCATGCTCGCCATGGGCCCGGGCTTCTGCTCCGAACTCGTCCTCCTGCGCGCCCCGGGGGAGGAATGAACGGTCAGATCCTGTTCACCGTCCTGGTCTCGGCCGTCGGTCTGGAGCGGGTCGCCGAGTTGGCCGTGTCCCGCCGCAACGCCGGCTGGAGCCTTGCACGGGGCGGCGTGGAGTCCGGGCGGGAGCACTACCCGTTCATGGTGGTGCTGCACACGGGCCTGCTCGTCGGCGCGCTCGTGGAGGTGTGGGTGTGCCGAACGGACGCCGTACCGGTCCTCGCCTGGACCATGCTCGCCCTCGTCGCGGCCTCGCAGGTGCTGCGCTGGTGGTGCATCGCCGCCCTGGGCCGACAGTGGAACACCCGGGTGATCATCGTGCCCGGTGCTCCGCGCGTGACCGGCGGCCCCTACCGCCGGCTTTCGCACCCGAACTACGTCGCCGTCGTCGTCGAAGGGCTCGCGCTCCCGCTGGTGCACTCGGCCTGGGTCACGGCGATCGTCTTCACCGTGCTGAACGGGTTCCTGCTCACCACCCGCATCCGCACCGAGAACACCGCCCTGGCGCGGCTGACCTGAGGGGACGCGCATGGACCTGCTCGTTGTGGGCGGGGGACCCGCAGGCCTCGCCACGGCCCTGCACGCGGCCCGGGCGGGGCTCGAAGCGACCGTCTGGGAACAGCGCGCCGGCACCATCGACAAGGCGTGCGGCGAAGGGCTGATGCCGGGTGCCGTCGCCGGTCTGACAGCACTCGGCGTCCACCCGCCGGGTTACGACCTGCGGGGCATCCGGTACGTAGCCGGGGCGCACCGGGCCGACGCCGGCTTCCGAGCGGGTCCGGGCCGCGGGGTGCGTCGCACTGTGCTGCACGCGGCGCTGCACGAGGCGGTGCTGGCCGCGGGGGTGCGGGTCGAACAACGCGCCGTGCGCCGTGTCGAGCAGGACGAGGACGGTGTGGTGGTCGACGGCACCCGTGCCCGCCACCTCGTCGCGGCCGACGGCCTGCACTCGCCGATCCGCCGGGCCCTGGGGCTGCACCGGCCGCGTCGGGCCCACCGGCGGCACGGGCTGCGGCGCCACTACGTGCTCACCCCCTGGAGCGACCACGTCGAGGTGCACTGGGCCCGTGACGCGGAGGCCTACGTGACCCCGGTGTCCGACGACCTCGTAGGCGTCGCGGTGCTCACCACCGACCGGGGACCGTACGACGACCACCTCGCCGCCTTCCCCGAGTTGCAGGAGCGGCTGGCCGGAGCCGGGACCGCCACACCAGCGCGCGGGGCGGGTCCGCTCCGCCAGGACGCGAGCGCGCGCACCGCCGGCCGGGTGCTGCTCGTCGGTGATGCGGCCGGCTACGTCGACGCGCTGACCGGCGAGGGCATCGCGTTGGCGCTCGCGCAGGCGTCGGCGGCGGTGCGGGCAGTCGGCAACGGCGACTTGGCAGCCTACGAACGAGAGTGGCGGCGACTCACCCGGCGCTACCGCTGGCTGACCCACGCGCTGCTCGGCGCGACGAGGGTGCCCCCGCTCCGCGCGGCGCTGGTGCCTGCGGCGCAGCGGCTGCCGTGGTTGTTCTCCGCAGCCGTCGACGCGCTGGCGCGTCCGCCGGGGACGTGATCCGGCGGGCTCCGGGCACTGTCGGTCACGGCGGCCGGCGACCTCGATCCGGTTCGCGGTCCTCGAGACCGCCCCACAGCACAGTGTGCGAGCAAAGCGAACGGCAACCCCGGCCACACGGGCCCGTACAACCCGGGGCGGGGCGCGGGACACAACCGTACGGGCAACCGCAGGGGCGATGACGATCACCAATACCTGCGGCAGGCCGTTCGACGCGGTGCTGTGCGACCTCGACAACGTGATCCGCTCTATGACCTGACCCGATTGGCGGGGCTGGAACAGGCGGCTGGACTGGCCGAGGGGACAACCACGAGGGTGGCTTAGACGCCATTTCAGTTGGCGTGATCTTGCGGCAGTCCGGGGTGATGACTGCTGCGCTTGTCGAGCGGATGGTGCCGGAAGACCTGTGGACCTTGTTCCAGCGGGTGGTGCCGCCGGCGCCGGTTCGCCCGCAGGGTGGAGGGCACCGTCGGCGGGGAGACCGCGAGGTGCTGGCCGCGATCATCTCCGTGGCCGCCTCAGGTTGTACCCGGAACCAACTACCGCCGGGCTTCGGACTGTCCGGGGTGACGGCCTTCCGCCGGTTCACCGAGTGGACCGAGGCCAGGGTGTGGGCCAAGCTTCACCACCTGGTCCTGGACGAGCTCGGTTCCCGGGGTGAGCTGGACTGGTCGCGGTGCGCGATCGACTCGGTCGGCGTCCGGGCCCTCAAAGGGGGCAGCTGACCGGACCGAATCCGACCGACCGCGGCAAGAAGGGATCGAAAATTCACCTCATCGTCGACCGACGTGGCCTGCCGCTGTCGATCGGCATCTCCGCCGCCAACCTCCACGACAGCCAGGCGTTCATCCCTCCGGTCCGCGGCATCCCGCCCATCCGCTCCCGTCGCGGCCCGCGACGCCAGCGGCCCGCCAAGCTGCACGGGGACAAGGGCTACGACTACCGCCACCTGCGGCGATGACTCGCTTCCCGCGGCATCCGGCACCGTCTCGCCCGCAAGGGCGTCGAGTCGTCCCGGCGACTGGGCCGACACCGCTGGGTGGTGGAGCGGACCGTGTCCCGGCTGTCCGGCTGCCGCCGCCTGCACCGCCGCTACGAGCGCAAGCCGGAACACTTCCTTGCCTTCCCAGCCATCGCCGCGACCCTCATACGCCACCGCCGACTGGCCAAGCGAAATGAAGTTTTAGTGGCTCTCGACCGCAAGGTCTGCGGCTGGGGTGCGCTCTCGATCAGCCATTTATTCGCCAGGAGCAGGCGCACGATGAAGGCAGGGAGATGTGGTGCCGGATGGGGTGCAGGGGTACCCAGAGTTTAGGGATACATGACCGGCCGGTCCGGGAGACCTCCGGGGCTGCAAAGGACCGGCGCAGACGGGCCCGGTGCATGCCGCGTGACAGCCGGTGAAAGGGGTGTCCGGGATGAACGCGGAGATGGTTTTCGGGGCTGTTCACGGCCGGACGGAGCAGGCGGGGGACGTGTCCTCCGCCCCGGGCGGGCTGCTGGACGTGCTGGGTGTCGCGGCCGTCGTCCTCGATGCGGACGGGCGGATCGTGCTGTGGAGCCCGCAGGCCAAGGACCTGTTCGGTTACACCGCCCAGGAGGCGCTGGGCCAGTACGCGGCCCGGCTGCTGCTCGAGGAGAAACACCTGGAGCAGGTGCTCGAGCTGTTTGCCCGGGTCATGGCGAGCGGCGAGAGCTGGGCCGGCGGTTTCCCCATCCGGTGCAAGGACGGCCACACACGGATGGTGGAGTTCCGTAACATGCGGCTGGAGGACAGCCGGGGGAACTTCTACGCCCTGGGCATCGCCACCGACCAGGCCATCCTGCGGGAGGTGGAGCGAGGGCTGGCGCTGTCGGTGCGCCTGATCGATCAGTCTCCGATCGGGCTGGCCGTTCTGGACACCGACCTGCGGTTCGTGACCGTCAATCCGGCGTTGGAGCGGATCAACGGCCTGCCCGCCGCCGACCACATTGGCCGGCGCCCTGGCGAGGTCCTGCCGCATCTGGACACCGACGTCGAGGCCACGATCCGCCAGGTGCTGGAGACCGGGGTGCCGCAGCTGGACCAACCCGCCGTCGGCCGCACCGCGGCCGACCCCGGCCGCGAGCATGCCTGGTCGGTCTCCCGCTACCGGCTGGAGGACCCCGGCGGACGAGTGCTGGGGGTGGCCGCCTCGATCGTGGACGTCACCGAGCGGCGCCGGGCGGAGATCGAGGCGGCCCGGGCCCGGTGGCGCCTTGCGCTCATCGCCGACGCCTCCCTGCGCATCGGGACTACGCTCGACCTCGAGCAGACCGCCCGCGAGCTGGCCGAGGTGTGCGTGCCGGATCTCGCCGACGTGGCCGCGGTGGACGTGCTCGACAGCGTCCTGCAGGGCTACGCGGCGGAGAGCCACGAAGGGCCCGCGCTGTTCCGCCCCCTCGCCGTGACCACGGCCGGCCCCACCGAGGCCGCCCGCGCCGCCGACCCGCCCGGTGAACTCGCCGTCTACGACACCGACCGCCTGGCCGCCCAGTGCGTGAACCTCCGCCGCCCGGTCCGGGTGCCCCGCGTAGAGGGCCGCGACCTGCCGCGCGTCGCCCGCTGCCCCCGGGCGGCCGAGCTTCTGGCCCGCGCCGGGCTCCACTCCTACCTGGCCGTGCCGCTGACCGCCCGCGGTGAGATCCTCGGGGTCCTCGACCTCAAGCGCACCCGCAAGTCCGAACCGTTCACCCACGACGACGAAGTCCTGGCCGGCGAGCTGGCCGCCCGCGCCGCCCTGTCCATCGACAACGCCCGCTGGTACC
>NZ_MSGP01000392.1 GCF_002078235.1 Streptomyces viridosporus
CGGACAGCACCGAGGGCTCCCGGGGAGCCCGCGGTGCTGTCCGGGGTGTCGTTCTCTGCGCTCACGCATCGATTATCACGCCGGACGCGCCGCGGGCTCCGGGCGGGATCAGGCGCAGCGCGAGGCCACGTAGCCGTCGCTGCCGGTGTACACGTACGCGTCCGAGACGTACTCACCGTTGCCGATGTTGTCCCAGATGTTGCTCGTGCCGTAGGGGCCCGTCACCGTCGTGCCGGGCGTCTGGCAGTTGATGGGGACCTTGGCCCCCTCGGGCAGGACGCGGACGACGGTGTAGCCGGTGCCCGGACCGCTGCGGACGCTCAGCCGGACGCCCGGCGCGACCGAGTAGTAGCGGACGGCGGCCTCGGCCGTCGTGCCGAGCACCGGCACAAGGGCTCCGGTGAGACCTGCGAGAAGGACGGATCTGCGTCGTGTCAGGGTCATCGTGTTCCCGAGTGGTGAGGGGCCGGTGGGATCAGGAGCAGCGCGGGGCGATGTAGCCGTCGCTGCCGGTGTACACGTAGGCGTCCGAGACGTACTCGCCGTTGTCGATGTTGTCCCAGACCTTCGACGTGCCGTACGGGCCGGTGACCGTGGTCCCCTGGGTCTGGCAGAAGACGGGGACCTTGGCCCCCTCGGGCAGGACGCGGACGACGGTGTAGCCGGTGCCCGGACCGCTGCGGACGTTGAGACGGACGCCCGGCGCGACCGAGTAGTAGCGCAGGGCCGCGGTGCCGACGGTTTCCGTCTCGTTGCCGCCCTCTGCCTGTCCGACGTGATCGACCGACATGTGGAACCTCCCCCGTTGTTCGCCCCACGTCTGTCGTGGGGTCCCGTTGATTCCCCGTGAACACACCTTGCACACCTGTGCGTTCGCGGAACACAGACGCTAGCAAGCCGCCTCGGTCTCGTACGTGTCATCGACTAGGCTCCGGGCGTCGCGCGCGCGGACGAACAGCGACGGACAGCACGGGGGGTCCCATGGCGCCACAGCGGAACGCCGGAGCGAACGCGGAAGCGGAACTTCCTGAGTACGCCGGTCACTACCGGCTCGAGTCGCCACTCGGCTCCGGAGGCATGGGGGTGGTGCATCTGGCCCGCAGTACCTCCGGGCTGAGGCTCGCGGTGAAGGTCGTGCACGCCGAGTTCGCCCGGGATCCCGAGTTCAGGGGCCGGTTCCGGCAGGAGGTGAGGGCGGCGCGGAAGGTGAGCGGCGCCTTCACCGCGCCGGTGGTCGACGCCGACCCGGAGGCCGAACGGCCCTGGATGGCCACGCTGTTCATTCCGGGCCCGACGCTCGCCGAGCACGTGAAGCGGAACGGGCCCATGGACTCGGCCCAGTTGCGCAGACTGACGGCCGGACTGGCGGAGGCGCTGCGGGACATCCACCGGGTCGGGGTCGTGCACCGTGATCTGAAGCCCAGCAACGTGCTGCTCGCCGAGGACGGGCCGAAGGTCATCGACTTCGGCATCTCCCGGCCGAAGGACAGCGAACTGCGCACCGAAACGGGGAAGTTGATCGGCACCCCGCCCTTCATGGCGCCCGAGCAGTTCCGGCGCCCGCGCGAAGTGGGGCCCTCCGCCGACCTCTTCGCGCTCGGGTCCGTCCTGGTGCACGCCGCGACCGGACGCGGGCCGTTCGACTCCGAGAGCCCGTACGTCGTCGCCTACCAGGTGGTGCATGACGAGCCGGACCTGACCGGCGTGCCGGACGACCTCGCTCCGTTGGTGCGGCGCTGTCTGGCCAAGGAGCCGGACGACCGGCCCTCCCCCGACGAGTTGATGCGGGAGCTGCGGTCCGTGGCGGCCTCGTACGACACCCGGGCGTTCATACCGGCGCAGCGGACGGGGACGGACGGCTCACCCCACGCGCACCCCGGCACCGGCCCGGACCCGGACTCCGGCACCGGACCGGACCCGGCGGACTCCGCCACCGGACCGGACTCCGGGTCCGGCCCGCGTTCCGGCCCCGGACCGGACCGCGGCCACGACTCCCCGCCGGGGCCGGAGTCCGAGCCCGGTGCCGCCGAGGGGGCCGGGCAGCCGGCCGCGCGCCGCCGGAGCGGACGGACGCTGCTCGGGGCCGGAGCCCTCGGGCTCGCCGTGCTCGGCACGCTCCTCTGGGCCCGCCCGCCCGGTGACGGGACGCCGGAACCGTCACCGGGCCGCTCCGCCGCGCGGCCCTCGTCGGCCGGGGCCGGAGCGTGGGAGGCGGCGCCGTTCAAGGAGGCGGGCACCCCGCAGTGCTCGTTCGGAGCCGGCCGGCTGCTCTGCGCCCTGACCGGTCGGGTCTTCGCCCTCGACGCGGACGACGGCGACCTGGTGTGGCAGCGCGCCGTCGCGCGGACGGCGCGGAGCGGGCCGCCGGTCGTGTCGGGCGGCCTCGTGCAGCCCTGGCTGAACCGGAGCCGCGGTCTGGAGGCCCTCGACCCCGCCTCGGGGAAGCCGGTGTGGCGGCAGGACGCGGTCGAGTACAGCCGCCTGGGCAGGGCCGGGGGCACGCTCCTGCTCGTCCGGGACGACGGCACGGTCACCGGCGTGGACGGCGCCTCGGGCGGCACGGTGTGGAGCCACCGGATACCGGGACACGCCACGCCGTCCTTCGACTCGTTCCCGGGGGACCCGCTGGCGTACGCGACGAGCACGTCCGAGGACGGTACGAGCACGCGGATCACGGCGGTCGACCCGCGGACCGGTGAGGTGCGCTGGGACGCGCGGCTGACCGGAACGCTGAAGCCGGTCGGCACGACGGGCGGGTCGGCCGTCCTCGCCTCGCTGGACGCGGTCTACCGCGACACCGAGGCCCTGGTCCGCTACACGCCGGGCACCCGGGAGGTGCGACGGGTGGCGCTGTCCGTCCCCCTGGAGCGGAGTCACGGGACCGTGCACGGGGGCGTCGCCTACCTGACGGGGTCCGGCGGCCGGCTCGTGGCCGTCGACATGGGCGCGCTGCACCGGCTGTGGAGCCTGGAGACCGGTGCCGCCCGGAGCTCCTCGCCGGTCGCCGACGGACGGCACGTGTACGTCACCGCGTCCGACGGACGGCTGCTCGCCGTGGACGCGCGTGCGGGGCGGCTGGTCGGGCAGACCGCGCCCCGGCTCGGGGACGCCGACCGGGTCGCCGCCGCGCTGCCCGGGCCGGTGGTCGCGGACGGGCGCGTCCACGCGTCCGCGCCCGACGGGACCGTGTTCGCCGTGGACGCGCGGGACCCGGCCGGCTGGTAGCGGGGCACCGGACGGCGGAGGGCCGCCCCCGCGAGCGGGAGCGGCCCCGGGACCGGGCCGCGGGCACCGCGGGGCCTCAGCCCAGCTTGGTCACGTCCCGCACCGCGCCCTTGTCCGCGCTGGTCGCCATCGCCGCGTAGGCCTTCAGGGCCGCGGAGACCTTGCGGTCGCGGTTCTTCGGGGCGTACCGGCCGTTCAGCGCCTGCTCGCGGCGGGCCAGTTCCGCCTCGTCGACCAGGAGCTCGACCGAGCGGTTCGGGATGTCGATGCGGATGCGGTCGCCGTCCTCGACCAGGGCGATGGTGCCGCCGGAGGCCGCCTCCGGGGAGGCGTGGCCGATGGACAGGCCGGACGTGCCGCCGGAGAAGCGGCCGTCGGTGATCAGGGCGCAGGCCTTTCCGAGGCCGCGGCTCTTCAGGTACGACGTCGGGTAGAGCATCTCCTGCATGCCCGGGCCGCCCTTGGGGCCCTCGTAGCGGATGACGACGACGTCGCCCTCCGCGACCTGCTTGGTGAGGATCTTCTCGACGGCCTCGTCCTGCGACTCGCAGACCACCGCCGGGCCCTCGAAGGTCCAGATGGACTCGTCGACGCCGGCCGTCTTGACCACGCAGCCGTCGACCGCGAGGTTGCCCCGCAGCACCGCCAGGCCGCCGTCCTTGGAGTAGGCGTGCTCGGCGGAACGGATGCAGCCGCCCTCGGCGTCCTCGTCCAGGGTCTCCCAGCGCTCGGACTGGGAGAAGGCCTCGGCGGAGCGCTTGCAGCCCGGGGCCGCGTGCCACAGCTCCACCGCCTCCTTCGACGGGGAGCCGGCGCGGATGTCCCAGGTCTTCAGCCAGTCGGCCAGGGACGGGCTGTGGACCGCGTGGACGTCCTCGTTGAGCAGGCCCGCGCGGTGCAGTTCACCGAGGAGGGCCGGGATGCCGCCCGCGCGGTGCACGTCCTCCATGTAGTACGTGCGGTCCTTGGCGACGTTGGGCGCCACCTTGGCCAGGCAGGGCACGCGGCGCGACAGGGCGTCGATCTCGGTCAGGCCGAAGGGGACCTCGGCCTCCTGGGCGGCGGCCAGCAGGTGGAGGATCGTGTTGGTGGAGCCGCCCATGGCGATGTCCAGCGCCATCGCGTTCTCGAACGCCTGGAAGGTGGCGACGGAGCGCGGCAGGACCGAGTCGTCGTCCTGCTCGTAGTAGCGGCGGGTGATGTCCATGACCGTGCGGGCCGCGTCGACGTAGAGCCGCTTGCGGGCCGTGTGGGTGGCCAGCACCGAGCCGTTGCCGGGGAGGGACAGGCCGATCGCCTCGGTGAGGCAGTTCATCGAGTTGGCGGTGAACATGCCGGAACAGGAGCCGCAGGTCGGACAGGCGTTCTCCTCGATGCGCAGGACGTCCGCGTCGGAGACCTTGTCGTTGGCCGCCTCCACCATCGCGTCGATCAGGTCCAGCGTGCGGACCGTGCCGTCGACCAGGGTGGCCCGGCCGGCCTCCATCGGGCCGCCGGAGACGAAGACCGTGGGGATGTTCAGGCGCAGGGCCGCGTTCAGCATGCCCGGGGTGATCTTGTCGCAGTTGGAGATGCAGATCAGGGCGTCCGCCCGGTGCGCCTCGACCATGTACTCCACGCTGTCCGCGATCAGGTCGCGGGAGGGGAGGGAGTAGAGCATGCCGCCGTGGCCCATCGCGATGCCGTCGTCGACGGCGATCGTGTTGAACTCGCGCGGGATGCCGCCGGCCTCGACGACCGCCTCGCTGACGATCCGGCCGACCGGCGCGAGGTGGGTGTGGCCGGGGACGAACTCCGTGAAGCTGTTGGCGACGGCGATGATCGGCTTGCGGCCGATGTCCGCACCCGGTACACCGGAGGCGCGCATCAGGGCGCGGGCGCCCGCCATGTTGCGGCCGTGGGTGACTGTGCGGGACCTCAGCTCGGGCATCGTCGTTCGCTCCTTCAGACCTTCTTCGAAGAGTGCCGGTCAGAGAGTTCTGACTGCATCGAGCGTACGCCGGTCATCCAGGAAGCGGGACGAGGTGTCCGAAATGCGGGATGAACGTCTCAGTGCCCCGTGAGGTGTCCCTGCACCACGGGCGCCACGCGCCGGATGATCTGCTCCGGGTCCGCGGAGGCCAGCGGCTCCACCCTGATGACGTACCGGACCATCGCGATCCCGACCAGCTGCGCGGCGGCGAGCTCCGCGCGCAGCTCCGCGTCCGGCGGGTCGAGCTGCCCCGCGATGCGGCGCAGCAACTGGGTGACGACCAGCCGGCGGAAGACGGCCGCCGCGGCCTCGTTGTTCACCGCGGAGCGGACGATCGCGAGCAGCGGGGTCCGGGTCACCGGGTTCTCCCAGAGGCCGATGATCATCCGGGTCATCCGTTCGCCCACCTCGTCGAGGGGGCCCTCCAGGACCGTGTCCCGGTCCTGGAGCGCGGGCGCGAAGGCGACCTCGACGGCCGCCTCGAACACCTGCTCCTTGGTGCCGAAGTAGTGGTGCACCAGCGCGGAGTCGACCCCGGCCGCCTTGGCGATGCCCCGTACGGACGTCTTCTCGTACCCGCGCTCGGAGAACTCCTCGCGGGCCGCGGTGAGGATGCGGTCGCGGGTGTCGGCCGACTCCGTGCGCGGGGGGCGGCCGCGGCGCCGGGAGGTGCCGTTCGGCCGCGCGGACGCGTCCGGTCCGCCGCTCGCGGTGACGCCGGTCATCGCCGTGGCACCCGCCCCGTGGACGA
>NZ_MSGP01000393.1 GCF_002078235.1 Streptomyces viridosporus
GCGAGCAGCTCGCCGCCGTCTGGCACGGGCCGCTCGACCACGCGCGCTTCACCGCCGCCTGGGAGTCCGTCTTCGCCCGCGAGAGCGTGCTGCGCGCCGCCTTCGAGGACGGACCCGAACCGTCCATCGTGCTGCACGAACGGGTCGTGCCCGAGATCGTGCGGCACGCGCACGGCAGCATCGACTGGTACGCGCTGGCCGAGGAGGACCGGCGGCGCGGCCTCGATCCGCGCACTCCGGGACCGCTGCGCATCACCGTCCTCGGCGGGGACCCGCACCCGTCGGCCCGCATCCTGCTCACCTTCCACCACGCCCTGCTCGACGCCTGGAGCGTGCGGCTGCTGCTGCGGCAGTTCCGGCGCGCCTACCTGGCCGGCGGTTCCCTGCCCGGTGGGGAGAGGCGCCCCGACATCGGCGACCACGCGGACTGGCTCGCCGCCCGGGACACCGCGCCCGCGCGCGCGTTCTGGAGCCGGGCCGACACCGGACCGGGCACCGACCTGCCGGGGCCGGGCGACGGCACGGGCACCGGCCACCTCCGCACCCGGCTCACCGTCCGGCAGACCGCGCGGCTGCGGGCGTGGGCGGCGCGGTGGGGCAGCCCCGAGAGCAGCGCGCTGCACGCCGCGTGGGCCCTGCTGC
>NZ_MSGP01000394.1 GCF_002078235.1 Streptomyces viridosporus
GATACGGCCTCGGCACCGGCCCTCGACCTCGGCGCCCCCACCCCCACCGAGATCGCCGCCTGCCTGCCGGTGCCGAGGCCGTATCCGGGCGATCCGCAGACGGCGCGGTTCGAGGTGAGCAGCGGCTACGACCCGGGCCAGCTCCTCGAACAGGAGGGCGTAAGGCCGCGCTCGGTGGAGATCTGCCTGCACAACGTGCGCGTCCTGCTGGGCCGGAACACCCGGGAGGACCTGGAGCGGGCCCAGGAGGAGCTCGACACCGCCGACTCCGTCCCCGGGCCGCCCGCCGTGCGCCGGTGGCGGCTGGAGTGGCACCGCGCCCTGCTCGCGCTGCGCAGCGCCGAACTCGACGACGACCCGCGGCAGGTCGCCGAGGCCAGGAGCCACTTCACGCGGGTCCACCTCGAACTGCCCGGCGAGTACGCCCCCAAACTGGCCCTCGCCTACTGCACGGAGCGGCTCGGCGACGACCCGGCCGAGCCCACGGCCGGGGAACTGTACGAGGCGGTGTTCGCCCGCAACCCCGCGCACGGCGGCGCCGCCCTCGGCCTGGCCAGGCTCGCGCTCCGGGCGGGCGACCGCCGGGCGGCCATCGACGTGCTCGGCCGGGTCCGGCAGGGCACCCTGGACCACACCGTCGCCCGGATCGCCTCCTTGCGCATCCGCGCGGCCCGGCTGCCCGGGGACGGTGACCCGCTGCCCGCGCCCACCGAGGTCGACGCGGCGCTGGCCGAACTGCGCGGCCTCGTGGGCCGAAGACCGGGCGCCGGGAAGCCGAGCCTGTCCGAGGACGAGGCACTGCGCCTGAGCACCGAACTCCACGAATGGAAACTGGACGCGGTGCACGGTCTCAGCGACCGGCCCGGCTCCCCGGGAAGGGGCGCCGGACGGCTCGACGCCCGCGGTCTGCGGCGTCTGAGCGCGCCGGAGCGCGAGTTGCGCAGGCAGATGGAGTCGCTCTACCGGCGACTGGCGGCACGCCACCAGGAGCCGGCCGCCGCCCACGAACACCTGGTGGACCTCATGCACGCGGTACGGCCCCAGACCGTGTTCTGACCGCACGGCACCCCAGACCGACCCCCGGCACCACAGATCGGCTCCACGGCACGACCGACCGACCGCACCACAGATCGGCCCCCCGGCACGACCGACCGACCGCACGGCACGACCGACCGAATCGGCACCCGGCACACGGTGTGCCGCGGCGACGAAGGTGAAGGAGCGGTGACGTACGACATGAGCAGCCACACCCGGCCGCCGCAGCCGGGCATCCGACTGCACGTCGACCTCGGCGGCGATCTGCGCCCGCACCGGAGCGCGAAGATCGAGGCCCATCTGCGGGTCGACGTGGCCGCCGACGGCGCTCCCACCGACCTGCCCGCGGTCCAGCTCGCCGTGATCATCGCGGTGGACGTCGCCGAACACAACCGGGCAGCCGTCCGGCACGCCCTGCCGTCGGCGCTGCGCGCCCTGCCCGACCGCATCTCCTTCGCCGTGCTCGGCAGCGGCCCCGAGCCGGTCCGGTGCTATCCGCGGGGCGACGACGAGTGGGCCGTCGCCGACCGGGAGGAACGGCGCCGGGCCGCCTTCGTCGCCGGATCGCTCCCGCTGCACCGGGAAGGGCCGCGTCCTGCCGGGTACGCCGCCTGGGTGGCCGGTTCGCGCGCCCTGCTCGCCGGCCGGCCGGTGTCCGTACGCCATCTGGTGCTGATCACCGATGGCAGCAGCGCCGCCGGCGACACCCGCCTCGAGGAGGAACTGGACTCCTGCGCGGGGCAGTTCACCTGCGACGTGTTCGCCGTGGGCGCGGACTGGGCTCCCGACCCGCTGCTGACCCTCGCCGAACGGCTGCACGGCACGGCCGAGTTCGTGGACGACGGACTCGGCCACGCGATCACTGCCGCCATCCACCGGCTGCGCCGGGTGCACACGCCCCACCTGCCGATCGAAGTGACCGTGCGGCCCTCCGTGCGCCAGGTCTCGCTCAGCGAGAAGGCGCCCCGGCCGCACCGCCTCGGCGGGCTGCTCCAGCCCGGCCGGCCGCACCGCTGGAGCTTCCCGACCTACCAGTGGGAGCAGGGCGGACGCGACTACCTGCTCACCCTGGTCGCCGACTCCGACGCCGACCCGCTGGAGACCGAGCTGCAGTTCGCCATGGTCTCCATCGGCGACGTCCACGCGCCCGTCACCGCCCGCTGGCACCTGCCCGGGCAGTCCCCGCCCCACGACCCGGCGGGCGCCGACAGCGTGCGGGGCCTCAACGCCACCGCCCGGATGCGGAGCGCTCTGCGCCAGGGGCTCGTCGCCCTCCAGGAACACCAGCGGGACACCGCCGAGGACCGCCTGGGGCAGGCCGCCCGGCTGGCGGCGCGGTTCGGCACGGACTGGGTGCTGGACGAGATCCGCACGGTCGCCGACATCGAGGACGCGGCCGCGGGGCGGGTCCGGCTGCGCGCCGTCGACGCCGGTACCCTCGGCCCGCTGATCCTGCGCGCCGGGTCCCGTCCCGGCGGCCCCCTGGCCGACGCCGTCGGCGCGCGGCCGGGCCCGCGCTGCGGCGACTGCGGCGCCTCGGCCGGGAGCGAGGCCCGTTACTGCATCGCGTGCGGGGAGAGGCTGCTGTGACGACCGGACGCGCCGCCTCCTGGCGCCGGCTCTCCCCCGCCGCTTTCTGGCGCCGGCGTCTGCGCCCCTGGCGGACCCGCCGGCTGCTGGAGGTGCACCTGCTGGTCCTGTTCCTGCTCACGGCCGTGGCGTCGACCGCCCTGTTCCTCTCCTGCCGTCAGGCCCAGCACGGCGCCGAAGCACTCGCGTCCCGCGAGGCACCGGCCGTGCAGGGGCTCGCCGCCACCCGGCTCGCGGCTCTGCGTGCCAACCAGGAGGCCCACGCCCTGGTGGAGATGGACCTCATCGGCGTCGCGGGCTCGGGCGAGACCTACCGGTCCCAGCTCTCGGCCGCCGACCAGGGCCTGTCCCGGATCGCCGACCGCACGGACCAGGACCTCGGCACGGTCAAGGGTCTGCTCGCCACCTACAGCGACTCGCTCAGCCTCGGCACGTCCCGCTACCGCGACCAGCCCCTCATGCAGGAGCAGAAGCTCGTGGAAGCGGACTCGCTGCTCACCCGCGAGGGGGTGGGGCTCGTGCCCCGTCTGAAGGCACTGCAGCAGGTCCAGATGAAGCACGCCGAAGCCACGGTCGCCATGGGGCGGTGGCAGCGCGGCGGGTGGTGGCTCGCCGAACTCTCCCTGGTCCTGGTGGCGTTGACCCTGCTCTCGGCGCTGTTCGTGCTGCGCGACCGCTGCGGCCGCGACTGGAACCCGTACCTGCTCGCGGCCTTCGTCCTCACCGTGCTGCTCGCGGTGGTCCCGCTGATGGCGACGTCCTCCACCCAGGACGACCTCAACGGGGTGATCGGGGATCTGTGGCGGATCACCGAGAGGTCCTGGCAGATCACCGAGACGTCCTGGCGGAGCGGCCCGGAACCGGCCGAGGCGCAGCAGTTCGTCACGGGGGTGTCGGAGGACGTCCGGCAGAAGATGGCCGACGGCGCCTGGACCGACCGGGTGTACCGGGGCGCTTTCGTCGGCAGCCTGCTGGCCATCGTCCTGCCCGCGCTGGGGCTCGGTCTCCGGCTCGACAACGACTACTGGAGGCGACGGTGACCCGACGGTTCAAGATGCTGGTCCTCGTCGTGGTCATGCTGCTGATCACCGCCGGCGGCATGGTGGTGGTCTGGGCCCAGCACGACGAGGAGGAACCGGTGACCATCCTCGGGACGTGGACGGCCAAGCAGGCGGAGCAGTTCGAAACCGTGCTGCGGGGCTTCGGCATCCCCTTCCGCTACCAGGGCACCGCGGCCCAACGGGAGGTGCTGCTCTCCAAGGTGCAGTCGGGGGAGCCCCCGGACATCGTGATCATGCCGGGTCTCGGCGAACTCGCCGAGTACGCCGACCAGAACCTCCTCAAACCGCTGGACGGCCTCTACGACCCGCAGGAGTACGGCGCACCCTGGAAGTCGACCGGCTCGCCCTCCGAACACGTCTACTGGGTCCCGGTCAAGGCGGACCTGAAGAGCATCGTCTGGTACCGCAAGGGGCACCGACCGGACAAAGCACCTGACTCGATGAGGAGTTGGTGCATCGGCATGGGCGATGACGGCGCCTCCGGCTGGCCCGGCACCGACTGGATCGAGGACCTCGTGCTGCAACGGGCGGGCCCGGACGTCTACGAGAAGTGGGCGCTGGACACGGGCGAGGTGGAGTGGTGGCGCAGCGCTCCGGTGCTCACCGCCTGGGAGGCGTGGGCCGATCTGCTCCGGCGGGACGAGAAGGCGGCCGAGAACGCCCTGCTCACCGACCACCGCGGCGCCCCGGACGGCCACGGGCTGCTGTTCGACGACCGGGGCGGGTGCACCCTGGAGCACCAGGGCTCCTTCGCGCTCTCCTTCTACCGGGACGACGCGAAGCACGCCGACCTGATGGACTCCGCTCCGCTGCTGCCCGGAGGCGGCAACCGGGCCCGGGCCCACGAGGTGACCGGCGACTTCGCGGCGCTGTTCAGCGACCGCCCCCAGGCCCGTGCGCTGATCCGGCGGCTGGCCTCCGAGGAGGGCCAGCAGAAGTGGGCCGAGCAGGCGAACGTCTTCTCGGCGAACCGCCGGGTGGAGCCACCGGGCGACGCGGTCGAACACGAGATCGCCCGGCGGCTCGGGAAAGGGCCCCGCTGCCTGGACGCCTCGGACGTCATGGCGCCCGCCGTGCGGGACGCCTTCTACGAGGCCGTCCTGCTGACCATCGCGAGGACCGCCGACGGGCAGGACCCCGACATCCCGGGCCTCCTGCGGGATGTGCAGAGGGTGCAGGACGCGCAGTCCGCGCAAGGCGTCGACAGCGGAGCGGCCCCGAAGCGGGTGTGCAGTACGCGGTGAGCGAGGGGAAAGCGCTCCCGCACGCCGGACGGCCGGCCTGAACCGGCCGGGACCAGTCGAAACCGGTCGGCCCGCCGGACGGCCGGCGGCCGGCGGGCCTCCCCCGACGGTTCGGGTCCGGGGAGGCCGGGTGAGCCGTGTCAGTCGACTTCGAGGGGGAGGGCCGGGTCGGCGGCCCACTCGGTGAGGGAACCGTCGTAGACGGCGACGTCGGGGCGGCCGAGGGCGGCCAGCTGGAAGGCCAGAGCGGTGGCGGCGATGCCGCTGCCGCAGTACGTGATGACCTTCTTGGACTCGTCCAGGGCTCCGGCCTCGTCGAAGAGCCCGCGGACCTCGTCCGGGCCGCGGAGGCGGCCGTCGGCGTCGGCGAGCTCGGGGAAGGGGACGTTCGTGCTGGAGGGGATACGGCCCGGCCGGGCGTAGGTCTGGCGGGTGCCCGCGAAGGTCGGCCGGTCGAGGGAGTTCACCAGCCGGGTGCCGGGGTCCTCGATCGCGGCGAGGACCGCGTCCTTGTCGGCGTAGAGCTCGGGACGGCGCCGGGCGGTGAACACGGCGGGCTCGTTGGACTCCACGCCGCTCTTGACCTCGTGCCCCGCCCGGATCCAGGCGGGGAGACCGCCGTTCAGCACGGACACGTCGTCGAAGCCCTCGTACCGCAGGTTCCACCACAGCCGGGTGGCCCAGATGTTCGGGCCCTGGTCGTAGACGACCACGTGGGTGCCGGGGCCGACGCCGAGAGCGCCGAGCCGGGCGGCGAACGTCTCGCTGTCGAGCGCGGTGAACGTGGTGGCCGCGTCGGGGTCGGCGAGGTCGTTCAGCAGGTCGGCGAAGACGGCGCCGGGTATGTGGGCCTTCTCGTACGCCTGGCGGCCCGATTCGACGTCGTAGTAGCCGTCGCCTTCGGGCTGGGTGAGGAAGGTGGTCGCGTCGAGGATCCGGATCGCGGGGTCCCCGAGGCGCTCGTGCAGCCAGGCCGGGTCCACCAGCAGGGGGTGAGACATGCGGATCTCCATTTCTTGCATCCGTTCTTACGGACCCCGACGAAACGCCGAGGTGTCCTACAAACGTACCTGTTTGAGAAACATGTCTCAGTAGGTGGACACCTGGGTGGTTCGGGGCCTCGGAAACGGCACATGGCCGGGCGGGCGGGCCGGCCGGAGCCTCTCCCCCGTCGGGATCGCGGTGGGTCTCTGGGGCTCTCCCCCGGGGCGCGGGATCCCGGCAGCCACAGGGTCGGGCGGGAGCGGATCGGGCTCCCGGCCATGGCGGTGGTGCTCCTCGCACAGCCCGAATCCGCGGACGGCACGACCGTCGCACGCGCACCGGACGATGGCGGGCGGATGCGCCGAGCTGCGGTGGTGGACGGCTTCCACGCCGTCGCGTGAGACCTTCCACAAAGACGCCGGAGGGCGGGACGGCACCCCGCTCGAACTCCGGTGCGCCCCCTCCCGGTTCCGCGTCGGCGGACCGGCCCGCACGCGGCGTGCAACCTTTTGGGGTGGTGAACGGTCTCCTCAGCGATCTTCCTGATCGCATGCATGAGGAGACCATCATTTCCGCCATACGCAAGACCCTCACCGCCACCGCCGTCGCCACCGCGGTCCTGGCCGGTTCCGCTGCCTGCGGAACGGTGGAGAACCTGTCCGCCGGACAGAAGCTCGACCGGGCCTTCGACAAGCTCGGCAAGGAGCGTTCGCTCTCCTTCGAGCTGGACCTGGACGCCGACGCCGCGACGCTGAAGGCGATGGACGCCGAGGCGGAGCCCGGCGAGGAGATGCCCGACGAGCTCGCCGAACTGTTCAGCGACGCGCGGATCTCCTTCTCCGTGCAGTCCAAGAAGCCGCTCGAGAAGTCCGAGGAGAAGGACCTCAGTGCCGTGGCGGTGAAGCTCAGCGGCCCGGACGGAGCCCTGTTCGAGTACCGGATGGTCGGCGACTACACCTACCTCCGCGTCGACGTGGACGCGTTCCCGCAGATGATGGGCGCCCCGATGCCGCCCGCCGACGAACTTCCGGACAGCGCCGGGGCGTTCAAGAAGCTCCTCGAGGGCGAGTGGATCAAGATCGCGACGAAGGAGCTGGAGGAGGTCGGCGAGGACATGGCAGGGGCCGAGGGCCCCGAGGGCGGGGCGCCCTCGGCGGAGCCCACGCTCGACGCCAAGACGCAGAAGAAGATCGTCAAGGCACTGCGCCAGGTCATCGCCCAGGAGGTCGACTTCAAGACCTCCGGCGGGTCGGACGGCACCGAGCACATCAAGGCCACGGCCCCCTTCCGCACGCTGCTGACCGAGCTGTTCGACGAGCTCCGCCCGCTGGCGAAGGAACTGCCGCCGGGGGCCGAGCTGCCGACGGCCAAGGACTTCAAGGACGCGCCGAACAAGAAGGTCACGGCCGACTTCACGCTGAAGAACGGCGAGCTGACCGAAGTCTCCGTGGACCTGGCCAAGTTGGCGGAGAACGCGAAGGTCAAGAAGTTCGCGCTGGTGCTGCGCATGGGGAAGGGCGAGAAGGCCGCGGCTCCGGCGGGAGCCACCGAGGTGCGGATCGACGAGCTCATGGAGGGCTTCTTCGGCGGCATCCCGGAGGAGGCGTTCGGGGAAGAGGGCTTCGGAGAAGAGGGCTTCGAAGAGGGCTTCGGTGAGGAGGAGTTCCCGGAGGACGCACAGGGGTGACACCCGTCGTGGGTGACGCGCGGGGCGGCGCACACGAAGGCCGGGTGGCCGCCCGCCCCGCCCGCGCACCCGCCCGCCGTGCCGCCGACGGCGACCCCGGCTCCCGCCCCTCGTGAACTCTCCGGGCGCTCAGCGAGGGGCGCGGCGCGGGAAGCGTCCGGCCAGGAGGCCGTAGACCACGACGGCGGGCACGGCGGCCACGGCGCAGGTGACGGCGTCGGCGGTCAGCCTCTCCGCGTGTTCCCTGAACACGTCCAGCAGGGAGAAGGCCGTCACGGCACCGACCGCGCCCGCACCGAGCGAGGCCCGGCCGTGGGCGCGCAGCCAGGGGAAGAACACGATCGCCGTCGTCATCGCCGCGGGCCCCACGACCGGGAGCTGCGCCTCCCCCATCAGCGTCAGCGCCGCGTACGACAGGGCGAGGACGAGCCAGAAGAAACCCAGGAGGACACACGCCCGCCGTCCGGGGGGCGGCGTGGACCCGGGCCGTGTCGCGTTCACCGCGATCGGGCGCGGAGCCACAGGACGCCGGCGACGGCCGAGCACAGCAGCCCCAGGGCGAGGACCGGCAGTCCGGGCCCGGGCAGGACCCACGTCACCAGTCCGGCCACGGTGAGCAGGACGGCCGCGATCGACGCCCACCACGCGTGCGCGCGTCGTGCGGAGTACATCGTCATGGGGTGACTCCCGGGGACCGTGGACCACGTGGCCGACCGGACTTCTCGGCGCGCCGGCCAAGATCGTAGCCCACCCGGGGAAAAGGGGAAGTGCCGACGGCGTCCGCCGGGGTGGGGGCCCGGGAGCGGGGACCGCGGGAAACGCCGGAGTCCGTTCCTCGGCGGAAAGGGGGCCGGACCGTCGCGGCGGACGCCCTCGGTGACCGGCCGTGACCGTACCGGGGCGGGCCGGGAAGAGTACCTTTGACTTGTTCGTGAGGAATACGAAGAACATTCCGGTACCTCGCCCGGGTCGGACGATCGGGAGGAGGAAGACGCAGCAGTGAGCGCACATCCCCGTCGCCCTCCGGCTCCGTCGTCCGGCCTCACCGTCCGCCGCCGGGCACGCACGGTATCCGACCGGCAGCGGGTCGAGAGCAAGGAGCGGGGCCGGGATGCCGACCGCTCCCGACCACGGCGGCCCGCGGGGTGGCTGCGGTCGCTGTTCCGCGTGCGCAGCGTCGCCGGCCAGGTGTTCCTGCTGCAGGTGGTGGTCACGATCCTGGTCGTCGTCGCCGCGCTGGTGGTCCTCGTGCTCCAGGCCCAGCACAACAGCACCCACGAGGCCCGGCTCCGGTCCATGGACATCGCCAAGACGTTCGCGTACTCCCCGGACACGTCGTCGGCGCTGGCCGGCCCCGATCCGGCCAGGACGCTCCAGCCCCTCGCCGAGAAGATCCGGCGGGGAACCGGTGTCGACCTCGTCGTGGTGTTCTCGCCGGACGGGGTCCGCTACGCCCATCCCGACCCCTCGCTGATCGGGACACTCGTACCGGCCCCGCACAGGCCCGTGGGCGCTCCGCACACGGACGCCATCGAGACCAGTGAAGGGCTCTCCGAGGTCTCGTTCGTGCCGGTCACCGGGGCGGACGGTACGACCCTCGGCTCGGTGGCGGTCGGGATCACGGTGCAGAAGGTGGCGAGCGCCGCGGCCGAGCGGCTTCCGGTCCTCCTGGGGACCGCGGCCGGGGCGGTGGCCCTGAGCGCGGGCGGCACGGCGCTGGTCAGTCGGCGGCTGCTGCGCCAGACCCGTGGTCTCGGCCCGGAGGAGATGACGCGGATGTACGACCACCACGACGCGGTGCTGCACGCGGTGCGGGAGGGCGTGCTGATCACGGAGGACGACGGGCGGCTGGTGCTGGCCAACGACGAGGCACTACGGCTGCTGAACCTCCCGCCGGACGCGGAGCAGCGGGACGTCGGCGACCTGGGCCTGGACCCGGGCATCGTCGAACTGCTGCTGTCCGAGGAAACGGTCACCGACGAGGTGCGTCTCTCGGCCGACCGGTTGCTGGCGATCAACAAGCGGCGCACGGCTCCCGGCGACGGACGCGCCAGGAACGTGGTGACGCTCAGGGACACCACCGAGCTGCGGAAGCTGTCCGGGAAGGCCGAGATGGCGCGCGAGCGTCTGACGCTCCTCTACGACGCCGGGTCGCGGATCGGTTCCACCCTGGACGTGGTGCACACCGCGCGGGAGCTGGCGGACGTGGCGGTGCCGCGCTTCGCCGACCTGGTCACCGTCAAACTGGCCGAGGAGGTGCTGCGCGGGGAGGAGCCGTCCGGGGTGCCCACCGGGATGTGCCGGGTCGCTCTGAGCAGCGTTTACGCCGACCAGCCGCCGGTGGCGGTGGGCGAGAGGATCCCCATCTCCGCCGACATGCCCCAGGCCCGGTGCATGAAGAGCGGGCGGGCGGTGCTGGAGACGGGTCCGGGCGCCGCCGAGACGTGGCGGACGCTGGATGCCGGGCGCACGGAGCGCGCCCTGGACGATGACGTCCACTCCCTGCTCGCGGTGCCGCTGCGGGCCCGCGGCACGATCCTGGGGGTGGTGGACTTCTGGCGCTCGCAGCGGGCCGAGTCGTTCGACGAGAGCGACGTGCCGTTCGCCGAGGAACTGGCCGCCTGGGCCGCGGTGGCACTGGACAACGCCCGCCGCTACACCCGTGAGCACACCATGGCGGTCACCCTGCAGCGCAGTCTGCTGCCCCGCGGCCTGCCGGAGCTGAGCGCCCTGGACGTGGCGCACCGTTACCTGCCGGCCCGGGCGGGGGTCGGCGGCGACTGGTTCGACGTCATCGAGCTGTCCGGTGCCCGGGTGGCCCTGGTGGTCGGGGACGTGGTCGGGCACGGGCTGCACGCGGCGGCCACCATGGGGCGGCTGCGCACCGCGGTGCACAACTTCGCCACCCTCGACCTCCCCCCGGACGAGCTGCTGGCCCGTCTGGACGATCTGGTGGCCCGTCTCGACCGGGAGCGGGTGGAGCCGGACGACGAGGAGACGATCCTCGGGGCCACCTGCCTGTACGTCGTCTACGACCCGGCCTCCGGCACCTGCTCCATGGCCCGGGCCGGCCACCCGCCGCCCGCCGTCGTCCGTCCGGACTCCACCGTGACCTTCCCGGACCTGCCCGCCGGTCCGCCGCTGGGCCTGGGCGGCCTGCCCTTCGAGGCCACCGAGGTCCAGGTGCCCGAGGGAAGCCGGCTCGTGCTCTACACCGACGGGCTCATCGAGAAGCGCGGCCGGGACCTCGACGTCGGTCTGGCGCTTCTGCAGAACGCGTTGTCCCAGCCCGACCTGACCCCCGAGCAGACCTGCCGGGCCGTCCTCGACGCCCTTCCCCCCGACCACGCGAGCGACGACATCGCCCTGCTGGTCGCCCGCACCCGGGTGCTCGGCACCGATCAGGTCGCCGGCTGGGGCGTGTCCCGCGAGGCCTCGGACGTGTCCCGCGTCCGCGCGGACGTCTCCCGGCAGCTGGAGGCATGGGGCCTGACGGAGGTGGGTTTCGCCACCGAGCTCATCCTCAGCGAGCTGGTCACCAACGCCATCCGCTACGGCAGCACCCCCATCCATGTCCGCCTGCTGCGGGACCGCCATCTGATCTGCGAGGTGTCCGACGGCAGCAGCACCTCCCCGCACCTGCGCTACGCGGCGACCACCGACGAGGGCGGACGCGGCCTGTTCCTCGTCGCCCGGTACGCCGAACGCTGGGGCACCCGGTACACCGCCACGGGAAAGGTCATCTGGACCGAGCAGCTCCTGGACGGCGGGCGAGGGGAGCCCGAGGAGACGCTGAGCGACGACGACCTGCTCGCGCAGTGGTCCGACGCCACCCTGTGAGCCCGGCGAACGCCCGCGATCGCGGTGCCCGTCGTGGTGCCCGGAGCGCTCCGGGCCGG
>NZ_MSGP01000395.1 GCF_002078235.1 Streptomyces viridosporus
GGCCGCCGAGGCGCCCTCGGCCAGCGCCCGCCGGGCCAGCGCGGCCATCACGGCGGTCGCGAGCCCCTGCCGCCGCCGCGCCGGATCCACCTCGACCGCTGCGAACCCGGCCCACCGCCCGTCCACGACGCACCGCCCGATGGCGGCCGGGGCGCCGTCACCGGGCACCGTCGCGAACCACACCGAGGGACCGCTCTCCAGCACCCGCAGGGCGACCTCGCTCACCCCCTTGCGCCGGTACCGCGCCAGCCACGCCGCGTCGGCCTCCCGCGCCAGCACGACCCCGGACGGCTCCGCGCCCAGGTCGGCGACCGGCGCCAGCCCGCCGGTCCACAGCTCGGCGGTCACCTCCCGCACCCAGCCCCGCCGCTCCAGCTCCGCGCACAGCGGCTCCTGAGCGCCCTCGGCGCCGGTCGCGGTCTGGACGTAAGCAGGCAGCCCCCGTTCGGCGTACCAGCGGCGCACGGCCGTCAGCGCCTCGTCGAGCGGCACGCCCGGATCGCCGAGCGGCAGCACGGAGTTGGCGCGCCGCGTGAATCCGCCGGCGGCGCGCAGCTCCCAGTCGCCCAGCCGCTCGCTCTCCAGGGGCCGCCAGGCCCGCGCGGCGACCCGCGCCAGCTCCTCGTACGAGGCGGCCGGGCCCCGGCGGCGTGCCGGAGCGGACGGCACCACCTTGCCCGCGACCAGTGCGGACTCCGCGATCCGCACGCTCTCCCCGCCCCTGCGTGTGAGACACAGCACACCGTTGTCCCATGATGTGAGAACACCGACCGTGTCGGTGAACCTCTCACCCGTGGGACCATATTCGATCAAGCTGCGTACCGAGACCCGTTTTCCCACGTCAGCAGGGGTGATGCGGACCTCGAGACGCCCGGCTGCAGAGATTTCCACGGGTCGGTTCACCCCTCCTGTTCGGATCATGCCCAAGAACGGAGATACTAGGGGCGGGCATCGACGACGCCGCGCTCCCGCGCGCCAGGCGGCGGAGCCTGAGGAGGCCCGCCAGCGCCCTATCGAGGAGGAACGACAGCGTGACCTACGTCATCGCGCAGCCTTGTGTCGACGTGAAGGACAAGGCGTGCATCGAGGAGTGCCCGGTCGACTGCATCTACGAGGGCCAGCGGTCCTTGTACATCCACCCGGACGAATGCGTCGACTGCGGGGCCTGTGAGCCGGTCTGCCCGGTCGAGGCCATTTTCTACGAGGACGACACTCCCGAGGAGTGGAAGGACTACTACAAGGCGAACGTCGAGTTCTTCGACGAGCTCGGCTCTCCCGGCGGCGCCAGCAAGCTGGGGCTGATCGAGCGCGACCACCCCTTCATCGCCGCGCTCCCGCCGCAGGCCTGAGCGGCCGGCGCACTCCGCGCCGCCTCGGTCCCGTACGGCCCGATCAGCCCGATCGCCGCACGGGACCGAGGCGTTTGCCGTTCCCGTGCCGCGCCGGCGCCGCACCCGCGCCGCACCAGAAAGTGAGCCCGTACCCGTGTCCGCAGTCTCCGACCGGCTGCCCGCCTTCCCCTGGGACAAGCTGGCGCCCTACAAGAAGACGGCCGCCGCGCACCCCGGCGGCATCGTCGACCTCTCGGTCGGCACCCCCGTCGACCCGGTCCCCGAGCCGATCCAGAAGGCCCTGATCGCCGCGGCGGACTCCCCGGGCTACCCCACGGTCTGGGGCACCCCGGAGCTGCGGGACGCGCTCACCCGCTGGGTGGAGCGCCGCCTGGGCGCCCGCGGGATCACCCACCACCACGTCCTGCCGGTCGTCGGTTCCAAGGAACTGGTCGCCTGGCTCCCCACCCAGCTGGGCCTCGGCCCCGGCGACAAGGTCGCCTTCCCCCGGCTGGCCTACCCGACGTACGAGGTCGGCGCCCGCCTGGCCCGCGCGGACCACGTGGCGTACGACGACCCGACCGAGCTGGACCCGGCGGGCCTGAAGCTGCTCTGGCTGAACTCCCCGTCCAACCCCACCGGCCGGGTGCTGTCCAAGGAGGAGCTGACCCGGACCGTCGCCTGGGCCCGCGAGCACGGCGTCCTGGTCCTCTCCGACGAGTGCTACGTCGAGCTGGGCTGGGAGGCCGACCCGGTCTCGGTGCTGCACCCGGACGTCAACGGCGGCTCCCACGACGGCATCGTCTCCGTGCACTCCCTGTCCAAGCGGTCCAACCTGGCCGGCTACCGCGCCGCCTTCCTGGCCGGCGACCCGGCGGTGCTCGGTCCGCTGCTGGAGATCCGCAAGCACGGCGGCATGATGACCTCCGCGCCGACGCAGGCCGCCGTGGTGGCGGCCCTGGGCGACGACGAGCACGTCCGCGTCCAGCGCGAGCGCTACGCGGCCCGGCGCACCGCCCTGCGCGGGGCGCTGCTCGGCCACGGCTTCCGCATCGAGCACAGCGAGGCCGGCCTCTACCTGTGGGCGACCCGCGACGAGTCCTGCTGGGACACGGTCGCGCACCTCGCCGAACGCGGCGTCCTGGTCGCGCCGGGCGACTTCTACGGACCGGCCGGCGAGCGCTTCGTGCGCGTCGCCCTGACCGCCACGGACGAGCGGGTGCGGGCGGCGGTCGAGCGCCTGTCGGCGTGACGCGCCCGCCCACGGCACACGACGGCCGACGGGGCCCCGGGGTGAACCCCGGGGCCCCGTCGGCGTTTCGGGCCGGCCCGGTCAGCCGAGCCGCAGGTCCTGGGCCGGCAGGGTCCTGGCCGCCGGCACGCCGCCCTGGGTGAGGGGCTTGGTCGGCAGCTCCTTCACCACCGGGGCGGTCTTCTTGACGGTCTGGTCGGCGCTCGGCACCACCTTGCCGGTGCTGCCCGCGGTCTCGGTGACGCCCTGCGCCACGTTGCCCACGGCGTCGCCGGTCAGCCCGTCCGCGGCGGTCAGCCCGCCGAGGTTCGGGTTGGCCGGCAGCTGGGGAGCCGCGCCGGCGGAACCGGCCGCACCGACCCCGGCGGCCGCTCCCGCAGCGACGATCAGCGCGGCACGGGCGATCCGACGGGTCAGGGGGAGGGACATGGTGCTCCTTCGACGGGAGAGAACGGTGACGTGTCGGCAGGGCCCGGAGCCGGCCGGTCGGCCGACGGCCTTCGGGCCCTGCCGTGACTACCGTCCGACGGCCGGGAAGGTTGCGGCGGGACGACGTAAAGAGTCGGCAATGCGCCGGGCGGCCGGCGGCGGACAAAAGGCGCCGAACAGGACTCGGCCGGGCGGTCCGCCCCGGGCTCGCGGCCGGACCGCAGCCCTTTGCCCCCAAGGGATCCCGCCGATGCGGGGCGGTCACGCGGCCCCCTCCGCACGGCGTCAACGGCCCGCCGCGCACAGGACGCCCGAGGGTGACCTCCCGTACTACTGCGCGGTCGTGATCCGGACCGCGTCCACACCGTCCTCCGCGTCCGCGGAGCCCTTGCCGTCGACCGGCCGCCACCGGCTGTCGGTGTTCCCGGCGGTCCATTCGCGTCCGCCGTACGACACCTGCTTTATGTGCAGCGCGGAGGCGTTGGCCACGGCCCAGTGCGCCAGCTGCCAGCCGCGGGCCTCGGTGTCCTGCGAGGCGTCGTCGGGCCCGGCGGGCACCGGCAGCGTCACGGTGCCCTCGCCGGAGGCGGTCCGGTCGTCCGGGGCGGACGAGGGCGTCGCGTCACCCGCCTCCGCGCCGGCCGGCTCCAGCACGTCCCGCCCGAAGTCCCGGACCAGCGCGGCACGCACCGCGTCCGCGCCCGCCGCCCGGGTCGCGGCCGGACGGCCGTCGCAGGTCAGCGTGGCCGCCGAGCGCCCGGTGAGGGCGGCGGCCAGCAGCGTGGCGTCCGGCTCGTGCTTGGCGTACGCCTGCGGGAAACCGCTGCGCTGCACCCGCTGGGCGGCGACGGTGAGCGGCAGCCGGGTGTAGCCCGGCACCTCCACCAGGTGCTCGTAGAACTTCTCCGCCGCGTACGCCGGGTCCATGATCTCCTCCGGCGTGCCCCAGCCCTGCGAGGGCCGCTGCTGGAACAGGCCCACCGAGTCACGGTCGCCGTAGTCGATGTTGCGCAGCGCGGACTCCTGGAGCGCGGTCGCCAGGGCGATCGTCACGGCCCGTTCGGGCAGGTCGCGCGCGGTGCCCACGGCGGTGATCGTCGCCGCGTTC
Organism: Streptomyces viridosporus; assembly: GCF_002078235.1. Lineage (GTDB taxonomy): Bacteria > Actinomycetota > Actinomycetes > Streptomycetales > Streptomycetaceae > Streptomyces > Streptomyces viridosporus. The sequence continues at coordinate 4,121 of NZ_MSGP01000395.1, forward strand.
ACCGCCTGCTCGGGCGTGAACTCGTAGGTCGCCCCGTCGCCCTTGGCGGACACGACCCTGCAGCCCGGCGCGCCCGGGCCCCCGGTGACGTACCGCACCGCGAGGTACCCGGCGACCGTGAGCAGCACCACGAAGGCCGCCCCGAAGCGGAAGAGGCGGCCGCGACGCTTGGAAGGGAGGGACGGCTCTGGCACGCGTACAAGGTACTGGAGAGTACGGAGGTCCGTGAGCCAGGTGTGGACAGTGGGCCCGGCCCCGGCGCGTTAGGGTCGAGGCCATGGCCGACACCCCGCTTGACCTCACGCTGGACGCCGCGCGCCTGACCGCGCAGCTCGTCGACTTCCCCTCCGAGAGCGGCACCGAGAAGCCGCTCGCGGACGCCATCGAGACCGCGCTGCGCGCACTGCCGCACCTCACGGTCGACCGGCACGGCAACAACGTCGTGGCCCGCACGCGTCTGGGGCGGCCGGAGCGCGTGATCCTCGCCGGCCACATCGACACGGTCCCGATCGCGGACAACGTCCCCTCCCGGCTCGACGACGACGGCGTGCTGTGGGGCTGCGGCACCTGTGACATGAAGGCCGGTGTGGCCGTCCAGCTGCGCCTCGCCGCCACGGTCCCCGCCCCCAACCGCGACCTGACCTTCGTCTTCTACGACAACGAGGAGGTCTCCGCCGACCTCAACGGCCTGGGGCACGTGGCCGAGGCCCACCCGGACTGGCTCGAGGGTGACTTCGCGGTGCTGCTGGAGCCCTCCGACGGACAGGTGGAGGGCGGCTGCCAGGGCACGCTGCGGGTGCTGCTGACGACCACCGGCGAGCGCGCCCACTCCGCGCGGAGCTGGATGGGCTCCAACGCGATCCACGCGGCGGCCCCGATCCTCGCCCGCCTGGCCGCCTACGAGCCCCGCAACCCGGTCATCGACGGCCTCCAGTACCGCGAGGGCCTCAACGCGGTCGGCATCTCCGGCGGCGTGGCCGGCAACGTCATCCCCGACGCGTGCGTGGTCACCGTCAACTTCCGCTACGCCCCCGACCGGAGCGAGGAGGAGGCGCTGGCCCACGTCCGCGAGGTCTTCGCGGACTGCGGCGTGGCCGAGTTCATCGTCGACGACCACAGCGGCGCGGCGCTGCCCGGCCTGTCCCACCCGGCCGCGGCGGCCTTCATCGAGGCGGTGGGCGGCACGCCCCAGCCGAAGTACGGCTGGACGGACGTCTCCCGCTTCTCGGCGCTGGGCGTCCCGGCGGTCAACTACGGCCCCGGCAACCCCCATCTGGCGCACAAGCGGGACGAGCGCGTGGACACCGCGAAGATCCTGGCGGGGGAGGAGCGCCTGCGGTCCTGGCTGACGGCCTGACCCGGCATCACCCGGCTGTGGTTTACACCGGTGCGTGACGGACAGGCTGAGGTCCCCTGCACGTAACCCGCGTAGATCTACGCTGAGGCGGAACAACCTGGCACATGGGAGGAGCGCGCATGGCAACCGGCAACCCCGAGGGCAAGAAGCAGCCACCGGAGGAGCAGCGGCTGGGCCCCGTCCTCCGCAGGCGGGACCAGGTGCAGACGAGCACCACCGACCAGCGGCTGCTGGACGAGCGCGCTCCCAGCGACTGGGTGCACACCGACCCCTGGCGGGTGCTGCGCATCCAGTCGGAGTTCATCGAGGGCTTCGGCGCGCTCGCCGAACTCCCGCCCGCCATCAGCGTCTTCGGCTCGGCGCGCACACCGGTGGATTCCTGGGAGTACGAGACCGGCGTCCGCCTGGGCCGGGGCCTGGTCGAGGCGGGCTTCGCGGTGATCACCGGAGGCGGCCCCGGGGCCATGGAGGCGGCCAACAAGGGCGCGCTCGAGGCGGAGGGCGTGTCGGTCGGCCTGGGCATCGAGCTGCCCTTCGAACAGGGGCTCAACCCCTACGTCGACATCGGCCTGAACTTCCGTTACTTCTTCGTCCGCAAGATGATGTTCGTCAAGTACGCCCAGGGCTTCGTGGTCCTGCCCGGCGGCCTCGGCACCCTCGACGAACTCTTCGAGGCGCTGACCCTCGTCCAGACCCAGAAGGTCACCCGCTTCCCCATCGTGCTGTTCGGCACGGAGTACTGGGGCGGCCTGGTCGACTGGCTGCACCACACGGTCATCGCCCAGGGCAAGGCGGCGGAGAAGGACCTCCTCCTCTTCCACGTCACGGACGACGTGGAGGAGGCGGTGGCCCTGGTGTCGAAGGAGGCGGGCCGCTGACCGGCCCCCGCCCGACCGGCCGGCGCCGTGGGCGCCGGACACCCTTCCGCCCACCGGGCCGGGCGGTGGGCGGGCCCGGGCCGGGGCCGTAGGGGCGACGGCGCCCCTACGCCAGCCCCCGCCGGGCCACGGCCGGCTCCCGGTGCCCGGCGATGGACGCGACCATGTCCAGCACCTGCCGCGTCTCCGCGACCTCGTGCACCCGGTACACCCGCGCCCCCAGCCACGCCGACACGGCCGTCGTCGCCAGCGTCCCCAGCACCCGCTCCTTCACCGGCCTGTCCAGCGTCTCCCCGACGAAGTCCTTGTTGGACAGCGACACCAGCACCGGCCACCCGGTGGCGACCATCTCGCCCAGCCGCCGCGTCGCCTCGAGGCTGTGCCGCGTGTTCTTCCCGAAGTCGTGCCCGGGGTCGATCATCACCGACTCCCGCGGCACCCCCAGGGCCACCGCCCGCTCCGCCAGCCCCACGGTCACGTCGAGGATGTCGGCCATGACGTCCTCGTACGCCACCCGGTGCGGTCGGGTCCGCGGCCGCGCGCCCCCGGTGTGGGTGCACACCAGCCCGGCGCCGTACCGCGCGGCGACCTCCGCGAGCCGCGGATCGACCCCGCCCCAGGCGTCGTTCAGCACGTCCGCCCCCGCCTCGCACACGGCCTCGCCGACCTCGTGCCGCCAGGTGTCCACGCTGATCACCACGTCCGGGAAGCGCCGCCGGACCTCGGCGACGAAGCCGACCGTCCGCCGGGCCTCCTCCTCGGCCGTGACATCCTCGCCCGGCCCGGCCTTCACCCCGCCGATGTCGACGATCGCGGCGCCCTCCGCCACGGCCTGCTCCACACGGGCGAGGGCGGGTTCGTCGAGGAACGTCGCGCCCTGGTCGTAGAAGGAGTCCGGGGTCCGGTTCACGATCGCCATGATCACCGGCTCGTGCGGTCCGAATTCCCGCCTGCCCAGCCTGAGCATCCCCTGTGACCTCTTCCCGTGCGTCCCGTCCGCGGCCGCCCGTCGGCGATCCACCGACCGCCCGCGACCCTGACTGCCAGACTCGCATGGCACGATCGGAGCCACACATCCGACTCCGACTCATCCGACCGTGGGGGCCCCGGCGATGGTTATGTTCCTGTTCCTGGTCGTCGCGCTCGCCGTGGTGGTCGCCGCGGTGACCCTCGCCGTGGTGGGCGGCGGCGAGAACGGCCCGCTGCCCGAGGCGGCCCCCGAACGGCTCCTGGACTCCCTGCCGCCGGACCGCCCGGTCCACCGCGCGGACGTGGACGACCTGCGCTTCCCGCTCGCCGCGCGCGGCTACCGGATGGCGGAGGTGGACGACGCCCTCGGCCGTCTCGGCGCCGAGCTCGCCGAGCGCGACGCCCGCATCGCCGACCTGGAGACCGCGCTGGCCGGCGCCCGCGCCGCCGCGGCCCGCGCCTCCACGGACGAGCCCGCCCCGCGCGAGGAGGGCGAGCAGCAGTGAGCGCGGGCGCCGCGCTCATCGGCCCGGACGGCGCCCCGCGCTGCCCCTGGGCCCTGTCCACGCCGGACTACGTCACCTACCACGACGAGGAGTGGGGCCGCCCGGTCCACGGCGACGACGCCCTCTTCGAGCGCCTCAGCCTGGAGGCGTTCCAGTCCGGCCTGTCCTGGATCACCATCCTGCGCCGCCGCCCCGGCTTCCGCGCCGCCTTCGCCGGCTTCGAGATCGCCGCGGTCGCGGAGTTCACCGACGCGGACCGCGAGCGCCTGCTGGCCGACACCGGCATCATCCGCAATCGCGCCAAGATCGACGCGACCCTGGCCAACGCGCGCGTGCTGGCCGGGTGGGCGCCCGGCGACCTGGACGCCCTGATCTGGTCCCACGCCCCCGACCCGGCCGGCCGCCCGGCCCCGAAGACCCTCGCCGACGTGCCCGCGGTGACCCCGGAGTCGACGGCCCTGTCCAAGGCGCTGAAGAAGCGCGGCCTGCGCTTCGTCGGCCCGACCACGGCGTACGCGCTGATGCAGGCCTGCGGACTGGTCGACGACCACCTGGAGAGCTGCGTGGCGAGACGGGGCTGAGCGGGACCCGCGGCCCGCGCGTCCGTCCCGCCCGCTCGCCCCGCCCGTGCTCAGCGGCCCAGGTACTTCGGCTTCTCCTTGTTCACGAACGCCCGCACCGCGATCGCGTGGTCCTCGGAGAGGCCCGCCCGGGTCTGGAGCTCGTCCTCCTTCTCCAGCGCCTCCTCCAGGGAGTGGCCGAGCCCGAACGCCACGGACTCCTTCAGCGCCGCGTACGCCACCGTCGGCCCCTCGGCCAGGGCCCGCGCCACCTTCTCCGCCTCCGCGCGCAGCTCCGCCGCCGGGACCAGCCGGTTCGCGATCCCCAGTTCGTACGCCTCCTGGGCCGAGATGCTGCGCGGGAAGAGCAGCAGGTCGGTGGCGCGCCCGGGGCCGATCACCCGCGGCAGCGTCCAGGAGATCCCGGAGTCGGCGGTCAGCGCGACCCCGGCGAAGGAGGTGTTGAAGGCCGCCGTGTCCGCGACGATCCGGTAGTCCGCCGCCAGCGCGAAGCCGAAGCCCGCGCCCGCCGCGACCCCGTTCACCGCCGCGACCACCGGCTTCGGGGCCCCGGCCAGCGCCTTCACGATCGGGTTGTAGTGCTCGCGCACCGTGCTCATCGTCTGCCCCGAACCGGTCTCCCGGTCCTCGATCAGCAGCCCGATGTGCTCCTTGAGGTCCTGCCCCACGCAGAACGCCCGGTCACCGGCCGCGGTCAGCAGCACGGCCCGTACGGCGCCGTCGTCCGCGGCGGAACGGACCGCGTCGCGGAGGGCGACCTTCGTCGCGACGTCCAACGCGTTCATCGCCTCCGGGCGGTTCAGCGTGATCGTCGCGAGTCCGTCGCTCACCTCGTAGAGCACGGTGTCGGCCATGGTGTTTCCCCTCCGTGTGGCGGAATCGGGGCCTACCGGCGAGTAGGTCCCTGTCTGCAGGACAGCATGACGGAGATCACCGGCAGTGGTGCGCGGGCGACGTGTGACCTCCGTCAAAGAATTCCCCTCCGTTTTCGTTCGACGGAACTCCGTGCGAGGGCGCAGTATCGCAGTCACATCGCCGAATTGGGTGGTTTTGCTCGCGTGCGTTGCCCAAGCGATGCCCACCGATGTTGGTCATCGGGTCCTGAGATGCGGGATAATGGCCTGGAAGCAATGTGTTCGATGCCGGTGGCGTGTGTCCTGCTTCAGGAACCGCAGTGCCCTCCCACGGGACGTCGGCTGGACGATTGAGCTGGGTTTCAGGAAGGGGAACGAGCATGGCGGCCATGAAGCCGCGGACGGGTGATGGCCCGCTCGAGGTGACCAAGGAGGGGCGGGGCATCGTCATGCGCGTTCCGCTCGAAGGCGGCGGTCGACTCGTCGTCGAGCTGACCCCGGACGAGGCCGACGCGCTCGGCGACGCCCTCAAGAAGGTCGTCGGCTGACGCGCAAGCGACCATACCCTTTCAGCCGCCCCGGTGCCGCACATGGTGCCGGGGTGGCTGCTTGTGCGGGGGCGCCGGCGCGCTCCCGCCCTGCCGCCGGGCACTGCCTCTCCACCAGGTCACCGCGTCAGCGCTTCACCACGTCACCGCGTCACCGCTTCACCGCGCAGAGGAGCCCGTCCCCCACGGGGAGCAGCGACGACACCAGCTCCTGACTCTCGCGGACGGCCCGCACCAGTTCCCGTAGCCGCAGCACCTCCGTCGGCTGCGGTCCGGAGTCCACCGTGCGTCCGTTCGCGAAGAGGCCCTCGAAGGCGACCAGGCCTCCGGGGCGCAGCAGGCGCAACGATTCAGCGAGGTAGTCCTGGTACTCCAGCCGGTCGCCGTCGCAGAAGACCAGGTCGTAGCCGGCGTCCGCGAGACGGGGCAGGACGTCCAGGGCGCGGCCCGGGATGAAACGGGCCCGGTTGCCGGCGAAACCGGCGGTGCGGAAGGCCTGGCGGGCGGACTGCTGGTGCTCCGGCTCCTGGTCGACCGTGGTCAGCACCCCGTCCGGCCGCATCCCGTGCAGCAGGTGGATCCCGGAGACGCCGCAGCCGGTGCCGATCTCCGCGACCGCCTTGGCGTCCACGCTGGCGGCGAGCAACCGCAGGGCCGCGCCCGTGCCGGGCGACACCGAGCGCAGCCCTGCCTCGCGGGCCCGGTCCCGGGCCCAGTGCAGCGCTTCGTCCTCGGCGACATAGGCGTCGGCGAACGCCCAGCTCGTCTGCCGGTTGGCGGTAATGACCCTCTCCTGTCCCCATGGTTGCCTGCTGCGTGACTGTATCCGTTGGCGCCGGGAACCCGCAGATGGGACCGGTCGTTTGAAGGAGTGAGCAAGTGGCGTGCGCCATGACGGGGGGTGAGCGGTGAGCGGGAGGGCCGAGCAAGTGCCGACGCAGTCGTACGACCCGTGGCAGCCCAGATCAAATTCTCGTAAAACCGCTTATCCGGAGCTAACGGGCGAGGTGGCTATGGTAGGGGCTCCGCTTGACACCACCAGAGCCGACAGAGGAGGTGCGGCTGCACCCGTGGATCGCGGAGGAGCGCTGCGGCGCCTCCTCGGGTCGGCGGGCAGGCCGAAATCCGTGAACGACACCGCTGCTGACCACAGCCACGCCGCCGGTTCCGCCACCGGCCCCGCCCAGACCGCGACCTTCTCCACCGACGCGGACGGGCAGACGTGGACTCCGCCCACCTGGGAGGAGATCGTCAGCATGCACAGCGGACGCGTCTACCGGCTCGCCTACCGCCTCACCGGCAACCAGCACGACGCCGAGGACCTCACCCAGGAGGTCTTCGTGCGCGTCTTCCGCTCCCTGTCGACCTACACGCCCGGCACCTTCGAGGGCTGGCTGCACCGCATCACCACCAACCTCTTCCTGGACATGGTCCGACGCAAGCAGCGCATCCGCTTCGACGCGCTCGGCGACGACGCGGCCGAGCGGCTGGCCAGCAAGGAGCCCACGCCCCAGCAGGTCTTCAACGACGCCCACTTCGACGCGGACGTCCAGCAGGCCCTCGACACCCTGGCCCCCGAGTTCCGCGCCGCGGTCGTCCTGTGCGACATCGAAGGACTGTCGTACGAGGAGATCGCCGCGACCCTCGGCGTCAAGCTCGGCACGGTCCGGTCCCGGATCCACCGCGGCCGCTCCCAGCTGCGCAAGGCCCTCGCGCACCGCTCGCCCCAGGCGCGCGCGGAGCGCCGCTCCTTCGTGTCGCGTGTTCCCGCACTGGGAGGAGGAGGCGCGAGCGCGTGAGCGGTTCACGGCCGAAGTCTGCCGAGGGACACCTCGCAGAACAGCACCTGGGAGACCGACTCTCCGCCCTGGTGGACGGAGAGCTCGGTCATGACGCGCGCGAGCGCGTACTGGCGCACGTGGCCACCTGCGCGAAGTGCAAGACGGAGGTGGACGCGCAGCGCCGTCTGAAGGACGTCTTCGCGCAGGCGGCCCCGCCGCCCCCCTCCGAGAGCTTCCTGGCCCGCCTCCAGGGGCTTCCGGCCGGAGGCGACCTCGGCGGCGGCCCGTCGGCCGGGGGAGGACTGCCGGGCGTCCCGCCCGGGCGGTCCGACGCGGCCTCCGGGGTCTTCGGGAGCAGACGGAGCGAGCGCTTCGAGTTCGCCTACGCGCCGGCGCGGCGGCACACCCCGGCGCCGGCGGACCGTGGCTTCCGCATCCACGAGGTCGGCCGCCAGGAGACGACCGACCGGCCGTCCTCGCGCGGGCTGCGGTTCGCGTTCGTCGCCGCCGGGGCGGTCTCCCTGGCCGCGATCGCGCTCGGCGGGGTCACCCTGAGCACGCCCCCCGACACGGAGGCGCGCGGCTCGGGGAAAGGCAGCAACGTGACGCCGATGCGCACCCAGGGCGCGGGCGTGCCCACGGCGCCCGAGCAGCGCCGCCGAGGCACCGGACCGCTGCTCGGCCAGTTGCAGGGCCAGAGCGTCCTCGGGGACGCCCCGGTCGCCCCGACCGGGGTCTCCGCGCCGCTGCTGCCCGGTGTCGTCCCGCCCCCCGCCGGCCGCCAGGACCTCCCGAACACACCGATGACGGCCGGCGCCGCCACGCTGTCCCCGCTGATACGGCCGCTCGAATCGGCCCCGCCGCTCACCCTGACCGCCTGGGCCGACTTCTCCGGGCTCATGAACCCCGGTCTCCTCACCGCCGGCCCCGCCGTCGGCACGCCGTCGGTCCCGTCGCCCACCGCCTCCTCCCGCACGGCCCGCTGACCCGTTCCCTGCGCACGGGTGCGCGAACCTGATTGAATCCAGGTGGCACGCCCAGGCCCACGCAGCCGGGTGCCGAGCCAGGTTCCGGCGCGGAGGCGGACGGAGCCACGGAGCCGACGATCCGCGGTCACCGCCGAAGAGCCGTACCGCGTCCAGCTGTGGGGAGAGCATGAACGAGGGGAAGCCGGGCCCACCGGGGGAGGGGCCGACCGCGCGTCCGGAAGGACCCGACGGGGACTTCGAGCTGGCGCGGCCCGGTCGGGTACGGGCCGACGCCGGGGACGCGCACGAGGGCGACTACGAGCTGGACCGGCCGCTGCGGGCCGAGACCGCTCCCGCCGACGTGCCGCCCGCCCCGGACCCGTCCCGGACGCCCGGTGCGCCGGAGGCGTCCGCCGCGCGCCCGGCACCGGCCGACCCCGCCGGGACCGGGCAGCCCCAGCCCCTGCACGACCCCGACCCGTACAGCACCCCGCCGTACGGCGAGCCGGGCCCCTGGGCGCCCGCGCCGCCGGTGCAGCACCCGGCGGCCACCCCCGCGCACGGCATGGCGGTCACGGCACCGCCGCCCGCCGGGAGCACGGCGCCGCACGGCACGGCGCCCGCACCGGCACCCGTGGCGCCGCCCATCCCGGCCCAGGCGCACCCGGAGGCCCCGGCGGCCCCGTACCCGGACGCCCCGGCGGCCCCCTACGCGGACGCCCCGGCTCCCGACCCGTGGCGCCGCTACGACCCCTGGGCGGCCGCCGCGTCGGCCGCGCCGCTGCAGCAGAGCGGCCACGAGAAGCGGCGGCGCGGGCGGACCAGGAGGGCGCTCCTCGGTGCCGTGCTGGTGTTCGGGCTGGTGTGCGGGGGTCTCGGCGGGATCGTCGGCGCGTATCTGGAGCGCAACGGCGGGGTCGGCGCCATCGAGCTGCCGCAGGCCGGCCGGGAGTCCTCCGACCGGGATCCGGGCAGTGTCGCCGGCATCGCCGCGCAGGCGCTGCCCAGCGTCGTCACCCTGCACGTCAACGGCTCCGGCGAGGGCGGCACCGGCACCGGATTCGTGCTCGACACGCGCGGACACATCCTCACCAACGACCACGTGGTGGCGCCCGCCGGAGACGACGGCGAGATCACGGTGACCTTCCACAGCGGCGACACCGCCGAGGCGACCCTCGTCGGCCGGGACAGCGGTTACGACCTCGCCGTCGTGAAGGTGAAGGGCGTCCGGGGGCTCACCCCCCTGCCCCTCGGCAACTCCGACAACGTGCAGGTCGGCGACCCCGTCGTGGCCATCGGCGCCCCCTTCGACCTGGCCGGCACCGTGACCTCCGGCATCATCAGCGCCAAGGAGCGGCCCATCACCGCGGGCGGCGAGAAGGGCGACGGCAGCGACGTGTCGTACGTGGACGCCCTGCAGACCGACGCGCCGATCAACCCCGGCAACTCCGGCGGACCCCTGCTCGACTCCAAGGCCCGCGCGGTCGGCATCAACTCCGCCATCCGCTCCGCCGGCAGCGGAGCCGACCCGGACGGCGGGCAGGCCGGCTCGATAGGACTCGGCTTCGCCATCCCCATCAACCAGGGCAAGCGCGTCGCCGAGGAACTGATCGACACCGGCAGGGCGACCCACCCGGTGATCGGCATCACCCTCGACATGAACTACGGCGGCGACGGCGCCCGCGTCGGCACCGAGGGCAGTGACGGCGGGCCCCCGGTCACCACCGGCGGCCCCGGCGACAAGGCCGGG
>NZ_MSGP01000396.1 GCF_002078235.1 Streptomyces viridosporus
CCGGCGGGCCGTCGGCGTGCCGGACCTCGACGTGACGATCACCGGCAGGGCCGCCTGGCACGCCGACGGCCCGCCGGATGTGGGAGACGCACCGCTCGTCGGTGAACTCCTCGAGGGTTTCGCCGTGTTCGGGGTGCCAGGGGGCGTGGAACACCCAGTGCTCCCGGTTGTCGACCGGCAGCAGGGCTCCGTCGGCGTCCGGGTTGGTCAGGTAGCAGACGATGAACCGCCGGTCCCCGACGTAGTCGGCGAGGCCCCGGGAGGTGAACGTGAGGCTCACGTTGTGGAACAGGTCGCCCGGGCCGTTCTGCCCGATGCCCAGCGCCTCGCGGACGGGGCTGCGCGGCCCGTCGGCGGCGACCAGGTAGTCCGCCCGGATCCGGGTGTGCTCGCCGGTCTCCCGGCTCTTGACCAGCGCCGTCACTCCTTCGGCGTCCTGGTCGAAGGACATCATCTCCGTTGCGAAGCGCAGGTCCCCGCCGAGCTCGCGGGCTCCCTCGAGGAGCACCGGTTCCAGGTCGTTCTGGCTGCACAGGCACCACCCGCTGGGGCTGAAGCGGGCGATCCCGCCGCCGGGGTCGATCTCCTGGAGCAGCCACTCACCGGCGTCGTCCACCAGGTTCGGGGTCTGCAGGATGCCGTGGTTGCCCGCCAGGACCGACGCGGCCCGGTCGATGCGCTGCGCGAGACCGGCCGTCCGGAACAGTTCCATGGTGCGCACGTTGTTCCCCCGCCCGCGCGGGTGGATCGACGTGCCCGCGTGGCGTTCGACGAGCGTGTGCGGCACACCCAGGCGCCCCAGGAACAGGGACATCGACAGACCCACCAGGGAGCCGCCGACGATGAGGACCGGCGTGCGGTGCTCCGCCCGTCCGGCCGTATCCGTTCGATTCATTGAAACGCCTCCAGCGTCGCCCTCGACGGGCTGGGAAATGGGGACGCACTTTTCATGCCCGGTGCGGGCCGGTTCGCGTCCCGGCGGCACCCGGATGGCATGCGGTTCACCCACCTGCCCCGTGTCGCTCGCGCACACCGGAGAGTCGCGTCAACGATCTACTCATGGCGACCCCGGCCCTCCGGACACGGCGGTCGTTCCTGACCTTCCGATGAAGAGGAGAGGTGCGCCGGATGACCATGTCGGCACGTATATCGCAGTCGGCGTTCGACGGCTCGAGGCTGCGGGTGATCCTGCTGCTCGATCTGTACGAGGGCGCCCAGGAGCAGTTCCTCGACGCGTACGAGCACATGCGCAGCAAGGTCGCTTCCGTCCCCGGTCACATCAGTGACCAGCTCTGCCAGTCGATCGAGAACCCCTCGCAGTGGCTGATCACCAGTGAGTGGGAGAGCGCCCTGCCGTTCCTCGCGTGGGTGAACAGCGAGGAGCACATCCAGATCGTCCGGCCGATGCACAGCTGTGTCCGGGACACCCGGTCGATGCGCTACAGCGTCCTGCGCGAGACCCACCCGGAACGGCCGCTCGCCCCCGAGGAGGCGGAGGCGGGGCTCCAGAAGGCGGCCCGCGTGGGCGTCGGGGTGACCCGCCACGCCCTCACCTTCACCGTCAAGCCCGGCTCCGAGTCCAAGGTCGCGGAGCTCCTGGCCGACCACAAGTCGCCCGAGACGCGGATCGACGGCGTCACACGGCTGCACCGCACGTCGCTCTTCATGCACGGCAACCGCGTCGTGCGGGCCATGGAGGTGGAGGGCGACCTCCTGGCCACGCTGTGCCATGTGGCCCGTCAGCCCGAGGCACAGGCCGTGGAAGACGCCATCAACCCCTATGTGGAGCAGGGCCCGGACCTGACCGACGCCGACTCCGCGCGGGTGTTCTTCACCCGGGCGGCGCTCCCGGCCATGCAGCACGTGACGGCGGGTCGCCCGCAACCCGACCACCTGCGGCGGCACATGCTGTTCTACCCGGCCGTGGCGGGCCGCGGCCTGGAGATGGCCCGGTTCCTCGCCCGTCAGGACGAGGCCGCGGCGAACGACCCGGACAGCCCGGTGTACGCGAGCACCGTCTTCCAGCGCGACGACATCGTGACCCGCCAGATCGACATCACCGGCGAGATCGATGCCGACCCCGCCGCCGCCCTGGCCATCAAGGGCGCGGGAGCGGCGGCCGAACTGGAGCGGCTCCTGGACGGCGCCGCGATCGGCGTCGAGGGCTCCCTGGACTCGGAGCGCAACCTGCGCCGGCTCCTGGCGCACGCCGACATGATGCCCGTCACCGACCGCAGGTCGGCGGATTCCTGAGCGTCGACCGCGGTGACGTCCGCGGCCGTGCCCCGGCCCGGACGTCACCGCTCCCACCCGGAGGTATCAACCATGTCCAAGCAGCACCCACGCATCGTGGACCTGAGCGAGACGGAGCCCAACCGAAGGCGCGGAGGTGACCTCAGGACCCTGCTCACGCCGGCGACCGTGGGGTCGACCAGCGGCTTCATGGGACTGGCCATCATCCAGCCCGGCGAGCGCATCGGCGAGCACTACCACCCGTACTCCGAGGAGTTCGTGTACGTCGTCAGCGGCGCGCTCGAAGTGGACCTGGACGGCGAGCCGTTCGCGCTCCGGGCCGACCAGGGGCTGATGATCCCGGTCGACATGCGGCACCGCTTCCGCAACGTCGGCGACCAGGAGGCCCGCATGGTCTTCCACCTGGGTCCGCTCGCCCCGCACCCGAGCCTCGGCCACGTCGACACCGAGGAGACCGAAGGCGCGGAGGCGGGACCGCAGTTGACGGTCGGCGGGCCGGAGCAGGGCCGTCCGTCCGAGCCCAGCGGAGCCGTGAAATGACCCGGCGGATAGCCGTCACCGGCCTGGGCGTGGTCGCGCCCGGCGGCATCGGGGCACCGGCGTTCTGGGACCTCCTCTCCGCCGGCCGCACCGCGACCCGGGGCATCACCCTGTTCGATCCGGCGGGTCTGCGCTCGCGCATAGCCGCCGAGTGCGACTTCGACCCGTACGAGTACGGCCTCGACGTGGACCTGTGCCAGCACGCCGACCGGTACATCCAGTTCGCGGCGGTCGCCGCCGGGGAGGCCGTCCGGGACGCCGGGCTCGACATCGCCGCCGAGGACCCCTGGCGCACGGCGGTCAGTCTGGGCAGCGCGGTCGGCGGCACCACCCGCCTGGAACACGACTACGTCCTGGTCAGCGAGCACGGCCGGCGCTGGGACGTGGACCACCGGGCGGCCGAGCCGAAGCTGCACCAGGCGTTCCAGCCGAGCACGCTCGCCTCGATCGTCGCCGAGCAGTTCGGTGCCCGGGGCCCGGTGCAGACGGTCTCCACCGGCTGCACCTCGGGGCTGGACGCGGTCGGCTACGCCTTCCACACCATCGCCGAGGGCCGGGCCGACGTCTGCATCGCGGGTGCGTCGGACTCGCCGATCTCACCGATCACGATGGCGTGCTTCGACGCCATCAAGGCGACCTCGCCCAACAACGACGACCCCGAGCACGCCTCGCGGCCGTTCGACGCCCACCGCGACGGCTTCGTGATGGGCGAGGGCGCGGCGGTGCTCGTCCTCGAGGAGTACGAGCACGCCCGGGCCCGCGGCGCGGAGATCTACTGCGAGCTCAGCGGCTACGCCACCTACGGCAACGCCTACCACATGACCGGTCTGACCAGTGAGGGAGTGGAGATGGCCCGGGCGATCGACACCACGCTCGACCAGGCCCGGATCGACCCCACGCTGATCGACTACGTCAACGCGCACGGCTCCGGCACCCGGCAGAACGACCGGCACGAGACGGCCGCGGTGAAGCGCTCCCTGGGCGCGCACGCCTACGAGACGCCCATGAGCTCCATCAAGTCGATGGTGGGGCACTCGCTGGGCGCGATCGGCGCCATCGAGGTGGTCGCCTGCGTCCTGGCCATGAAGCACCAGGTGGTGCCGCCGACGGCGAACTACGAGACCCCCGACCCGGAGTGCGACCTGGACTACGTGCCGCGCACCGCCCGCTCGCGGAAGCTGGACAACGTGCTCTCCGTGGGCAGCGGTTTCGGCGGTTTCCAGTCCGCGGTGCTGCTGACCGGGCCGGGCGGGAGGAACCGATGAGAGCTCAGCGCACTCAGCGCCCCCGGCGCGCGGCCGTCACCGGCATCGGTGTGATCGCGCCCAACGGACAGCGGCCCGACGCCTACTGGAAGGCCGTCAGCGAGGGCGTCCCGGTACTGGACCGGATCACCCGCGAGGGCTGCGACCACCTGCCGCTCCGTGTGGCGGGCGAGGTCCGGGCCTTCGACGCGTCGGCCCTCATCGAGGACCGGTTCCTGGTCCAGACCGACCGGTTCAGCCACTTCGCGATGGCCGCGGCCGCCCTCGCCCTCGACGACGCCGGCCTCGGCAGCGGCGACCCCGCGGAGCCGTTCTCCGTCGGGGTGGTGACCGCCGCCGGGTCGGGCGGCGGCGAGTTCGGCCAGCGCGAGCTGCAGAAGCTGTGGGGACAGGGCTCGAAGTTCGTCGGCCCGTACCAGTCCATCGCCTGGTTCTACGCGGCGAGCACCGGCCAGATCTCCATCCGCGGCGGCTTCAAGGGGCCGTGCGGGGTGGTGGCGAGCGACGAGGCGGGCGGTCTCGACGCCCTCGCGCACGCGGCCCGCGCGGTGCAGCGCGGCACCGGCACGATGATCGTGGGCGCCGCGGAGGCGCCCCTCGCCCCCTACTCGATGGTGTGCCAGCTCGGCTACCCCGAGCTCAGCACCGTCGACGACCCCGACCGCGCCTACCGTCCGTTCACCGCGGACGCCTGCGGCTTCGTTCCCGCCGAGGGCGGCGCCCTGCTCGTCGTCGAGGACGAGGACCGGGCCCGGGAGCGCGGAGCGACCGTCCGGGCCACCGTGGCCGGTCATGCCGCCACCTTCACCGGGGCCTCCCGCTGGGAGGAGTCCCGGGAGGGCCTCGCCCGCGCGATCCGCGGCGCCCTCGACGAGGCGGGCTGCGCCCCGGAGGAGATCGACGTCGTGTTCGCCGACGCCCTGGGCGTCGCGGAGGCGGACCGCGCCGAGGCGCTGGCGATCGCCGACGCCCTGGGCGCGCACGGCACCCGTGTGCCCGTCACCGCGCCCAAGACCGGCATCGGGCGAGCCCACTGCGCGGCGCCGGTGCTGGACACGGTGGCCGCGGTGCTCGCCATGGAACACGGCCAGGTGCCGCCCACACCCAACGTGTCCGACATCTGCCACGACCTCGACCTGGTGATGTCGCGCGCTCGCCCCGCCGAGCTGCGCACGGCCCTCGTCCTGAGCAGGGGACTGATGGGCTCCAACGCGGCGCTGGTAGTGCGCCGTGCCGGCGAATCCGCCCGGTAGGACCGGGTGGGAAGGAGCAGACACACCCATGATCACCACTGAGATGACCTTCGGCGAACTGGCCGCCCTGATGAAGAAGGCGGCCGGCATCACCGTCGACCCCCAGGAGCTCGAGCAGGCCTCGGACTCCCCCTTCGACTCCTTCGGGCTCGACTCGCTCGGCCTGCTCGGCATCGTCGGCGAGCTGGAGAACCGGCACGGCCGGTCGCTCCCCCCCGACTCGGAGCGCTGCAGGACACCCCGGGAGTTCCTGGACCTCGTCAACAGCACCCTCACGGCTGGAGCCTGAAAGTGGTCGGACACACCGAGAACAGCATCACCATCGACGCTCCCTTCGACCTCGTCTGGGAGATGACCAACGACCTCGAGAACTGGCCGAACCTGTTCAGCGAGTACGCCTCGGTCGAGGTGCTCTCCCACGAGGGCGCCACGACGACGTTCCGGCTGACGATGCACCCGGACGAGAACGGCAAGGTGTGGAGCTGGGTGTCGGAGCGCACCCCGGACCGCGACAAGCGGATCGTCCGTGCCCGCCGCGTCGAGACCGGGCCCTTCGCGCACATGAACATCCTGTGGGAGTACGCGGAGCTGCCGGACGGCGTCCGGATGCGCTGGATCCAGGACTTCGCGATGAAGCCCGACGCCCCGGTCGACGACGCGTGGATGACGGACAACATCAACCGCAACTCCCGCACGCAGATGGCCCTCATCCGGGACCGGATCGAGCAGGCCGCCGGCGAGCGCGAGGGCGCGTCCGTCGCCTCCTCGCGCTGAGCGCCCGACCAGGAAAGGACCCACCCGATGCACCACGCCCTCATCGTCGCCCGGATGAAACCGGGTTCGGCGCCGAAGATCGCCGACGTGTTCGCCGCATCCGACCGGGGCGAGCTCCCCCACCTGGTGGGCGTCGACCGCCGCAGCCTCTTCCAGTTCGGCGACGACGTGTACCTGCACCTCATCGAGTCCGAGCAGGACCCGGCGCCCGCCATCGCGAAGGTGGCCTCGCACCCCGAGTTCCGCCGTGTCAGCGAGCAGCTGGAGGCGTACGTCAGCGCGTACGACCCGGCCACGTGGCGCAGTCCGAAGGACGCCATGGCCCAGTGCTTCTACCGCTGGGAGCGGAACGCCGGCTCCTGAGCCAGGCGCCCGCCGCACCAACCCCGAGGCCGCCGGCCCCGCGTCAGTCGCGGAACCGGCGGCCTCGGGGTTGCGGCCGTGCGTGCCGTCCGGCCGGGGACTCCGGTCGGAGACTTCAGCCGGGAACAGCGCGCTCGAAGGTGCGGAGACAGATGCGGACCGGCCGTTCCTCCCGGCGGTCACCTGCGGGGTCGTCAGGCGGTCGGTCCCGGCGGTCCCCAGCCCGTTCTCCGCGAGGAGGACGGTGTCCCCGGCTCCGCCGCGTCCACGGCCTTCCGGACCGATTCCCCGGGCCGCACGCGGTGCGCGGTCGGGACACCGGCCGACGGGGCGGCGCCCCGGATGCTCGAACCTGCTCGGAACAGCTCCTCATCGAGCACGTATTGACATGCACTCACCGAACCCGCAGAGTCGTCCCCCGACAGTCCCGAGAGTGCACCGGCAGTGATGCGGGCCATCCCACCGAGGAGTGTTGCCGTCATGTCCGAAACACCCGCTGTCCCACGTCGACTGGTTCTGGGCGGAGCCGTCGCCACCGGCGCGCTCGCGGCCGGGGTGACCGCCGCGGCCCCGGCCGCGGCGGCCGCGACCGGGCGGGCGCCCCGGCGCAGGCCCGGACAGAAGTCGATGATCGGCGTACCGTTCGACGTCCACAGAACCGTCCGCGTCGGTGTGATCGGCCTGGGCAACCGGGGCTCGGGCATGATCACGGGCTGGGCGGCCGTGCCCGGCTGCACCGTGACCGCCGTCTGCGACATCCGCGCCGACCGCGCGAGACGCGCCGCCGACCGGCTGGTGGGCAAGGGCGCCCCGCGCCCCGCCGAGTACGGCGGCTCCGCCGACTCCTACGCCCGGATGCTCGAGCGCGACGACATCGACCTGGTGTACGTCGCCACGCCGTGGGAGTTCCACCACGAACACGGCAGGGCGGCGCTGCTGAGCGGCAGGCACGCCGTGGTGGAACTCCCCGTCGCGACCGAACTGCGTCAGCTGTGGGACCTCGTCGACACCTCCGAGCGCACCCGCAGGCACCTGCTCCTCGCGGAGAACTGCAGCTACGGCCGCAATGAACTGGCCATGCTCAGGATGGCGCACGCCGGTCTGTTCGGAGAACTCACCCACGGCCACGGCGGTTACCTCCACGACCTGCGCGAACTGCTCTTCTCCGACACCTACTACACCGACGCCTGGCGGCGGCGCTGGCACACCCGCAGCACCGCCTCCCTCTACCCCATGCACGGACTGGCCCCGATCGCGGCGGCCATGGACATCAACCGCGGCGACCGGATGACCACCCTGCGCGCCACCGCGACCGCCCCGAGGGGGCTGGCCGACTACCGCGAGCGCTTCGTCCCCAGGGACCACCCCTCCTGGAGGGAGACGTACATCAACGGTGACCTGGTCACCTGCATGATCGAGACGGAGAAGGGCCGGACCGTCCGGGCCGAGCACGACGTGAGTGCGCCCCGGCCGTACAGCCGGATCAACACCCTCGCCGGCAGCCGCGGCATCGTCGAGGACTACGCGGGGCCCGCCCCGACCGGTGCGCGCGTCTACCTCGAACCGGACCACGGCGGCCACGCCTGGCGCGACTTCGCCGACTACCGCAAGGAGTTCGACCACTGGCTGTGGCGAAAGGTCGGCGACGACGCCGCGAACAACGGCGGCCACGGCGGCATGGACTACGTACTGCAGTACGTAGTCCATGC
>NZ_MSGP01000397.1 GCF_002078235.1 Streptomyces viridosporus
GGGGAGTACGGCAACGACCTGCCGCCCTCCGACCGGAACATGGCGATGGTGTTCCAGAACTTCGCCCTGTACCCGAGCATGAACAGCCGCGACAACATCGGTTTCCCGCTGCGCATCGAGGCACCCGGCGTCGACCCGGGCCCCCGGGTGAACGCCACCGCCCGCATGCTGGGCATCGAGGACCTGCTCGACCGCTTCCCCGCCCAGCTCTCCGGCGGTGAGCGCCAGCGTGTCGCCATGGGCCGGGCCATCGCCCGCCACCCCTCCGCCTTCCTGATGGACGAGCCGCTGTCCAACCTGGACGCCAAACTCCGCAACCGTCTGCGCGCCGAGATCTCCCGGCTCACCCGGGAGTTGGGCGTCACCACCGTCTACGTCACCCACGACCAGGCCGAGGCGATGTCGCTCGGGGACCGCGTCGCCGTCCTGCGCGGCGGCGTCCTCCAGCAGATCGGCAGCCCCCGCGCGGTGTACTCGCTGCCGAGCAACGTCTTCGTCGCCGCGTTCATCGGCACCCCGCGCATCAACCTGCTGCGCGGCCTGGTCCGCGCCCCGCTCGACGGGGCGATGACCATCAGCCTGGGCAAGCAGTTCCTGCGGCTGCCCGAGCCCCTCTGCCTCGACCACCGGTTGCTGCGCGTGCAGCAGGGCCGCGAGGTCATCGTGGGCCTGCGTTCCGAAGCCGTGCGCATCGCCGGACCCGCCGCCGCCCGCCCCGGCGAGGTGGTGCTCACCGGCCTGGTGGAGCACATGGAGTTCCAGGGCCACGAGCTCCTCGTCCACTTCAACACCGGCTCCCGGCCCGCCGTCGTCCCCGAACTGGAGGCGCCGCACCCCCGGTCGGACCGCCCGGCCCGGCGCCGCCGCCGCGAGGGCAGGGTCCTGGAGCGCCTGCGGGAGCGGGCCGGCGCACTGCGCGCGGGGTCCGTGGCGACGCTGGAGCAGCCCGGACCGGCGGAACCGGCACCCGCCCGCGCGGAGCCGCGCGTGCCGGGCGACCTCATCGTCCGCACCACCCCCGACCTCCACCTCCGGCACGGCATGCAGGTGCCGCTCCTGGTCGATCTCGCCCACCTGTTCGTCTTCGACCGGCACGGCGAACGCATCTGCCCGAACCCGGAACGCCTGCCCGACCTCGGGGAATGACACCGGCGCGCGCCCCGGCCCCGGAACGGGGCCGCCCACTCCGGGGTGTCCCTCTGGCGCACATAAATTAGCGCCGCTAGTTTATGTGCCGGACGACAACGCCCCGCTCCCGGAGGAAGCGCGATGAAGGCACACGACGGCATGTACATCGACGGCTCATGGCGCCCCGCCGCCGGCCCGGACGTGATCGAGGTCGTGAACCCGGCCGACGAGCAGGTGATCGCCACCGTGCCCGCGGGCACGGTGGAGGACGTCGACGCCGCCGTGCGCGCCGCCCGCGCCGCCCTCCCGGCCTGGGCCTCCACCCCGCCCGCCGAGCGCGCCGCCCGTCTGACCGCCCTCCGGGACACGCTGGTGGCCCGCCAGGACGAGATCGCCCGGACGGTGACCGCCGAACTCGGCGCGCCCCCGAAGCTCGCGCAGGCCGTCCACGCCGGCCTGCCGATCGCGGTGGCGGGTTCGTACGCCGAACTGGCGGCCACGTACGCCTTCGAGGAGCGGACGGGCAACTCCACGGTCCTCCACGAGCCGGTCGGCGTGGTCGGCGCGATCACGCCCTGGAACTACCCGCTCCACCAGATCGTCGCCAAGGCCGCTCCGGCCCTCGCCGCCGGCTGCACCCTCGTCGTCAAGCCCGCCGAGGACACCCCGCTGACCGCCCGGCTCTTCGCCGAGGCGGTGCACGCGGCCGGGATCCCGGCGGGCGTGTTCAACCTCGTCACCGGCCTCGGCCCGGTGGCCGGCCAGGCCCTCGCCGAGCACCCGGACGTCGACCTGGTCTCCTTCACCGGCTCCACCGCCGTCGGCCGCCGCATCGGCGCGATCGCCTCGGGCATGGTCAAGCGGGTCGCCCTCGAACTCGGCGGCAAGTCCGCCAACGTCATCCTGCCGGGCGCCGACCTGGCCCGCGCGGTCAACGTCGGCGTCGCCAACGTGATGTCCAACTCCGGTCAGACGTGCAGCGCCTGGACCCGCATGCTGGTCCACCGGGACCGGTACGACGAGGCGGTGGAGCTCGCCGCGGCCGCCGCCGCGAAGTACGGCGACCGCATCGGCCCGCTCGTCAACGCGGGGCAGCTCCAGCGCGTGCGCGGCTACATCGAGAAGGGAGTGGCCGAGGGCGCCCGCCTGGTCGCCGGCGGCCCCGAATCCCCGCGCGAGAAGGGCTACTTCGTCAGCCCGACCGTCCTCGCCGACGTCACCCCGGAGATGACCGTCGCCCAGGAGGAGATCTTCGGCCCGGTCCTGTCCGTCCTGCGCTACGAGGACGAGGAGGACGCCCTGCGCATCGCCAACGGCACCGTCTACGGCCTCGCCGGCGCCGTCTGGGCCGGCGACGAGGCGGAGGCGGTGGCCTTCGCCCGCCGGATGGACACCGGGCAGGTCGACATCAACGGCGGCGGCTTCAACCCGCTCGCGCCCTTCGGGGGTTACAAGCAGTCGGGTGTGGGCCGCGAACTCGGCGTGCACGGCCTGACCGAGTACCTCCAGACCAAGTCCCTCCAGTTCTAGGGGAGTCGTATCCGTCATGGCTGTTCGTGCCGCCGTCCTGCCCGCCGTCGGCTCACCGCTGGAGATCACCGGCGTCGACCTGCCCGAGCCCGGCCCCGGCCGGGTCCGCGTCCGGCTCGCCGCGGCCGGGGTCTGCCACTCCGACCTGTCCCTGTCCAACGGCACCATGCGCCTGCCGGTCCCGGCCGTCCTCGGCCACGAGGGCGCGGGGACGGTCGTCTCCGTCGGCGAGGGCGTCACCCACCTCGCGCCCGGCGACGGCGTCGTCCTCAACTGGGCGCCCTCCTGCGGCACCTGCCCCGCCTGCGCGCGCGACGAGGTCTGGCTGTGCGCGGGCGCCCTGGACGGCGCCGCCGAGGTGCACGCCCGCCGCGCCGACGACGGCACCGAGCTGTACCCCGGCCTGAACGTCGCCGCGTTCGCCGAGGAGACGGTGGTGCCCGCGTCCTGCGTCCTGCCCGCCCCGGACGGCGTCCCGCTCACCGACGCCGCCCTGCTGGGCTGCGCCGTGCTCACCGGCTACGGCGCGGTCCACCACTCCGCCAGGGTCCTGCCGGGCGAGACGGTCGCCGTGTTCGGCGCCGGGGGAGTGGGCCTCGCCGCTCTCCAGTCGGCCCGTCTCGCGGGCGCGTCGACGATCGTCGCGGTCGACGTCTCCCCGGAGAAGGAGGAACTGGCCCGGTCCGCGGGCGCCACCGACTACCTCGTCGCCTCGGACACCACCGCCCGCGAGATCCGCGCCCTCACCGGGAAGCAGGGCGTGGACGCGGCCGTCGAGTGCGTCGGCCGGGCGAGCACCATCCGCACGGCCTGGGACTCCACCCGGCGCGGCGGACGCACCACGGTCGTCGGCATCGGCGGCAAGGACCAGCAGGTCACCTTCAACGCCCTGGAGATCTTCCACTGGGGCAGGACCCTGTCCGGCTGCGTCTACGGCAACTGCGACCCCGCCCGGGACCTCCCGGTCCTCGCCGGGCACATCAGGGCGGGCCGCCTCGACCCGGGCGCCCTGGTGACCGAGCGGATCACCCTGGACGGCATCCCGGCCGCCTTCGACACCATGCTCGCCGGCAAGGGCGGACGAGCCCTGGTGGTCTTCTAGGGGGCGCCGCACGCCCCGGTCCCCAGGGGGACCGGGACGCGCGGGGAGGCGTTCGTCGTGCTCCCGGAGCCGGGAGGGGGAGCGGCGGGAAGGCCCGCGGACCGCGGACGCGGGGCCGGCGCCCGCCGGTCACCGCAGGACCGCCGCCCCGATGCCCAGCAACTCGGACAGCGCGCGCTCGCCCGTGTCCGTCACCCGCACCGCGCGCCCGGAACCGATGCGCACGCACCACCCCGCCCGGAGGGCGTGCCCGCACAGGGCCGCGCCCGCGGCCCCGGCGAGGTGGGGCCGGCGTTCCGTCCAGTCCAGGCAGGCACGGGCCAGGGGGCGCCGGCCGCGGCGGTCGAGGGCGATGCCGGCCGCGTCGAACCACCGCAGACCGGCGTCGGTGAGCGCGAACCCGGTGTCCTGGCGCAGCAGCCCGCGCGCGGTGAGGGCGTCCGTGACGGCGATGCCGAGCCGGCCGGCCAGGTGGTCGTAACAGGTGCGGCCCCGGGCCATCGCGGACCCCGCGCCCGCCTGCCGCAGGGTGCGCGGCCGCCGGACGTCGCCCGGGGCGACCCGCGCGGCCAGGTCCTCCACCAGCTGGGCGGCGGTCGCGTCGGCCAGCCGCACGTACCGGTGCCGCCCCTGCCGCTCCTCGGCCAGCAGCCCGCCCGCGACGAGCCTGCTCAGGTGCTCGCTCAGCGTCGACGCGGCGACACCCGCGTGCCGCGCCAGCTCACCCGCCGTCCAGGCGCGCCCGTCCAGCAGTGCCAGCAGGCACACGGCCCGGGTCTCGTCGGCGATCAGCCCGGCCAGCCGCGCCAGCCCGGCGGCCCGGGGGTCCCTCGTGGTCATGCCCTCCAGCATGGGGCACGGATGCTTCGGCGCCCGCCGAAGCATCCGTGCCGCCGGGCGCCGCGGCCCGCCCCTACGCGGTGCCCCGCACCTGCTCGTACTGGAGCGCCAGCCCGTCCAGCAGCGCCGCCAGCCCCGTCTCGAAGGCCCGCTCGTCGATCTTCTCCTGCTGCTCGGCGAGCAGATGGGCCTGCCCGAGGTGGGGGTAGTCGGCGGGGTCGTAGGCGCTGGCGTCGTCCACGAAGCCGCCCGCGAAGGAGCCGAGCGCGGAGCCCATGATGAAGTACCGCATCAGCGCGCCGATGGAGGTGGCCTGCGCGGGCGGCCAGCCGGCCTCGACCATCGCGCCGTAGACCGCGTCGGCCAGCCGCAGCGCCGCCGGCCGGCGGCCGGGACCGCGGGCGAGGACCGGCACGATGTTGGGGTGGTCGCGCAGCGCGCTCCGGTAGGACACCGCCCAGTCGTGCAGCGCGGTCCGCCAGTCCCGGCCGTCCTCGAACATCGACAGG
This sequence comes from Streptomyces viridosporus, assembly GCF_002078235.1. Classification (GTDB taxonomy): domain Bacteria; phylum Actinomycetota; class Actinomycetes; order Streptomycetales; family Streptomycetaceae; genus Streptomyces; species Streptomyces viridosporus. Next base: position 5,110 of record NZ_MSGP01000397.1, read on the forward strand.
TCGACCAGCGCGCTCACCGAGTCGGCGACCGCCTCCAGGATCTCGTCCTTGGTGCGGAAGTGGTTGTAGAGGGAGGGCCCGCTGACCCCCAGTTCCGCGGCGAGCCGCCGCGTGGAGACGGCCGTCAGGCCCTCCTGGTCCACGAGCGCACGGGCCGCCTCGACGATCCGGTCGGTGCTGAGCAGGGGCTTGCGCGGTCGGGCCATGGCGCACATAGTAGGGCTCACCCCGTAAACTAGCAGTGCTAATTTACGGGTACGGATCTCGAGCGGCTTTCACATGGGGTGACGCGGTATGAACCTGGAGCTCAGCGAGGAACAGGAGGCCGTCCGGCGGCTGGCCCGCGACTTCGTGGAGCGCGAGGTGGTCCCGCACGCCACCGCCTGGGACCGCGCCGAGGAAGTCGACCGGGGCATCGTCGAGAAGCTCGGCGCGCTCGGGTTCCTCGGGCTCACGATCGACGAGGAGTACGGCGGCTCGGGCGGCGACCACCTCGCGTACTGCCTGGTCACCGAGGAACTGGGCCGCGGCGACTCCTCGGTGCGCGGCATCGTCTCGGTCTCCCTCGGCCTGGTCGCCAAGACCGTCGCCGCCTGGGGGAGCGAGGAGCAGAAGCGGACCTGGCTGCCGGGGCTCACCTCCGGCGCGTACGTCGGCTGCTTCGGCCTCACCGAGCCGGGCACCGGCTCCGACGCCGGCAACCTCGCCACGCGCGCGGTGCGGGACGGCGACGACTACGTCGTCAACGGCACCAAGATGTTCATCACCAACGGCACCTGGGCCGACGTCGTCCTGCTCTTCGCCCGCTCCGCCGACGCCCCCGGCCACCGGGGCGTCTCCGCCTTCCTCGTCCCCGCCGACGCCCCCGGCCTGACCCGCCGTGCCGTGCACGGCAAGCTCGGTCTGCGCGGCCAGGCCACCGCCGAGCTGGTCCTCGAGGACGTGCGGGTGCCCGCCTCCGCGATGCTGGGCCCCGAGGGCAAGGGCTTCTCGGTCGCCCTCTCCGCCCTCGCCAAGGGCCGCATGTCGGTCGCGGCCGGCTGCGTCGGCATAGCCCAGGCCGCCCTGGACGCGGCCGTGCGGTACGCGGGGGAGCGCGAGCAGTTCGGGAGGACCATCGCCCACCACCAGCTCGTCCAGGAGCTGATCAGCGACATCGCCGTGGACGTCGACGCGGCCCGGCTGCTGACCTGGCGGGTCGCCGACCTGATCGACCGGGGGAGGCCCTTCGCCGTCGAGTCCTCCAAGGCCAAGCTCTTCGCCTCGGAGGCGGCCGTCCGCGCGGCCAACAACGCCCTCCAGGTCTTCGGCGGCTACGGCTACATCGACGAGTACCCGGCCGGCAAACTCCTGCGCGACGCCCGCGTGATGACCCTCTACGAGGGCACGAGCCAGATCCAGAAGCTGGTCATCGGCCGTGCGCTGACCGGGGTCTCGGCGTTCTGAGTACGGGACTGAGTACCTGAGCGGATGTGGTCGCGGCCACATCCGGCGACCCTGGTCCCCATGAGCGACACACCGGTCAAGCAGCAGAGCACGGCGGCCTTCTACGGCCAGGCCGTGGCGTCCTTCGCGGTCGCCCTGGGAGCCACCGCGGTCGGTATCTTCAACCTCCAGGCCGATGCCTGGGTCCGCGCCTTCCTGGGCATCGCGGTCCTGTACCTCGTCACCTCCGCCTTCACCCTGGCCAAGGTCATCCGCGACCGCCAGGAGGCCGGGCAGATCGTGAACCGGGTCGACCAGGCGCGCCTGGAGAAGCTGCTCGCCGAGCACGATCCCCTGCAGAAGCTGTGAGGGCTCGCTAAGCGACCGCTCACCTTTGCCGGTATGGTGTTTCCCCTGCCAGCGAATGGGGTGAGCGATGAGTACGGCGGAGGAGACGGCCGGCGGTGAGGCGCAGCCGTGGGGTGAGGTCACGCCCGATGCGGCCCGACGGCTGCTGCTCGCCGCCGTCGAGGCGTTCGCGGAGCGCGGCTACCACGCCACGACGACCCGTGACATCGCGGGCCGCGCCGGGATGAGCCCGGCCGCGCTCTACATCCACTACAAGACCAAGGAAGAGCTGCTCCACCGCATCAGCAGGATCGGCCACGAGAAGGCCCTGGAGGTCCTGCGCACGGCGTCCCGCGCCGAGGGCAGCCCGACCGAGCGGCTCGCGGGCGCCGTCAGCTCCTTCGTCCGCTGGCACGCGGGCGGCCGCACCACCGCCCGGGTCGTGCAGTACGAGCTCGACTCGCTCGGCCCCGAGGCCCGCGCCGAGATCCGCGAGCTGCGCCGGCAGGTCGACGCCGAGGTGCGCGGGATCATCGAGGAGGGGGCGCGCTCCGGCGAGTTCGACATCGTCGACGTGCACGGCACCACCCTCGCCGTGCTCTCCCTCTGCATCGACGTGGCCCGCTGGTTCAAGGTCGACGGCCCCCGCACCCCCGAGGAGGTCGGCGCGCTCTACGCCGACCTCGTGCTGCGGATGGTCGGGGTCACGGACCCCGGCGCCACCCGGAAGTAGTCGTTCGGCCGGCCGGGGCGGTCCATCGCGCACAAAGCGCCGGGCGGGGACGCCGGTAGCGCACGCCGATCCGGCGCACCCCTCCCGCGCCTGCGCCGCGTGCGGGCACGTCGACCGGGCGGGACCGGGTCTCCCGGGCCCGGTGCGCGCGCCGGGCCCGCGGACGCGTCGGTCACGCGGACGCGCCGGGCCCGCGGACGCGTCGATCACGCGGACCGCGACGGCTCCCGCGACATGCGCGCCCGAGCACGGGAGCCGTCTCGCGCACGGGAGCCGTGGCGGCGCGGGGGCGGGTCAACGGCCCTCGCCCCGCCCCCCCCGGCACCGGCGGGACGGGCCGGCCGCGGACGCGGCACCACCGCCGGTGACGCCCGTCGTGCGAGCCCGGGACTCAGGCCCCGGGGCGTTCACAGGTAGTAGCGGGCCACCGACTCGGCCACGCACACCGGCTTGTCGCCGCCCTCCCGCTCCACGGTGAAGGCGGTGGCCACCTGGACGCCGCCCGGCACCTCGTCGACGCCCGTGATCGTCGCGGTGGCGCGCAGCCGCGAGCCGACCGGGACGGGGGCCGGGAAGCGCACCTTGTTCGTGCCGTAGTTGACGCCCATCCTCACGCCCTCGACGGAGATCAGCTGCGGACCGAAGAGCGGCAGCAGGGACAGCGTCAGGTACCCGTGCGCGATGGTCGTCCCGAAGGGCCCCGCGGCGGCCTTCTCCGGATCCACGTGGATCCACTGGTGGTCCCCGGTGGCCTCGGCGAACAGGTCGATCCGCTTCTGGTCGACCTCCAGCCAGTCGGTGTACCCCAGCTGCTCGCCCACCGCCGCCTTCAGGTCGTCGACGGAGGTGAAGATCCTCGGCTCTGCCATGTCCCGGCCTCTCGCGTCACGTAGTCGCAGGCGCATCCGTGTGCGCATGTCTAAGCAACTGCTTAGCATGGTTGGCGGTGCGGCCCCTGTCAACGGACCGGGCGGCGGACGGGGTCGGTAGGGTTCGAGGAGTGCACCGGATTCCAGAGAAGATCCACGAGCTCACGGTCGGCCAGCTCTCCGCCCGCAGCGGCGCCGCCGTCTCCGCC
>NZ_MSGP01000398.1 GCF_002078235.1 Streptomyces viridosporus
GGACACCACGGGCGCCGGTGAAGGCGTCACCGGCGCCCGTGGTGTCCCGGGGGACCGCCCGCACCGCGGGAACGCGTGCGCACACCTCGCCGGACCGCGCGAGCAGGGCGCCCTCCGCGCCCTGCTTGACCACCACCAGCGGGACGCGCCGGCTTAGCCGCGCCGCCGCGTCCGCCGCCTCGGACGAACCCGTGAGCAGGCACGCCTCGTCCCGGCTGGGCAGCAGGACGTCCACGCCCTCGACCAGCGTCAGGAACCGGTCGGCGCCCAGCCGCGCGAGGAACCCGGCCGACGCCGGATCCAGGCTCACCGGCACCCCCCGCGCACGTGCCGCCTCCAGGGCCACCGCGACGAGGGCACGGCCCGCTTCGGCGAACAGGAGGTAGCCCGACAGGTGCAGCCGCGCCACTCCGTCCAGCAGCGCGTCCGACCAGTCACCGGGATCCAGCCGCAGCGACGCGCCGCTGTCGGTGAGGAAGGTCCGTTCGCCGGCCGCGTCCCCGTCGACGAGGCAGATCACCGTCCCCGTCGGCGCCCGCTCGTCGACGACGAGCAGGGGACGCACACCCCGGGCGACCAGTTCCCGCTCGTGCCAGGCCGCCGCGTCCGCCCCCACCCGGCCGAGGAGCCGCACCTCGCCGCCCCGGCGCGCCGCCCAGCAGGCCACGTTGGCCCCCGCGCCGCCGGGCAGCGTCCGGATCGCCGCCGCCGTGTCCGTCCCCGGAGCGAGCGGCCCCCGGTGCCGGGCGACCACGTCCGTGATCACGTCACCCACGACCAGCAGCGCCCCGCCCCGCACGGCCCCCGTCACTCCCCGGCGGCCCAGGCCGCCGCGACGCGTGCCGCCAGGCGTACGTTGCCCCGGACCGCCGCCAGGTTGGCGGCGAGGGAGGCGCCGTCGGTGCGGCGGACCAGGTGATCGAGCAGGAACGGGGTGACCGCCTGGCCGGTGACGCCCTGCTCCTCGCACGCGCGCAGCGCCTCCTCGAGGACCCGTGCGTGCAGCCCGGGATCCAACTGCTCCTCCGCGGGAACCGGCCGGGCCACGATCAGTGCCGACCCGGGCCCGCCGAGCGAGTCCTGCGCCCGCATGACGTCCGCCACCTGCTCCGGGGTGTCCAGCCGCCAGTCCACGGGATGCCCCGAGTCGGACAGGTAGAAGCCGGGGAAGCGGTCCGTGCCGTACCCGGCGACCGCGACCCCCAGGGTCTCCAGTCTCTGCAGCGTCGCCGGCACGTCCAGGATCGACTTCACCCCCGCGCACACCACGGTGATCCGGGTGCGCGCCAGCAGACCCAGGTCGGCCGACTCGTCCTGGGTCACCGTCCACTCCCGGTGCACCCCGCCGAGTCCCCCGGTCGCGAACACCCGTACGCCCGCCAGCGACGCCAGCAGGGCGGTGGCCGACACCGTGGTCGCCCCGCTCGCCCCGCCGGCCACCGCGAGCGGCAGGTCACGGTGGCCCAGCTTGCGGATGCCGTCCTCGTCGGCCACCCGCTCCAACTGCCCCTCGTCCAGGCCGACCCGGGGCCGGCCGTCCAGCACGGCGACCGTGGCCGGTACCGCACCCTCCTGCCGTACGGCCGCCTCCAGTTCCAGCGCCACCCGGAGATTGCGCGGCCGGGGCAGCCCGTGCGCGATGATCGTGGACTCCAGGGCCACCACCGGCCGGCCCGCGGTGATCGCCTCCCGCACCTCTTCGGACACCATGAGCACCACGCGTCCGCCTCCCGTCTCCCGGTCTCCCCTCATCCCTGGCGGGCCGCGGGCCGGATCAAACCCCTTGTGCGCCGACGCGGCCGCGGCGGAGGCTGGGACACATGACGGATCACACGACACGTCTCGACCACGTCGTCCTCTGGGTGCGGGACCCGATCGCCGCCGCCGGCTTCTACGAGAAGGCGGTGGGCCTCGAACCCGTCAGGCTCACCGAGTTCTCCGCCGGCGAGGTCCCCTTCCCCTCGGTGCGCGTCAACGAGGAGACCATCCTCGACCTCATGCCGCTGGCCATGGCGGAACGCATGACGATGTTTCCCGGCGCCGCCGAGAGCTCCGGCCACCCCGTCAACCACATCTGCCTGTCCCTGCCGGCCGACGGCTTCGACACCCTCCGCAGCCGCCTCGAGGAGCAGTCCGTACCGGTGACGGACATCTCGCACGACTCCTTCGGGGCGCGCGGCCCGGCCAGGCGCAGCTTCTACTTCCGCGACCCGGACGGCAACGTCCTCGAAGCGCGTCACTACGACTGACCGAGGACCCCGCGACCGGCCGGAGGTCCCCGCCGGGCGGCCGTGCCGCCCGAACCGTCAGAACAGCGGCTCGGGCAGCACGCCCTCCAGGGCCAGCAGCCGGCGCTTGGTCTCCAGCCCGCCCCCGAACCCGCCGATGCCGCCGTCGCTCTCCACGACCCGGTGACAGGGCACGACCACCGGCAGCGGGTTGGCGCCCATCGCCATGCCCACCGCCTGGGCGGCGCCGGGCTGTCCGACCCGCTCGGCCAGGTCGCCGTACCCGACGACCGCGCCGAACGGCACGCCGGAGGCCAGCTCCCGCAGGACCTCGCGGGGGAAGCCCGAGACCAGCGACCAGTCCAGCGGCAGGTCGAAAGCGTGCCGCTCGCCCGCGAAGTACGCCTCGACCTGGCGTATCGCCTCGGTCAGCAGGGGGGGAGCCGGGCTCCTCGACGGGCTCGGTGCCGAGCCGGGACGCCAGCCGCTCCAGTGCGCCGTCGCGCACCGGGTCCGTGGCGTGGAACACGACGTTGACCAGGCCCTCACGGGTCGCGGCCAGCAGCAGCGGGCCGATGTCGGTGGCGACGACGGCCCACACGACCCGCTGCTCGTACTGCCCATGGCTGTCCATGCGCCCACCGTACGACCCGCCACTGACAACGCCGGGACGAGACGAGGGGCGGAGTGGACGGGCCGGGGCGGGACGGGGCGAGGAACGGCGCGCGGGGACGCCTCAGCCGCCCACCGCGTCCCGCACCACGTCGGGCGTGTTGGTGATGATCCCGTCGACCCCGAACCCGGCGACCCGCCGGGCGGCCGCCGCGTCGTTCACGGTCCAGGTGAGGACCTCCAGCGGCTTGCCGTGCGCCCCGTCGAGGGCGTGCACGGCGGTGACGTACCCGGCGGAGAGGGAACCGTGCGAGGGGTTGATCTGGTCGGTGAAGGCCGCGTACGCGGGCAGGTCCGCCACGGGCGGCGTACCGAGGAAGCCGGTCTTCACCGCGGGCTTCAGACCGTGCACGGTCCGCACGCTGTCCGCGCTGAAGCTCTGCACGACCAGCCGGCCCTCCAGGTGCCGGCGGTCGAGCCAGCCCTCGTTGCTCAGGAGCTTGAGGGTCTCCTGCTCGATACCGGGATACAGCTGCGGGTTCTTGATCTCCAGCAGCAGCTTCTGACGGTTCCGCTCGACACGGTCCACGAACTGCTCGAGCGTCGGCACGCGCGTGCCCGTGTACGCGGGACTGAACCAGCTGCCCGCGTCCAGCCGGGCGATCTCCGCGGCGGTGAAGTCCTTCACCTTCCACGGCGCCCGGCCGGGGAAGACCTCCTCGACGTCGGTGGTGCGCTGCAGGCTGTCGTCGTGGAGGACGACGAGTTCACCGTCCTTGGTGCGCTGGACGTCGTTCTCCACCCAGTCGATGCCGAGTGCGGCCGCCCTGTCGACGGCGGCCAGGGTGTTCTCGGGCGCGTAGGCGGAGGCGCCCCGGTGGGCTATCACCACGGGGGGCGCGCCGGTGTCGGTGGCCCGGGCGGGGGAGAGCGGGAGCAGGAGGGCGGCGGTTCCCAGGAGCGCGGTGGTCGATGCGGCGACAGCACGTGCGTGCATGCGTACTCCTCGCGTCGGACGATCACGGACAGTCCCACTGTGACAGCCGACGGTCAACGCGAGAGGGGCACGGGATGGCCGTGGATTGAACGGAGTTGGCCATGACCGCGCACACTGGTGGCACACATATGGGGCAGAGACGTGTTTCTTTGCCGGACGGCCGTTCGGCCATTCCGGTGGGGGCCGTACCCTCTGCGTCAACCCCGGCCGCCGGTGCGGTCCCGGGAAGGGGGATCATAACGGGAATTCCGGGACGCACGGGGCGGGAGGGCAGTCGCGCATGCAGAGCACGGTCGACGGATTCAGCTACGGTCTGGTCACACCACTGGTGGCCTACCTCATGGCCTGCCTCGGCGGCGCCCTGGGCCTGCGCTGCACCGCCCGGGCCATGGTGGTCGCCCGCTCCTGGCGCCCCGGCTGGCTCACCCTGGGCTCGGTGGCCATCGGCTGCGGCATATGGACGATGCACTACGTCGCGATGATGGGTTTCACGATCGAGGGGACACCGATCCACTACGACCGGGCGATGACGTTCGCGAGCCTCGGCGTCGCCATCGTCATGGTGGGCACGGGGATCTTCATCGTCGGCTACCGGGGCGCGTCCGGAACGGCCCTGTTCACCGGGGGCGCCATCACGGGCCTCGGCATCGCCTCGATGCACTACCTCGGCATGGCCGGCATGAGCCTCGACGGACGTCTGGACTACGACGTGCCCACCGTCGCCCTGTCCGTGACCATCGCCGTGGCCGCCGCCACCTCCGCCCTGTGGGCGACCGGGCGGACCGGGGGCTTCCTGTGGAGCGTGGGCGCGAGCCTCGTCATGGGGGTGGGGGTCACCGGCATGCACTACACGGGGATGGCCGCGCTCGACGTGCACGTCCACAGCGTCTCCGGCTCCGCCGCGGGGGACTCCGCGGCGGAGCTGCTCGGGCCGATGCTGGTCGGCCCGCTCGCCCTCCTCGTCCTCGCGGGCGTCGTGGTGGTCTTCGACCCGCTGATGGTGATGGGCGGCCCCGCCGCGGCGCCCGCCGAGCGCAAGCCCGGCATCCCCGCCCACTCCTCCGTGCGCCACTCCCCGGCGCGGCGGCGGCCGCGCGTCCGGGGGCCCGTCGAACGCCGCTCCCGCACCCCGCAGAGGCACTGACCCGGACCGGTTGTCAGTGAGGAGCCGTACGGTGGATGGCATGCGGCCCGTTTCCCACATCGAACGCACGGTGGCGCCCTTCGAGGTCGTCAGCTCCTACCGGCCCAGCGGCGACCAGCCCACGGCCATCGCCGACCTCGCCCGGCGCATCGAAGCAGGTGAGAAGGACGTCGTCCTCCTGGGTGCGACCGGTACCGGCAAGTCCGCCACCACCGCGTGGATGATCGAGAAGCTCCAGCGCCCCACCCTGGTGATGGCGCCGAACAAGACGCTGGCCGCGCAGCTGGCCAACGAGTTCCGCGAGCTGCTGCCGAACAACGCCGTCGAGTACTTCGTCTCGTACTACGACTACTACCAGCCCGAGGCGTACGTCCCGCAGTCGGACACCTACATCGAGAAGGACTCCTCGATCAACGAGGAGGTCGAGCGGCTGCGCCACTCCGCGACCAACTCGCTGCTCACCCGCCGCGACGTCGTGGTGGTCGCCTCCGTCTCCTGCATCTACGGCCTCGGTACGCCGCAGGAGTACGTGGACCGCATGGTCCCCCTCCGCGTCGGCGACGAGATCGACCGCGACCAGCTGCTGCGCCGTTTCGTGGACATCCAGTACACGCGCAACGACATGGCCTTCACCCGCGGCACCTTCCGGGTCCGCGGCGACACCGTCGAGATCTTCCCGGTCTACGAGGAGCTCGCCGTGCGCATCGAGATGTTCGGCGACGAGATCGAGGCGCTGTCCACGCTGCACCCGGTCACCGGCGAGATCATCAGCGACGACCAGCAGCTGTACGTCTTCCCGGCCTCCCACTACGTCGCCGGCCCCGAGCGCATGGAGCGCGCGGTCAACGACATCGAGAAGGAGCTCGTCGAGCGCCTGGCCGAGCTGGAGAAGCAGGGCAAGCTCCTGGAGGCCCAGCGGCTGCGCATGCGCACCACCTACGACATCGAGATGCTCCGCCAGATCGGCACCTGCTCCGGCGTGGAGAACTACTCGATGCACTTCGACGGCCGCCTGCCCGGCTCCCCGCCCAACACCCTGCTGGACTACTTCCCGGACGACTTCCTCCTCGTCATCGACGAGTCGCACGTCACCGTCCCGCAGATCGGCGCCATGTACGAGGGCGACGCCTCCCGCAAGCGCACCCTGGTCGACCACGGCTTCCGGCTGCCCTCCGCCCTGGACAACCGGCCGCTGAAGTGGGAGGAGTTCCAGGAGCGCGTCGGCCAGACCGTCTACCTGTCGGCCACCCCCGGCCAGTACGAGCTCTCCCGTTCGGACGGCGTCGTCGAGCAGATCATCCGCCCCACCGGCCTCGTCGACCCGGAGGTCGTCGTCAAGCCCACCGAGGGCCAGATCGACGACCTGGTGCACGAGATCCGCACGCGCGTCGAGAAGGACGAACGCGTCCTGGTCACCACGCTCACCAAGAAGATGGCCGAGGACCTCACCGACTACTTCCTGGAACTCGGCATCCAGGTGCGCTACCTGCACAGCGACGTCGACACCCTGCGCCGGGTGGAACTGCTGCGGGAGCTGCGCAGCGGCGAGTTCGACGTCCTCGTCGGCATCAACCTGCTGCGGGAGGGGCTCGACCTGCCCGAGGTGTCCCTGGTGGCGATCCTCGACGCGGACAAGGAGGGCTTCCTGCGCTCCGGCACCTCCCTGATCCAGACCATCGGCCGCGCCGCGCGGAACGTCTCCGGCCAGGTCCACATGTACGCCGACAAGATCACCCCGGCGATGGAGAAGGCCATCGACGAGACCAACCGCCGCCGGGAGAAGCAGATCGCCTACAACAAGGCGAACGGCATCGACCCCCAGCCGCTGCGCAAGAAGATCAACGACATCGTCGCCCAGATCGCCCGCGAGGACATTGACACCGAGCAGCTGCTCGGATCCGGCTACCGCAAGGCCGGGAAGGACGGCGGGGGCACCAGGACCCCCGTGCCCGCCCTCGGAACCAAGGCGGCCAAGGGCGCGAAGGCGGCCAAGGGCGCCAAGGGCAAGGCCGGGGAGACGGTGCCGACCGACCGTCCCGCCGCCGAACTCGCCGAGCAGATCGAGGAACTCACCGCGCGGATGCGGGCCGCCGCCGCGGACCTCCAGTTCGAGATCGCGGCCCGGCTGCGCGACGAGGTCTCCGAGATGAAGAAGGAACTGCGGCAGATGCAGGAGGCGGGCCTGTCCTGACGGCCCCGGAAGGCACCGGTCCGCAGCCCGCGACCGGTGCCTTCGACGCGCCCCCGCCCCGCCCCGCACGGACTGTGTTGCAAGACCGACACAAAGTGCGGACCGGGGTACGTCGCTGTCAGTGCCCCTGCGTAGGGTTCTGGTCAACCGCGGTTCCGCGGCAACAGGGGACAGTTCGAGAGGGGAATCAGCGCGTGACCGTCAACATGACCAAGGGTCAGGCCATCAGCCTTCAGAAGGACGACGGCGGCAGCCTGACCGCGGTCCGCATGGGTCTCGGCTGGCAGGCGGCTCCCCGTCGCGGCCTGTTCGGCTCGCGCACCCGGGAGATCGACCTGGACGCCTCCGCCGTCCTGTTCGCGGACAAGCAGCCGGTCGACGTCGTCTTCTTCCGCCACCTGGTGAGCGACGACGGCTCCGTGCGGCACACCGGTGACAACCTCGTCGGCGGTGTCGGCCAGGGCGGCGACGACGAGGCCATCCTCGTCGACCTGTCGCGCGTCCCGGTCCACATCGACCAGATCGTCTTCACCGTGAACTCCTTCACCGGCCAGACCTTCCAGGAGGTGCAGAACGCCTTCTGCCGCCTCGTCGACGAGACCAACGGCCAGGAGCTCGCCCGCTACACGCTGGCCGGCGGCGGCGCCTACACGGCCCAGATCATGGCGAAGGTGCACCGCGCGGACTCGGGCTGGACGATGACGGCCCTCGGCAACCCGGCCAACGGCCGCACCTTCCAGGACCTGATGCCGGCGATCCTGCCGGTTCTCTAGGCGCCGCGGGGCCGAGGCGGCGGGCGGCACACGCACCCATCACACGCGACACAGGGGGACGAAGGCGATGACGGCCGAGCTGGTGCGGGGGCAGAACCACCCGCTCTCCCAGTCCCGTCTGGAGATCCGGATCTCGGCCGGCACGCCGATCGTGGCCGCGGCCGCACTCGGCGACGAGAACGGCCGGATCCACGGGACGCAGTGGGTGGCCCATCCGGGCGCCCCCACCCAGCCCGGTCTGGAGGTACCGCGGCAGGCGGCCGCCGACCACCGTCTCGCGGTGGACCTGGACGCCATGACGGACGCGGTCCACCGGGTCAGCGTGCTGCTCGCCCTGCCCGCCCCGGGCGGCGGCCCGGGG
>NZ_MSGP01000399.1 GCF_002078235.1 Streptomyces viridosporus
TCTCGCACCCTCACAACGGCGGCAACCACCCTCCCCTCTCTCTCCCTGTCTTCAGCTCTCCCCGCTTTCAGCATCAGGAGTTGCCATGCTGCGATCGCTGCGCCGCGCCCTGCGCCCGGCCCGCCTCCGCATCCCCGCCCGCCGCTTCACCGCCGGAATCGCCGTCCTGCCGCCCACCGCCCGCGAAGCATTCGGCACCAGCGTGAGCGCCGAGGAAGCCACCTCCTACAACCGCAGCCGGGTCGCCACCGCAACCGCCGTCGCCCTCTACCGCAGCGGATACCGGCTGCCGATGCCCGACGACCACCTGGACGACGCCGTGCACGCGCTGGATTTCCCGTACTCGGAGCCAAGCCCGGAGACCCGCGCCGCCATCCGCGCCGCTCTCGCCGTCCTGGACGCCGACTACACGATCACTGTCACCCGCTGACGCATCCCGCCCGACCCGTGGGCCGCCGGCCGCTCCGGCGGCCCACGGGGAAAGGAGGACCGGTGTACCTGGTCACCCCCGACCCCGCCCACGGTCTGGTCGTCGCGCCGCGCTCCGGCGACGACCTCGCCCCCGAGGCCGAACAGGCCCTCACCGCCCAGGGCTTCACCTGGAGCAATGAGATCGAGGCCTACACCCGCCCGACCGACCACGGCCCTGAGGACGTGGAGCGCACCGCCGACGCGCTGCGCGAGCTGGGCCACTACGTCATTTCCTAAAGGACGCTCGCATGGTCATCAACCAGCAGTTGCCCAGCTTCTTTCTGCGTCGATGGAGGTCCGCCATGCCCCGCCGCCGTCCCCAGCCGCCCGTCCGGTACGCCGTCGCCGAGCGCGAGGGAGCGCACCAGGTCGTGGACCAGCTCCACGGATACGCCCTCAGTAGCCACCGCACCCGCCCTGCCGCCGAGGCCGCAGCGCGCGAGCTGGCCGCTGGCCCGGCCGCCGCCATCACGGCCGTGGAGGCGCTCGACGCCGCCCAGAGCGGCCCGGCGGCCGCCGAGCGGCGCATCCTGCGCCGATTCGGGTACGCCTGGAGTCTGCGCCAGGACGCAATGCTTGGCCTGATGCGGGAGTTCAGCCACCACCGCCTGGAATCCCTGGTCTCCGCCGGCCATCTGGCTCTGGTGTTCAGCCCGGCCGGGCAGCCGTACTACACCACGCCCGAGCGTTTCGAGCAGCTGTCACCGCGCTGGGTCCGCGACGGCGAGGAGTCCTTCCCGGCCACCGAGCTGAGCCGCCTCTAGCGTCCCCGCCCCGCTCTGGAGGCCCTGCCCCAGCGGGAGCGCTACGCGCCGTGCGAGCTGCACGGGATCACGCTGTGGCGGTGCCTGCTGTGCGGGCCGCGCGAACGCTTCCTCCACGCTGCTGAAGCGCCTGCACTCGGGCTCGCGGAAGAACGCCACCTACACCGCCTTCCGCGAGGTCGGCCGCGTGATCCGCACCGTGCAGCTGCTGCGCTACCTCTCGGACGCCCCGCTGCGCCGACGGGTGACGGCGGCGACGAACAAGGTGGAGTCGTTCAACCGGTTCTCCCAGTGGATCGGGTTCGGCAACCGCGGGGTCATCGCGGACAACGACCCGGTTGAGCAAGGGAAGGCGATGAAATTCAATGCTCTGCTCACGAACGCGGTCATCTTCCACAACGCCCTGGACATCGCGGAGATCGTGCGGCAGCTGCTGGAGGAGGGTTGGGAGATCGATCCGGAGGACCTGGCCCAGATCTCGCCGTACCTGACCGAACACATCAACCGGTTCGGCGAGTACTCCACCCACGAGCTCGGCATCCAGCCCGAGGCGTACGACCCGCGCCTGGACGTCGACTTCACGGTGTTCAGAGGCGATGCCCCGACGAGCGAGAGCTACTCACCGGCCGCCTGAACCGAAAATCCACCGTCCAGGAAAGCGCCCTGGTCACGGCTACTGCTTCGTGCGGCCGGCTGAGGCCCGCTGAGTGTCCGCGCCGGAGCTGGCGTGCCGCTGGGTCTCCTGGGGACCGTGCCAGTCCAGGCACATCACGGTGGCATCGTCCTCGAGCTGGCCGCCGGCGGCGTCCCGTACCGCGGACGTCAGCATCAGCGCGGCCTCCCGCGGGTGCAGGTCCCGGGTGCGCTCCAGCAGAGCGGGCAGGTCGACCTTCTCCCCATGACGTTCGAGCATGCCGTCGGTCAGCATGAGCAGGCGGTCACCGGGGTGCAGATCGATGTCCTGAACCCGGTAGGGGCGGGCTACGAGCGCGGACAGCCCGAAGGGATGGTCCACTTCGCAGGTGATCATCTCCGCAACCCCCTCACGCATGCGCAGTGGCCAGGGATGGCCGGCGTTGACGAGTCGGGCTTGCCCGGTGTTCAGGTCGATGCGCAGCAGCTGCCCGGTGGCGTGACCGTGGCCGTGGTCGGCCAGGGCCAGGTCGGCCCGGTGGGCCTGGTCGGCCAGGCCTGCTCCTGCGCGACGGGCGCCGCGCAGGGCGCCCACCAGGATCGTGGCGGCCAGCGCGGCGTCGACGTCGTGGCCCATGGGGTCGGTCACCGACACGTGCAGGGTGTCGCGGTCCAGGGTGTAGTCGAAGGTGTCGCCGCTGAGGTCTTCGGAGGGCTCCAAGTGCCCGCACAGGGTGAACTGTGCTGCGGTGTAGTCGAAGGTGTCGCCGCTGAGGTCTTCGGAGGGCTCCAAGTGCCCGCACAGGGTGAACTGTGCTGCCTCGCACGACAGTGACGGGGGCAGCAGCTGGTACTGGATTTCTGCTGCCAAAGTGGGGGGCCGGGAGCGTTTGCCCCAGACGTAGAGGTCGGTGAAGCGCCCGTTGGCGATCACGATATAGGCCAGGGCGTGGGCGGCTTCCCCGACCGCATCGAGGACGTCCTCGCCGGGGACGGCCGGAAGGAGCAGTTCCAGCAGCCCGATGGCATCCCCCCGGTTGGTGACCGGCACGATCACCCGCTGTCCCCGGCCGGTCTCCTCCTGGTACAGCCGCTGGGTACGGATCACCTGCTCGTAGACACTGCCGGGCAGGGGGATCCGCTCCGCTTCCCGCCCACCCCCCGCGGCATCAGTGGTGGACAGCCGCGCCACTGCCTTCCCTGTCAGATCCACGATGAGAAAGGAGACCTTCGTCGCCTGGAGACGCTGCCGCAGGTCCTCGGCGACCACGTCGACGGCCTCCACCGGCGCGGCCGTCTCCGCTGCCGTCAGCAGCCGGGGAAGTTCACTCCGCCCACCACTCACGACCACGGCCCCTTTCGCCGACCCCTCATACCAGCCTGGGAACCACAACGGTGAGCGTCAATTTGTGACCAGCCACAGTAAGTGAAGGTGGTCACGTTGTGCGTTCGCAGAAATGAGTAGTTCTGAGAGACCACGGACCCCCCACCGGACCGTGTCCGGTTTGCCCCCGATCTTCGTTCTCACAACCTCTCGCAAAACAGCTTTCGCACAATGCCCCGCGCGATAGGTTCTGCGACATGCCCCAGCCCGCCGAACCGGCCGCCGCCGTCGAACAGTTCGACTGCCCCACCTGTGAAGCGCCTGCCGGAAGCACCTGCCGCACTCGCGGCGGCAAGGTCGCCCCGAAGTACCACACCCCGCGCTTCATGCTGGTGCCCCAGCTCCGCGCCGAACTCGAAGTCCGCACCCCCGCCGACCGCGGCCCCGGCCGCCCCTGGGAGAGGGGCCCGGCCATCGACGCCGCCGTGCCGGAGGCCGCGACGAAGCCCACGAGAGTGGGCTACGCCCGCTGCTCGACCGCCCAGCAGGAGCTCCAGAGCCAGCTCGACGCGCTTCAGCAGGCCGGGTGTGACCCGGTCTTCTCCGAGAAGATCAGCACCCGGGTCAAGGTCCGGCCGGAGTTCGCCCGTGCGATGGACTTCGCCCGCACCATCAAGAAGGCCGTCCCCCACCAGCGGGTGATCTTCACCGTGCACGAGATGAAGCGCCTGGGCCGCGGCGCCGCCGAGCTGCTGACCATCGCCGAGGACCTGCGCCACCACGACATCCAGCTCAAACTCCTCACCGGCCCCCTTCAGGGCGTGTACGACCCCTCCGGGCACGGCGCCGCCCTGTTCGCGTTCTTCGCCGGCATGGCGGAGTCCGAGCGCGAGTACATCCGGGAGAAGTCCCTCGAAGGCCAGGCGTCCGCCCGCGAGCGCGGCCGACACGGCGGGCGGCCCAAGGTCGTCGACGACGACATGGCCGCCTACGCGCGATCCCTGCGGGCCAACGGAGTCCCCGTTCCCGAGATCGCCCGCAAGTTGGTCATCACCTCGGGCAAGAACCAGGGCAAGCGGCCCTCGGTCGCCACCGTCTATCGCATCCTCGCCGAGGACGCCGAGAGCACCGAGTGAGCCCGGACGCCCGTCAGGGCTTCAAGATCAACTCATTGCCCCTTTGACGCGTATCTGGGTCACACCCCCTCCAGGTCCTCGCCGTCCCGGACGGCCATCAGGTGATCACCCCCACCCGGCGCTGCCACGCCCCGCACCTGGGCGCCGGCCTGGCCCTCGCCCTGCGCCTCAGCCGGACCCACCCGGCGTACCGGCGCCCCGAGGACATCGCGACCGCCAAAAGCCTGCTGGCCGTCCTGAACGCCGACGACCAAGGCCCCTGGGTGCTGTCCCCCGAGCAGCTGGACGTCCTCACCCGGGCCATGGACGTCCGCAACGCACGACTGCCCTCAACCGCCCGGCAGCACCCCGACTTCGACGCCGCAATCCGGGCCGCCCACACCCGCAGCCGGCCCCCGCGCGCCACCTGATCTCACGCCACCCAC
>NZ_MSGP01000004.1 GCF_002078235.1 Streptomyces viridosporus
GAGTGTGTATAAGAGACAGGGGGACGGTGTGGGAGTGGGGGTGACGTGCGTGCTCCGCGGGTGCGGCGCACCGCTCGACGCGTCGCTCCGCCCGCCTCCCAGGAGGTACGCCGCCGAACCCAGCAGGCCGGCGGTCACCAGCAGGCTGGTCAGCAGGCTCTGGCCCCGGCGGCGCGGCCGTTCCCGGCGATGGGCGGACCGGCGTCGGCGACCGGCGCGGTGACTGGCCGTGGTGCTGCCGGTGGCGGGTGCGGATTGCCGCTGTCGTGCCGAATGCATGGCAGCTCAATCTGGTGATCCCAGATGATCCCCATGAGCCGGTGCCGTCACGGAAAGATAACGACGCCCCGTGTTCCCCGGCCCATGTGATCGTTGTGTAACGGCGGTCGGAGAGGGGCCTTCCTCGGGACGGTCATCTCGTCCGGTCTGCTTACACTGCCGAAATGCCACGGGTCCTGATCGTCGAAGACGACCTAGATGTCCGCAGGGCCGTCCAACTGGGTCTGCGGCACCAGGGGCATGAGGTCTTCGCCGTGGAAACGGGGGAGGAAGGGCTGGAGCAGCTCCTCCCCTTCCGGCCGGACGTCGTCGTGCTCGATCTCATGCTGCCCGGCATGTCCGGCCTGGACGTGTGCCGCCGGATCAGGGACCGCGACCAGGTGCCGATCATCATGGTGACGGCCCGGGGGGACGACGTCGACGTGGTCGTGGGACTGGAGACCGGTGCGGACGACTACGTGGTGAAGCCCGTGCAGGCCCGGGTGCTCGACGCACGGATACGGGCCGTACTGCGCAGACAGGACGCGTCGCTGCCGGACGGCACCCGTCCCCGGGCGGAGACGCACGGCGAGCTGGTCGTCGACCGCGCCGGGCTCGTGGTGACGCACCGCGGCGAACCCGTCACCCTCGCCCCCTCCGAACTGCGGTTGCTGCTGACCCTGTCGGCCTCGCCCGGCCAGGTGTTCAGTCGCCAGCAGCTGCTGGAAGCGGTCTGGGAACACAGCTACCACGGCGACATACGGCTCGTGGACGCCTGTGTGAAGCGACTGCGCAACAAGCTCGGCGAGGGCAGGAATCCCCGTTACGTGCAGACCGTACGCGGATTCGGTTACCGCTTCGGCACCTCGTGAGCGACCGGACGTCCGCGCGGACACGGAGGACCGTACGGACGCGGAAGACCGCCGGGGAGCGGAGAACCGCACCCGAGGTCCCCACGGCTGAAGAGCCCCCCGCCGCCGTACCGGGTGCCGGCCCCCGGCGGTTCCTCCGGGCGGCCCTGGCACGCATCCCGCTCCCCCTGCGCGGTCTGCGCCCCCGCCTGCTGACGTCCTTCGTCCTGGTGGCCATGGCCAGCTCCCTGGGCACCGGGGCCCTCGCCTTCCGCGAGGCGCGCACGGGGGTGCTCCAGCAGAGCCAGGACTCCGTCATCAACCGGTTCCGTACGAGCGTCGACGCCGTCGCGCCCTCCATCCCCATTGCCCCGAACCAGGCGGACCTCCAGTCCGCGGTGGACCAGGTGCTGTACGCGAACCGTTCGTCGGGCTGGCGGATCATGGCCACGTACGGTGGCCACCGCGCCTATGCGCCGAGCGCCGGTTTCGTCGAGCTGAGCCCCGAAATGCTCCGGTCCGTCCGGGACCGACGTGTCGCGGTGTTCCAGCGGATGAACGTCGACGGGCGTCCTCGTCTCGTCGTCGGCATGCCCGTCACGTACACCTGGGGCGAGGGCCTGGAGACCAGGCTCTCCGGGCTCGTGATGTACCTGGAGGTCCCGCAGACCACCGAAGAGGGGTACATCGAGGCCATGGTCCACGGCATCGAGCGGGCCACCCTGGTGGCCCTGTGCCTCGCCGTCGTCCTGGCGCTGCTCGCCGCGAGCGGCGTACTGCGTCCCGTACGGGCGCTGCGCCGGGCGACGCGCCGGATGGCCGCGGGGCATCTCGACGTCCGGCTGGACGTCACCGGCTCCGACGAACTGGCCGATCTCTCCCAGTCCTTCAACGAGACGGCGGCCGAACTGGAGCGGACCGTACGGGAGCTGCGCCGCCTGGAGGCCCAGGGGCGCCGCTTCGTGGCGGACGTCTCCCACGAGCTGCGCACGCCGCTGGCGGCGATGTCGGCGGTCACCGACGTGCTGGACCTGGAGGGAGAAGGGGAGACCGGTGAGGCGCTGCGGCTCATCAGCGAGGGAACGAACCGGCTGAGCGGATTGGTGAACGACCTGATGGAGATCTCCCGTTTCGACGCGGGGGCGGCCGAACTCAACCGGGACGAGATCGACCTGGCCGAGTCCGTACGGCGCACCGTCGCCTCCCGGTGGCGGCAGGAGCAGGTGGAGACCCGGCTGCCCGGACCGGGTGAGCTCCGCGCGCGCGTCGATCCGCGCAGACTCGACGTGGTGACGGCCAATCTGATCGGCAACGCGCTGCGGCACGGAGCGCCGCCCGTGCGGCTGACCATGGGGGTACGAGTGGACGGGGCGGGCATGGCGTGGGCCGTCATCGAGGTGACCGACAACGGACCGGGGATCGCCGAAGAGGCCATGCCGCACATCTTCGAGCGGTTCTACAAGGCGAGCACCTCACGGGCCAGGAGCGAGAGCAGCGGGCTGGGTCTGGCCATCACGGCGGAGAACGTGCGCCTGCACGGGGGGCGCATCCGGGCGGCGAACCTGCCCCGGGGCGGCGCGGTGTTCACGGTCGAACTCCCGCTGTACCGCGACGACACCGACACCGAGGCCGACGGGGGCACCCGGTGAGGGGCTCGCGGACGGCAGCGCTGCTGTCCGGGCTCACGGCCGTGGCCGCGGTCGCGCTCACGGCGTGCGGAGTCCCCCCGTCCGGTGTCATCGAGACCGGTGCGCCGGCGAGCGGCATGTTCTCCCCCAGTGCGACACCACCCTCGACGCCCGCCACCATCCCCCTCTTCTTCCTGCGCGACGGGGAGTTGACGCCCTACCCCCGCCGGATCGACGACGCCGGGGACCTCGAGGCCGTCGTACGCCTGCTGTTCGAGGGGCCGACCGCGAACGAGGCCGCGATGGCCACCACGGAGCTGCCCCGCCTGACGGACGCGCCGCGGATGGCGATCGACGGCGGCATCCTCTTCGTCAAACTCCCCGGTGAGACGGCTCCGCTGAGCCGTCGGGCCATGCTCCAGCTGACGTGCACGGTGAACCACGCGGCTTCGCCGGTCCCCACTGCCGTCCCCCGCGCCGACGCGGAAGCCGACGGCGACACCGCGCGCCGTTCCGCCGCGCCCAGCAGCCTCCATGTGTTCGGGGACGGATGGGCGATGACGCAGTCGGACCACGCGTGCCCCGTCGTGTCCCCTCCGCAGGAGCAGCCGGAAGCACCGACCCCGTGGGGGCCCTCCGGCTGACCACCGGACGGCCCCCGCCCAGGACGGCCCCCGCCCAGGACCGGAACCGGCCTTCCGGCCACAGCCCCCGCCTGACCGCGCGGTGGCAGGCCGGCCGACCGCTTCCGGGCATATGCCTCACTCGTTCCTGTGAGGCCTTCTACACTCACCGTCACGTGACGCACCGAAGTGGGGGCCGGATGGCGCTGAACGAGACGGCCGGGCAGGGGGACGGCACCGCGGCGGGACCGACGCCGGAAGGCCTGCTGTCGGTCATGGGGGCCGGTGCGCTGGAACCGTACATGGCTCCCCGCGGCCTGGGGGTCGTGGTTGAGGGAGTCACCGTGCTGGACCCGCTGGAGGCGGGGCCGCCCCGGGGGCAGGTGGTGCTGGCCGTGGGCGTCGATCCGCACGCGACCGCCGCCGTCGACGTCGTGCGCGAGGCCGCCGGATCGGGCGCGGCCGCGGTGGCCTTCGGGCCGGGGAGGTCGGGGCGGCCCCCGGAGGCGCTGCGGGCGGCCGCGGATGCGGGCGTCGTCGGTAGTACCGGACGCGGCAGTGAAACCGAACCGAGCCCGGGTGTCGACGACCAGGCCCGTGCTCATGGCGGCCTGACGGCGAGCACGTTCGCGGACGCGGGGCTGCCACCGTTCGCGCACCGCGTCCGCAAGGCGCCGGGCAAGGTCGGCACGGGGCCGACGGATCTGGTCCTTCACGTACCGCTCCATCGTGCGCTGCGAGACGCCGAGCCCGTCAGCCACCGCGCGGGTGCCTTTGAGCTGCTTCACGAGGTAGCGCATCTGCGCGCACGGCCTGACGATCGACGAAGTGGCCACCATCCTGAGGGTGCGCCGTGCCACTGTGTCCGGCTGGGAGTCCGGCAAGACCGAGCCCCGCCCGCCCGAGCGCGACGTCTACGCCCGGATGCTGGACAAGCTCGCGGAGCTCTACCTCACCGCCCCGGCTGCGCCCGCTCCTGACACTGCGGCGCCAGCCACGTCCACTGCCGCACCCGCCCCGGCGCAAGCGCAGACCCCGTCCACGAGCCAGACGTCCGAGGCCACGGACACGTCTGCATCCGAGAACACCCAGGCCTCTGCCCCCGCTCCTGCCGCCGCTGCTCCGGCGGTCGCGTCCCGTCCGGCGCGCACCGCCAGGCCGTCGTCGACGTCGCGCCGCCCGGGTGCGAAGCAGGCGGCCCCGGCCGGCACCCCGGCGGGCGGCGCCGACCCGCGGTTCGAGAACGGGCCGCTGGCGGTCGTCGACGTCGACACGGATGGGCAGGTGCTGGCGTACTGCACCGGCGGCCTGGTCCTGGACGTGCCCGCCAAGTCGCTCCCGGCCCTGGTGGAGTGGACGCTGAAGGAGGCGAAACTCGGGCAGCCGAGGCTGTCCGGCCCCGGCAAGGACGCCGACCCGCTGCTCGTGCTCACCGAGGCCGCCCTGAAGCGCTACGGCCTTCCCACCACCCTCACCGAGGAGGAGCGCCTCGCCGGACGGATCCCGGAGAACCACAAGGTCATCAAGCAGCTCGCGCGCGCCGACTGGAAGCTGACCAAGCGCGGCCTCGGGCCGTGGGCGCGCATCTACCGCCCCGCCACCGGCTCGGAGCGGGCCTGCGTCCAGCTGTGCATCCCCTCCTGGCACGCGCTCGACTCTCGGCACTGGGGCGCGGCCGCACAGCTCCCGCCGGCCGAACTCGCCCGGGTCCTGGGCGTGTACGCCTCCCGCGTGATGACCCCGCGTGGCTCCACCGCCGTGACCGGCCTGGAACTGATGACCGCGCTGCACCCGCCGACGCGGGCCTCCGAGCCCGACGCCGACGGCAAGCGGCACTCCGAGCACAACCCCGGCTCCCTCGGGAAGGACCCGGTGGACTGCGCGCCGTGCGAGGCACCCGACGGACACCCCGTCCTCAAGGACCTACCCCGGTTCCACGTGCGCGGCCCCGGCGGAGAAGCTCTTCGAGGAGGCGTACGACTGGGCACGGCCGATGACCGACGCGGAGTGCACCCTGCGCCTCGCAACCGGCGATCGGCTTTCACGGGGGTCGTAACCCTCCGCGCGTGACACTGTGACGCAGATCACGTAAGGCGTAGAACCTGTGCGCATCATCGGGCGTCTGGCTGGTGTGAGATCACGCGTGAGAACACTGGACGAGCTGGACGAGGAGCGCCTCGTCCGGCTGGTGGCTAGAGGTGACCGCGGGGCGTTCGACGAATTGTACCGGCGCACGTCGCCGTGGCTGGCTGTGCGTTTGCGCCGCCGCTGCGCGGACGAGCAGATCGTCGCCGAGGTCATGCAGGAGACCTATCTGGCGGTGTGGCGCGCGGCCGGTGCGTTCGCCGGGAGTACGGTCGGCGGGACGGCCGTCGGATGGTTGTGGACGATCGCGGCGCGCCGCCTCGTCGACGCGTTCCGGCGCCGTGCCCACCATGCCGAGCCGCCCGTTGCCGCCGCCGAGCGGGCGGTGGTGCCCGCGGCGGAGGACGAGGCACTGGCCGGGACCGTCGGCGGGGACGTCGGTGACGCCCTTCGGCAGCTGGCGCCGGAACTTCGAGAGGTCCTGCAGGCCATGGTGCTGGACGGGTTCTCCGTGCGGGAGACCGCCGTCCTGCTCAGACTGCCCGAAGGCACGGTCAAGACCCGCGCCCGCCGGGCCCGGATCGCAATGCGGGAGGCGCTGAGATGAGCGGGGAACACGTGTCGATGCGGCTGCTCGACGACTACGCACGTGGTGATACGGAGATGGCCGTGGACACGGTATGGGCGTTGGAGGCCCATCTGGAGACGTGCGCGATGTGCCGGAGTCGTCTGGCGGCCTCCGTGGCCACCGAGGTGCCCGGCATCGCCACGCTCCTCGACACCGTCCAGGCCGGTCTGGAACCGCAGTTGGACGCAGCCGTCAGGACACCCTCGCGGCGACGCCGCCCGAGGTGGCTGTCGGCCTGGCTGACGCCGGCCATGGCCCCGTGGCTGGCCATGACCGGCGTCGTTGCCCTGATGGCGCTGCTGCTGGACTCGCTCGCCCCGCCTGCGTTCTTCGGCGACATCTCTCCCGTGTCGGCGATCGCACCCGTGCTGCCGCTGTGTGGTGTCGCCGCATCGTGGTCGCGCGGCCTGGACCCGGCGCACGAAATGACGGCCTCGACCGCCCGAGCCGGCCTGCCCCTGCTCCTCAGGCGCACCACGGCGGTTCTCGTGGTGGTCCTGCCCGGGCTCCTGGTGGGGGGCTGGCTGACCGGAACCACGACGGCCGCGCAGTGGCTGTTGCCCTCCCTGGCCTTCACCTCCACCGCCCTGGCGCTGGGCAGCGTGGTCGGCGTGACTCGCGCCGCCACCGGGCTGGCGGTCGCGTGGGGCGTCGTCGTCGTTGCACCCACGTGGATCACCGGCCACGTCCCCCTTGCCCTGCGAGTTGTTTTCCGGCCCGACCAACTGCCCGTATGGGGGCTGCTCCTCGCGCTCGGCATTGGCGCCGTGATCACCCGCAGAAACGCGTACTCAACGCTGTGAAACCATCGTCGACCTTCGAAAGGGACCCCCGCACGATGCCCACCACAAACGCGGCCGACACCGCGCCGAAAACCTATGCCTGGGAGATCCGGGCCAGCGGCCTGAGGGTACGCGTCGGACGCAAGAAGATGGCCGTTGACGGACTCGACCTCTGCATGGGCATCGGCACCCACGGCCTCCTGGGACCCAATGGAGCAGGAAAAACCACCCTGATCCGGACGCTGGCCACCGTGCTGCGCCCCACTGACGGCGAACTGGAGATGCTCGGCACCTGCGTGGGCCCGATGGCTGACCACCGGGCCCTGCGCCGCCGGATCGGCTACCTGCCGCAGGATTTCGGCTACTACAAGCGCTTCACGGTGCGTGAGTTCGTTGAGTACATGGCCTGGTTGAAGGAGGTTCCGAAGGCGGCCGTCCCCGCAGCCGTCCAGCGGGCCGTGGAACGGGTGGGCCTGGCGGACCGCGCCGACCAGCGGATGAAGACCCTGTCCGGCGGCATGGTGAGGCGGGCTGGCATCGCTCAGGCCATCGTCAACGATCCCGCGGTGCTGCTGCTGGACGAGCCGACAGTCGGCCTGGACCCGGCGCAGCGGTTGCGCTTCCGCGAGCTGTTGCAGGAACTGGGCCGCGACACGTGTGTGGTCGTCTCCACCCATCTGGTCGAGGACGTCGCGGCCGCCTGCTCCGACGTGGTGCTCTTCGCCGACGGCCGCCTCGTCTTCCAGGGCACGCCGGACGACCTGGCCGCGGCGGGCGGCCCCGAATACCCGGGCGGCAGCCCTCTGGAGCGCGGCTACTCAGCACTGCTCCAGGACTCCGAGCAGCCGGGAGGCACCTGGTGAACGCGCGAGTCCTGCGCACCGAGCTGAAGCGCTCCATCGCCCCGTGGCCCGGCATCGTCGTCCTGGCGGGCAGCCTGGCGGTCCTCCTGCTGATCGACGGGCTCTGGTGGCAGGGTGACGCGGGATGGACGGCTCAGTGGACCTCCATGGCCCTGTGGACCCGGTACCTGCTGAGCTTCTGGTGGCCGCTCGTGGTGGGTCTGGGCGCGGTGCACGGGCTACGCGACTCCCGCTCGCGGATGGCCGAACTGCTGACGACCACGCCGTTGCCGGCCTGGCGCCGTGCGGCGCTGCCGGCCGGCGCAACGGCACTCGTGCTGACGTCCGGCTTCGGCCTCCTGGTCCTCGTAGGCGGAGTCCAGGTGGCCCTCGGCGCCACCGCCTACACGAGTCTCGGCTGGCTACCGATCTCGCTGGTGGCGGCGCTGTCCCTCGTCGCAGGGGCCGTGTTCGGCATGGGTGTCGCGCGGGCCGTGCCCTCTGCACTCACCCCGCCGGCCCTGACGGTGTTCCTCTTGCTGACGGCCCTCTCCCTGCAGCAGAGCAATGAGGAGGCGCTGCCGTCGAGCGTCGCGCCGAACCGGCTCGCCCTACTGTTCCCGGCGACTGCGGAGCCGCGGGAGATGCTGCTGACCCTGTCCGGCTCCGTCCACCTCGGCCAGACACTCTGGCTGCTCGGCCTGCTCGCCACCGGTTTCGCACTGCTGTCGGCCGCGACCCTCCGGGCCCGACTGCTCGCGGTGGCCCCCGCCCTGGCCGGCGCAGCCCTGGCCCTGCTGATCCTCCCGGCCACTCCGCGCGACACCTACGTCATCGACAAGGCCGCCGCCACCCTGGTCTGCGACGGACCGGTGTGCGTGACGCAGGCGAACCGCTCACACCTGCCTGAACTCGCGCCGCGCGGCAAGGACGCGCTGCGCGTGCTGCACGACGCCCTGGGCAACAAGGCGCCGAACTCGGTGCGGGAGGAAACCGGGCTGCGCGCGCTCGGCGACGAACGCCGACTCTCCGGCGACGCGGTGCTGGTCGACTTCGGCGACCCGCTGATCGCCCATGCGACAGGGGCGGAACTGACCCGGCTCCTGGTCGCCCAGGGCCTGGCACCGAACTGCGCACCGCGCACCCCTTGGGAGGGCGGGGGGCAGGTCGACATTCCCGTACAGAGCATCGCCGCGAGCTGGGCACTAGGCGATCACCAGCTCAAACCGCTGCAGAAGCCGGACCCCTACGCGTACTCGCAGCGTGAATGGGCGGACGCCGACGTCGCCTGGCAACGGCTGATGGCGTTGTCACCGGCCGAGCAGCGCTCGCGGATCGCCGAGGTGCACGCCGCCGCTCTCTCCTGCACGGCCCACGACGAGCTTTCGGTGTTGGCGGGGAAGGCGTCGCAATGAGGTGGCTGATCCTGTACGCCCGTTCACGACAGGTGCCCACCTCGGCCGCAGCGGTCGCGCTCGTCGCGCTGGCGGCGTGGGCCTTCAACCAGGACGGCGCCGGCCCGGTGAACCTGGGGATCGCGGTCCTGATCCTCACCGCGAACGTGGCGGCCGCTTCCGTCGGGCTCGGTGGGCGGGACGTCGCGCTGGATCGGACGGCCGCGATCTGGTGGATGCCCCGGCGGGCGGCGCACGTGCTGCTGGCCGGCGCGGTCGCCGGGGCGGCTCTGCTGGCGGTCCAGGCAGCTGGAGCCAAGCTCGCCCCGGCCGCGCTCGTCGTCCGCGACAGCGCTGGCTTGGTCGGCCTGGCCGCGCTCGGGGCGGTGCTCTGCGGGGCCCAGTTCGCATGGACCCTACCGGTCGGCTGGGTCGCGTTCACCCTCCTCGTCCCGGCTCCGCCCGGCATCGCGGGAGAGGTGAGCGGCTGGATGATCATTTCCCCCGCTACGACGGCCTCCACCGCGACCGCGTGGGCCCTGCTGGCGACCGGCACCGTGCTGTACGCCGCAGCAGGACCGAGACGGTAACGGACGCGCCCCGCGCTGAGCGCTTCAGTTGGCGAAACTCGCCAACTGAAGCGCTCAGTCACGGCCCCGGACCGCAGCAGGTCCGGGGCTCGTTCGCGTACCCGCGGGGGTTCGGATGTTCATGCACGCGACGCCGCGCCCAACGAACACCGTCGCGTACGGGTTACGACGCGCGCGGTGGCCGGGCAAGCCGGTGCAGAGTGCGGCACGGCATGTCCTCCTCCACGCCGATGCCCAGGCACACGAAAAGTTCGGTGTCCTTCTTCTGCACCGCGACCGCGGCCCGCGCCGCGTCTTCCTCGTCCGGGTAGATCCAGAGGCTGGCCCGTCCCGTGTCTCCAAAGACGGCCATGTCCAAGAAGCCCTGTCTCTCCCGGTCGGTCTTCACCTCGAAGCGGACCGCCAGCTCGAACGGTTGAGGCGCCCGCCCGTACTGTGCGACATCCCGTGAGTTCCCCTGAGCTCTGCTGACTCCCTGGGCCCGTGGCCGGGGGGTTCTTCCTCCTTCGTGTGCTCTGGTGGCCTGTGACGTAACTTCGGGATTTCTGAAGCGTTCTCATCTCGTCCGACCGACCTGTAGTCGGACCGAAGGCGAGGAGGCTCGGGTTGGCGGCGCTGGCAGTCGTACGGGACCTGGGTGATCACTGGGCGCCCGCGTCGGCGGAGGAACTGGAGCGGTTCGAGACCGACGTGCTGTCAGGATTCGTTCTCGCGCGGGCCTCGGCAGGGCTGGCGGACGGCACCATTCGCGGGGACGTCGGTCACCTGGATCAGATCAGGTCCTGGTTCGGCCGACCGTTGTGGGACATGGAGCCCGCCGACGCGGATGCGTACTTCGGGAAGGTACTGCGGCACTCGCCCAGCGGCACCCGGCTGGGCCGGTCACAGGCGCTGAGTACGTACTTCATGTTCCTGGAGCTGCGGCACAAGGTCGAGATCCACCGGATGACCGGCCGGGTGGTCGAGTGCCCGATCGACGAGATGAACCGGCCGCGCGGGGCCAAGGATGCACAGTTGCGGATCCCGCCGAGCGAGCCGGAGGTCGGGGCGCTGTTCACGGGCTGGGGTGGCGAGCTGGCGACCTGCAGGAAGTTCGCCCCGACCGCCCGGAACTACACCGCCTCGAAGCTGATGTCCCAGGTCGGCCTGCGGGTGAGCGAGGCATGCGGCCTCGACCTGGACGACATCAAGTGGGACCTGGGCCGCTTCGGCAAGCTCCACGTCCGCCACGGCAAGGGCACCCGCGGCTCGGGGCCGCGTGAGCGGATGGTGCCGCTGATCAACGGTGCCGACCGGACGCTGCGGTGGTTCATCGAGGACGTGTGGGGTCAGTTCGACGACGATCACACACGGCCTGGTGCCCCGCTGTTCCCGAGTGAGCGGAAGAACACCGACGGTTCCGCACGCCGGGTCGGCGACGACGCCCTGCGCAACGGTCTCGACAACGCCGTCGAGGCTCATCTGCCGGGCTGGACAGACAGGTTGACGCCGCACGTCCTGCGGCATTTCTGCGCGTCCCAGCTCTATGGGAATGGGCTGGACTTGCTCGCGATCCAGGAGGTTTTGGGACATTCCTGGATTGCCATCACGATGCGGTATATCCACGTGCAGCAGACCCGGGTCGAGGACGCCTGGGTCGCCGGGATGGAACGGGCCGCGAAGCGGCTGGAAGGGCTGGCCCGATGAGGTGGAACCTGCGGCTGACCGCCGCGAACAAGGGTATCTGGAAGGCGTCCGAGCTTCAGCGGAGCCTGGCCGAGCACGGCTTGGTGATCTCGGCCGGAAAGATGTCCGGGCTGTGGTCCGGCCAGCCGGTCTCCCTCAAGCTGGACGACCTGGACGTCATCTGCGTCGTGCTGGGCTGCGAGATCGGCGACCTGTTGGTCCCGGAACCGCAGAAGGTTACCCGCCCCGGCGAGGAGAACATCAGCCGGACCGCTGTCGGTGCCGCCGCACCGGTTCCGGCGGTGGTGCCCAAGCGTCGCGACGGCCGGTCGCTGCCGCCTGCATGAGCCGGTATCCGAAGGCCTACTACAAGCCCACCGACTCCTGCGACGGCTGCCTGGCCTGGGGCGACTTCAGCGGACGGCTCTGTCCGACCTGCTACATGTTCGGCCGCAGCCACGCGACGGCCGTCTGCACCGGCTGCCGCCGTGTCCAGCCGCTGAAGTGGGATTTCTGTCGTCTGTGCTGGTGCCAGGCCCGGTTGGGGGCCCAGGCCGCTGTCGACCAGCTGGCCGCGGAGGCCGATGTGAGGGCGCGCCTCAACGCGGTCCGGCACCATCAACTGTTCTTCATGGGCATGCACCACCGCAACGGATCGGCACCCGCCCCTCGGCGGCGCGGCGGACGGCGGGGCGCCCCTCGCAAGCCGCCGCCCGCGCCGGCCTGGCGGCCGAATGCCGACTGGAGACAGCTGCCGCTGTTCGGACAGGTCCCGCGCGACTACGGCCTCCTCGACCCCTCCGGCGTCGACTTGACCAGCCCCTGGCTGACCTGGGCGAAGTACCTCGCTCACCGGTTCGCCGAGGCACGGGGCTGGGGACGCAACATCCGCTTCGCCGTCAACCGCGGCCTGGCCCTTGTCCTCACCGGGTACGTCGAGGGCGACGCCATCCGGCACAGCGAGATCTTCACCCCGCTCCGGTCCCGCGACCTCCCGGTCGGCCACGTCGTCACGGTCCTGGAGGAGATGGGGATCTTCGAGGACGACAGCGAACCCTCCTTCGAGGGCTGGCTCGCCGAGCGTCTGCAGGGTCTCGCACCCGGCATCCGCTCGGAGGCCGAGCGCTGGACCCGCGTCCTGCGTGACGGTGGCCCCCGCAGCCTCCCGCGACGGGAAGGCACGGTCTGGCTCTACCTCAACCGTGTCCGGCCGGCCCTGCTGGAATGGTCGGACCGCTATGACCACCTGCGGGAAGTGACCCGCGACGACGTCCGGACCTACATTAAGACACTGCACGGCCACCACCGGCGTGACCAACTCGTGGCCCTGCGCTCGCTGTTCTCCTGGGCCAAGCGGAATGGACTGCTTTTCCGCAACCCGACCAGCCGGATCAAGGTCGGCCAGTACGAGTACGGCGTGCTCCAGCCGCTGGTCCCCGCCCAGGTCGGCCGGTCCGTCGCGGCGGCCACCACCCCGGCAACACGACTCATCCTCGCCCTCGCCGCGGTGCACGCCGCCCGGGTCGCCCAGATCGGCATGCTCATGCTCGACGACGTCGACCTCGGCAACCGACGGCTGACCATCGCCGGACGCGTCCGCCCGCTCGACGACCTCACCCTGAAACTGCTGCTGGACTGGCTGGAGCACCGGCGAAACCGGTGGCCGAGCACCGCGAACCTCCATCTGCTGATCAACAACCAGACCGCCACCAAGACCAGCCGCGCCAGCAACCGCTGGATCAGCTCCTCGATGCGCAGCCAGGACGCGACGCTGGAGCGGCTCCGCGTCGACCGGCAGCTCGAAGAGGCCCTGACCCACGGGCCTGATCCGCTTCACCTGGCCGAGGTGTTCGGGCTCGACGAGAAGACCGCGATGCGCTACGCGGACTCCGCACGGGCACTACTGGAACAGGCAGCCGAGCACTCGGCATCGCCCTCAGGAAAAGAACTTGGCCCGGATTGACGCGACTTGGAGTCGGCGTCAGCAGATCCTTGGGAGAGGCGCAGGCACTCATCCCAGGCTTCAAGAAAGCTCTCGTAGGTGTTGAGGCGTTCTTGGCGCATCCAGTGACCGTGCTCGACGGCACCTTGGTCCTGTACTTGCCGCCGGACGGCTTCGGCGTTCTTTTCCGCGCCGAACTTAGCTGCCCGCGCCCCAACAACCGCTCCCAAGCCGGTTGCCCCTAACCCGATCACTGCGATGGCGAGAGGAACCACGAAATCCGTCACGGCGGCACATCATGGCTGCTCAATCAGTTCAAGGGAACACCGCGTCGTGCGGCCTGACAGCAGGACCAACGGCATCACAGCTCGTCAATCAACCGCGAATACATGAACATGTCCCGGCGTTCGTCCCCCACCTGTTGCCATCCACGCAGCACCGAGCGCAACCCGCGCGGAGCAACCTCACCGCTGCTTCATCAATGACGACAGAGGGTGTCGGGTTTACGGCCGACGATGGACGTATGCGCGAAACCCCAGAAGAACTCAACAAGCTCCAGTCCCTCCTCGACTCCTCCCTCTCCGGCTCGACCGCACACCTCCGCTCGATCGTCGAGGGCCGCACCATCACGGCGGCGCAGCTCACCGGGGTCCTCACCGGCATGTGCACGCTCGCCCTCTCCACGGTGACCGCAAAGGGCGAACCGCGGATCAGCGGCGCCGACGGGCACTTCCTGCACGGCCGGTGGCACTTCGGCACGGCGCGCAACGCCGCCAAGGCCCGTCATCTCGCGGCCCGTCCGGCCGCCAGCGTCGCGCACATGCGCGGCGAGGACCTCGGCGTGTTCACCCACGGCACGGTGGAGGAGCTGAACCCCGAGGACGCCGAGACCACGGCTGACTGGCAGGAACTCCTCGCCTACTTGAAGGACTTCTACGGCGACGACGACGCCTTCGACTGGAACCGCGAGGTCGTCTACTACCGGCTGAACCCGCACTGGATGACCGTCTACGCCCCCGACCTCGACAAGCTCACCGGCACGTGACGCCGGGCCCGTCGACGAGGGCCTGCACCTGCGCTTACGTGGGTGCGGGGCCGGTCGACGGCGCGCCGTCGCGTACCGCCAGCGCCGTGGCGACGGCCTCGCCCAGCGCCCGCCGGTACAGCAGCGACCCGAGGCTGCCCCGCCCCCAAGCTCTCAACTCCGCTTCGCTGCGTTCGAGCAGGGGGCCGCTCGGCGTCTTGCCGGTCCAGGGGACCAGGAACGGCAAGGTCGCGAGTTGGCCCCGAACCCACGGAAGCAACTCCGCAGAGCACGACGACGGACCCTTGAGTTCCCACCGAGAACCCTTCAGTTTGCGTGAACTTACGGGACTCAAGGCCCTGTTCTCCCGAAACTACGGCGAAGTGACAAGTAGCGCTCATGCAGAGAGTCGGCCAATAGCTCGGCCACCGCGCGGCAGCAGGTGCTCCCCCTCCGCCACGGTCTATGGGTGCGGTCTGCTCGCGCGCGTGCATCCATGACGGCGGCTGGACAGCGACTGGCCCGTGCCGGGTGGCCGCCGCTGTGGCACCCGAACAGGTGTCGGTCGTGCGTTGCGGCGTTCCCCGCTCCGACCGCACCGCGGAGCCGGGACCCAATGGGCATCATGTTTGCCCAGTTCAGAGACTGTCCACTTTTTTCCTACCTCTTCTGTGGACCGGCCAAAGCTGGATTGGGACCGAGGTCGGGCGCAAGAGTGTTGCCCATGACAGTTACTCGTTACCGCGTGCTGGTAGTCGTCTTGGTGGGTCTCCTTGCTGCGGCCGTCGCCGTGATCCTCGCCGCGCTCGACAAGCACGCCGTTACGGATGCCATCCGGAACGCTGGCGTCGCATTTGGCGGGACCACCACGCTGGGCCTGTTGCTGAGCACCGCACTCAAGGACAACCCCGGCCAGGGGGTTCAGTGACCCCTTACTGGAGCGAGGGCATGTATGTGGAGCCCACCTCAGACCAACCCGGCGACGAGAAGTGGTTTAAGAGGGCGTTTATGCAGGTCAAGACCTATATGCGGCTCTCGTCCCTGACCTGCTTTGAGGGCCTTCATCCCATAGGCAGCGAATGACGCTCTTCACGGTGAATGCTCGGTCATCCGTCTCGTTCGCTTCTACACCGGGAAGTCCGTCCGGTGTGAAGTTGCCGCGGAATCGCCCAATGAACAGCGGAACCGAGCACTCCGCCTCACCCATGATCACGCTACGTCGTGAGCGAGCGCAAGCCGTACCCCAGCGACCTGTCCGACGCCCGATGGGCCCTGATCGAGCCGACCCCGGCGGCCTGGAGAAAGGCCCGGCTCGACCGCAGGCCAACCGGGCAGACAGCCAAAGTCGAATTACGGGACGTTTTTAGCGCGATCCTCTATATAAACCGCACGGGAATCCCCTGGAAATACCCCCCGCATGACTTCCCGAACCACGCCACTGTCTATGCCTACTACGCGGCCTGGCGCGACGAGGGAATCTTCGCCCGGCTCAATGACGACCTGACCGGACTGGCCCGCGTGAAGGAAGGGCGCAAGCCCGAGCCGACCGCCTCCGTGATCGACACCCAGAGCGTGAAGACTTCCACCAACGTGCCCGTGACCCGCCAGGGAACGGACGCCGCGAAGAAGATCGTCGGCCGGAAGCGCGGCATCCTCACCGACACGATCGGCCTCACCCTCGCCGTGACCGTCACCGCCGCCGGCCTCTCGGAGAACGCCCTGGGAATCCGCCTCCTCGACCAGGCGAAAGAGACCTACCCGACCATCGCGAAAAGCTGGGTCGACACCGGCTTCAAGAACGCCGTCGTCGAGCACGGCGCCCGCCTTGGAATCGACGTCGAAGTCGTCAATAGGAACCCGAAGACCCGCGGCTTTCAGGTCGTCAAAAGGCGCTGGCACACGATCATGGACGGGCGGGTGCTGCGCTCGGGCGATCGTGTCGGCATCGAGCAGGAGATGTGGTCGCTGCTGGCGCTCTACCAACTCCTGCGCACGGCGATGGTCGATGCCGCCGAGTCCCGCCCAGGCACCGACCCGGACCGCTGCGGCTTCACCATCGCCCTCCAGACCGCCCGTGACCAGGTCATCAGGCCGCCGGCGTCATCGTGGACGCCACCGACCCAGTCGGCACCATCGGACGCCGCGTCCTGGCCGCACTCCTGCCGTCCCGTCGCCCCCGCGTGAGCACCCGCAAGGTCAAATCACCGGCCTCCCGGTACGACGAACGACACGATGATGGCAGACCCGAGCACAGCCGCACCGTCACCAGCCTCGACGTCAGTGTCCTCGAACCTTCAGAACCGCAGCCCGCGCTGCCCACCGCCTCCCGGGACGACCGGCATGCCGCCCCCGCCGGGCGCCGCAGACACCGAATCCTGGCCCTGCTCGAAGAGACCCCACCCGCCTGTGGAGACCCTGCGACATCGCGGCTCACTTCGGCGACGTCACCCTGGACACCATGTACAGGCAACTCTCCAGATGGGCCGAGAGCGGACTCATCCACGAGATCGGCCCCGGCCTCTGCACCCCCACAACTTGGTCACCAACTCCCTTGCAGTGACATGGAGATCGTTAACTACCCGGTCTTGGGACAAGGCCGGTCGATCGCTGGTGGCCCGAGATCGCCGCATCCATCGACACCGCCACAGCAATGCCAAGAGCGAGGGCATCAACCGCGTGACCAAGCTCGTCGCTCGCAACGTGTTCGACTTCCGCAATGCCGACCACCAGCGCCTACGAACACGTTGCGTCATCACCCGCCGAGCCCGCGGACATCTCCGCACTGCTCAACTTTGAAGAGTAGGTATTCTGTCAATCATGCGAGTTAAGGCTGCGGCGTGATCGACGGTCTCGAACGGGCCGTGCGGATACTGGACCTGTTCTCCTCCGATGCTCCCGAGTGGACGGTCAGCGACGTGTGCCGCGCACTCGACCTCCCCAAGACGACGGTCTGGGATTACATGCAGAGCATGGCCGCTCTCGGTCTCCTGCGCCGCACGGGGCGCGGCCGCTACCGGCTCGGATGGCGCTCCTTCCAGCTGGGACTCCGCGCGCGGATGACCTCAGAGATCTCCGGTCCGGCTTGGTCAGAGATGCGCGACCTGGTCGACACCCACCACGAGACGGTTCAGCTGGCGGCCCGCTACCGCGGCGAGGTCGTCTACCTGGAGAAGATCGCACCGCACACCGGGGTCCGAGTCAACGCGACCCGGGTGGGCGAACGACTCCCGGCGCACTGCACAGCGGCCGGCAAGGTGCTGTTGGCCTACCTCTCCCCCCGTGAGCTCCGAACCGTCTATGGCGAAGGCGAGCTGAGGTCTCTCACGGCTCGTTCCATCACCACGCTCTCGACGCTGGAGACGGAGCTGTCCTCGGTTCGTGAGCGCGGGTACGCCCTGGACGTCGAGGAAGCCGTCGAGGGCATGTGCTGTGTCGCCGCACCGATCAGCAATCGACACGGCGACGTGTCGTGGGCACTGAGCATGAGCTTCCTCGAGTACCGGTTGCCCACCCATGGAGATGCGTACGCCCGCGCCGTGCTCGAGGCAGCTCGACGGCTCTCCGAGCACGCACCGTGACTCGATCCATCGGATCGCCCGACTCCCGAGGTGGCGCTTCGGCGCCTGTTCGGCTGAGCCGAACAACGCGTTGTCGACGAATGTGGAGCAGGTTACGGTCGCGGAAACACCGCCTCCTTCTGGTGAATCCCAGATTCGGTTCGCACTGGCTGCGCTATTCACGTGAGCTGCAATTGCACTGATGCGCTCCACGTCCTCCAGCGCGCCGGTTCAACGCAATGGAGTCCTCTTGATGGCGAACGCAAACAACAAGGCGAGTCGACGGATCGGAATTGACATCGGAGGTACTTTTACCGATCTCTTCGTGGTTGAAGGGAACGGTGAGTCTCGTATTTACAAGTCCCCGACCACTCCGCACGATCCGTCCGTTGGCTTGCTGAACGGATTGACCAAAGCAGCCGACAGCTTCGGTGAGTCGTTGGAAGACTTCCTCGGCGGGGTGTCCACGATCGTGCACGGCACGACGATTGCGACCAACGCCGTCCTGACCCGTCAGGGGGCGAGGACCGGCTTCGTCACGACGCACGGCTTCCGTGACCTGCTGAACATGCGCCGCGGCATCCGGGAGCGCCAGAACGACTCCAAGTACGCGCCACCGGCTCCGCTTGTCCCCCGGAATCTCATCGCCACGGTCCGCGAGCGTATCGATGTATCCGGCAACGAGGTCGTGGCGCTGCACGAGGAGGACGTGCGTGCGGCAGCGCGCCAGTTCCGCGAGCAGGGCGTCGAGGCGGTCGCGGTCTCCTACCTGTGGTCCTTCCTGGATCCCGCTCACGAACAACGCACCGCAGAAATCCTGCGCGAGGAACTCCCCGGCGTCTTCATCACGATATCCAGCGATGTCGTGCCCCAGATCCGCGCCTACGAGCGACACAGCACCACGGTGTTGAACGCCTTCGTCGGACCCAAGCTGCGGAACTACCTGGCGAACATCAAGCAGCAGCTGGCAGACCGCGGCTTCGGCGGAACCCTGCTCATCGTGCAGTCCAACGGCGGTGTGATGTCGCCCGAGATCGCCAGTGATTCGGCAGTCAATGCCCTCATGTCCGGCCCGGCGGCCGGGCCGGGGGCGGCCCTGCAGTACGCCCGTCGGCACGGCTCCGAGGACGTCATCACCGTCGACATGGGAGGCACCAGTTTCGACGTCGCGCTGGTGCGCGACGGCGAGTCGTTGCTCACCAGCGACAGCGAGATCGGCGGATATCGAGTCGCCCTGCCCATGCTGGACATTCACACCGTGGGTGCGGGTGGCGGTTCGCTGGTGTGGGTGGATTCCGGCGGCATCCTCCGGGTCGGTCCGCAGAGCGCCACCGCCAACCCGGGGCCTGCCTGCTACGGCCGCGGTGGCGAGAACCCCACGACCACCGATGCCGATCTCCTCATGGGCTACCTGAACCCGGACATGTTCGGGGACGGTGCCTTCACCCTGGACGTCGAAGCGGCCCGCACGGCCGTCGAGGAGAAGGTCGCGAAGCCGCTGGGGCTCTCGGTCACCGAAGCGGTCGAAGGCATCTACCGCGTGGTGAACGCGACCATGGCCGAGGCCGTCAGCGCCGTCTCGGTCAAGCGCGGTGTCGACCCTCGTGAATTCACCATGGTGGTCGCCGGCGGCGCCGGCCCGATCCACGCCGTGCCGATCGCGCAGGAACTCGGTATCAACCGCATCGTCGTCCCCCGCGAGTCGTCGGTGTTCTGCGCCGTCGGCACCCTCCTGACCGACCTCAAGCACCTGTACGCGCGCACCTTCGTCTCGGACATGGACTCCTTGGATCTGGACCGGGTCAGCGAGCTGTACCGGGAGATGCGGGACGAAGCCGTCGAGACGCTCCGCTCGGAGAACGTGGAGGACGACGCGATCGACCTGTTCTTCAGCGCTGACGTGCGTTACATCGGCCAGTTCACCGAGATCGAGGTCCCCGTGACCTTCAACGGCGAACTCACCCCGGAATCGATCAAGCAGCTGGTCAGCGACTTCGAGGCGAAGCACGAGGCCCTCAACGGTTACGCCATGCCCGGGGAGGCCACCGAGCTCATCAACGTGCGCCTCACCTCGTTGGGTCGCACCGCCAAGCCCGCCCTCGCCGACCACGCCTCCGTGGGCGAGGACCCCTCGGCCGCGCGCAAGGGCACCCGTGAGGCGATCTTCTCCGGCTCACTCATCCAGACCGACGTCTACGACGGCCTTGCCCTGCGCCGTGACAACCGCATCCTCGGCCCCGCGATCATCGAGCAGCCCACCACCACCGTCGTCCTCATCGAGGGCTACGCCATGACGGTGGACTCGCAGGGCCACTACGTCATCGAGCCGGCGAACTGACCGGTTTGAAGGGAATCAATCAGATGACACAGACGCGACCCACGTCCAACCCCATTCTCGTGGCCGTGATCGGCAGCGCCCTGGACGGCATCACCAGCGAGATGGGCGAAACCATGCTGCGCACGTCGCGCTCGCCGATCTTCGTGGAAGCCCGCGACTTCGCGACCTCCATCTTCAGCGCAGACTGCCGGCTGCTCGCCCAGACCCACTACATTCCCGTCATCGGTGGGGCGACGCCGTTCGCCCTGCGCGCCATCGCGGAGTTCTTCGGTGATGACGTGAACGACGGCGACATCTTCATTCACAACGATCCGTTCAACGGCGGCTCGCATCTGCCCGACATCACCATTGCCCGGCCGGTCTTCTGGAACGGTGAGCTCGTCTTCTGGGCGACGACCAAGGGGCACAATGTCGACGTCGGTGGCGGCGGTGTCGTCGGGTTCAACCCCGGAGCCCGGGATGTCCTGGAGGAGGGCATCCGGATCCCCCCGGTCCGTGTCGTCGAGAAGGGCGAGCTGCGGCGTGACACCTGGGAGCTCCTCCTCTCCAACGTGCGGATGCGTGCCCTGGTGGAGAGCGTGCTGAACTGCCAGATCGGCGCCACTGCGATCGGCGAACGGCGCCTCAAAGCGCTCCTGGAGAAGTACGGACCGCAGACCATCAGCGACGCCACCGATGAGCTGCTGCAGGCGAGCGCACGCCAGGTCCGCGCTGAAATAGCTGAAATCCCCGACGGCGAGTACAGCGCCGAAGCGCTGCTCGACAATGACGGCATCGACAAGGACCGGTCCTACCGGATCGCCCTGACGATCAGGGTCGACGGCGAGAACCTCACCTTCGACTTCAGTGAGAGCGACGAGCAGGCCAAGGGCTTCATCAACAGCACGATCGCCAACACCGTCTCCTCGGCCCATCTGGCCCTGTTCGGCTGCATCGACCCGGACATTCGCTACAACGCCGGCGCCATCGAACCGATCGACGTCGTTGCCCCCGCCGGCTCCATCACCAATCCCCATGACCCGGCGCCCGTCGCCGCGTGTACCGTCCCGACCTGTGAGGCCATCGCCTCAGCGGTCTGGGTGGCTCTCTCCCAGGCCATTCCCAGCCGCGCCCACGCCGGCTGGGCCCGCTGGTGCACGCCTGCCACGATGGGGATGAATCCCCGCACCGGGCGTCACTTCGGCGACCTCCACTTCCTGGGCAAGGGCGGCAGCGGTGCCACCGAGGGCTTCGACGGCTGGGACCACCTCTCCCCCTCGAACACCCTGGGCGGACTGCGCGCTCCGGACCCCGAACTGCATGAGCTGGACACGCCGTACCTGCTGGAGGAGCTCGAGTACCTCCCCGACAGCGCGGGGGGCGGCCAGTGGCGTGGCGGTCTCGGCGTGCGTTACCGGTGGCGGGTACTGGCCGACGACATCGCCTGCGCCACCTACGGCAGCGGCTTCATGCCCGAGACCGCGCCCGTGGGCCTGCTCGGTGGCGAGCCCGGCATCGTCCAGAGCCTGACCCTGACCCGCGCCGGCGCCGACCCCGTCGAGATCGAGTCCAACTCGTTCTACACGCTCAACAAGGGCGATGTCTTCGAGGTCATCTCGAGCGGTGGCGGCGGGTTCGGCGATCCGCATCTCCGCCCCGTCGAGCTGGTGGTGCGCGACGTCCGGGACGGCGTGGTCTCGATCGACGCCGCCCGCACCGTCTACGGCGTCGACATCGACCCCGACACCCTGGAAGTCCGTCAGGACGAGACCCGGAAACTGCGCGCCGCGGGCTGACCACCGCGCCCCCATCCCGCTTTCGAGCAACGAAGGAAACCTCACCATGGCCAACATCAGCCTCGCCGTGGCCGCGAGCCACGCTCCGGGCCTGATCGGCATGTTCGATCAGGCGCCCCGAGAGTCACAACAGGTAGTCAGCTCCGCCTACGGTTCGTTGGCACGACAGATCCGTGAGGCCGATCTCGATGTGATCATCATGGTGGCCAACGACCACATGGCGAACAATCGCATCCGGGAATACCCGGATTTCATCGTCGGTATGGCACCCGAGCACCGCGGCCCGGCCGAATTCTTCAAGGACTGGCTGGCGTGCGACGAATACGCGATCCCGGGCCGCCCAGATATCGCCGAAAAGATCCTCAATGGTCTGAGCCAGCGGGGCGTGCGCGTCTCCGCGACCCGTGAGAATCTCAACTTCGACGACAACATTTCTGTTCCGGTGGTCAAGACCGAGATCGAAGCCAGCGGCGTTCCGATCATCCCCATCCTCCAGAACGTCACGGTTCCCCCCTTCCCCGATCAGCACCGCTGCTATGAGATCGGCCGGCAGCTGGCCGATCTCATCGAGAACGACCTGCCGTCCGACCTGCGCGTCGGCCTCTTCGCCACCGGCGGCATGAGCCACGAGCCCGGAGGTGTCCGGGACTTCTGGATCGATGAGGACTTCGACAACTGGTTCCTCGGCCTGCTCGCGAACGGCGACCACGACAAGGTCTTGGCCGAGGTCACCCTGCAGCGGCTGGAGGAGGCCGGCAGCGGCGGTACCGGAGAGCTGCTGAGCTGGATCCTCGTCATGGGAGCGATCGGCGAGCGGCAC
This sequence comes from Streptomyces viridosporus, assembly GCF_002078235.1. GTDB lineage: Bacteria > Actinomycetota > Actinomycetes > Streptomycetales > Streptomycetaceae > Streptomyces > Streptomyces viridosporus. The sequence goes on from NZ_MSGP01000004.1 coordinate 22,803, forward strand.
TGCAATGTGCTCGGGTACACCGCCTGGGACAAGTGGCGCTGTGGCATCGGTGCCGTCAGCTGGGACATGACGTCGGCGCCCGCCGGACGCTGAGAGGAGAGCTCACCATGAGTCTGGAAGGCATCAACCGAGCCCTGGTCTCCCACGATCTGGTGCAGGACCTCAAGTGGAACGCCGACCTGCGCCAGGAGTTCGAGGAGGACGAGTCGGCCGTGCTCGACCGCTACGAGCTGACCCCGGCCGAACGCACCGCCATCGAGGAACGGGACTTCCGTACCCTCTACGACCTGGGGTTCCACCCCTACCTCGGGGCACAGTTCGCCCGGATCCTCTTCGCCAACAACAAGTCCGGCGCCACCAGCGCTGTCCAGCATCTGCTGGCCTCGATCCGTCGGGAACCGGCTCCGGGCCACGGTGAAGCGAGCGAAGCGTGACGCAGGAGACCACCTGCCCGGCCCCGGCCGACTCGCCGGGGCCGGGGCACCGCGTCCACGAGCTCCCTGCCGGACCGGACACCGTTCGAGTCGGGGTGATCGATCCGGCCGCGCCGCCGGTGCTCACGATCGACCCCGGCGACGAGGTCACCCTGTCGACCTGGGGGCATTGGGGCGACAAGGTGACACCGGACACCGTCATGGAGGACTTCCCGGCCCTCCGAGCGGCCTTCCCGGACGCTCTCGGGCCCCACTCCCTCACCGGCCCCATCCATGTGCGCGGAGCGCGTCCCGGCGACACCTTGGTGGTGGACGTGCTGGCGCTCACGCCCGCAGCACACGGGTTCAACCTGGTGGTGGCCCAGCCCCGTGGCCGGGGCGTCCTCCGCGACCGGTTCCCCGCAGGAACGATCCGCCACTTCGACCTGGACCGCAGCTCCATGACCACCACCCTCGGTGGCAAGGTGCGCGTGCCCCTCAAACCGTTCCTGGGCATCATGGGAGTGGCGCCGGCCGAGGACGGTCCGCGGAGCACGGTGGAACCCGGCTGCTTCGGCGGCAACATGGACCTCTCCGCACTCGTCGTCGGCTCCCGTCTCAGACTGCCCGTCTTCCGGGACGGTGCCGGCTTCTACTGCGGTGACGGCCACGCGGTCCAAGGGGACGGCGAAGTGAACCAGACCGCCATCGAAACCGGCATGGACCATGTCCGGTTGCGGTTCACGGTGGAACAGGGAGTGCGGCTGCGTACCCCCCGGGCCGAAACCGAGACTCATTTCGTCTCCACCGGTTTCGGGAAGACCCTCGAGGACGCCGCCCATGACGCGGTGGACGACCTGGTGAACTGGCTGGTCGAGGAAGGCCTCGACCCAGAAGAGGCCTACAGCCTCTGCTCCATCGCTGCGGATGTCCGCGTGACCCAGATGGTGAACGGCGTCGTGGGCGTTCACGCCGTCATCGAGAAGCTCACCCGCCGGCCGTGACCGGCGCCTCGGCCGTTGCAGGACAGCACAGTGAAAGGAATGCCGATGACCACCATCGAGATCCCCGAGTATCGAACCGCCGCCTTCTTCGGCCTCGAAGACAAGTGGTTGCCCACCGGTGACGGCGAGCTCACCCACTACCACGAACTCGGCGAAGGGACCCCGATCCTCTTCCTGCACGGCTCGGGGACCGGTGTCACCGCCGCCGCCAACTGGTGGCTGAATCTGCCTCGCCTCGCGGAGCAGGGGCGCTGCGTCGCCGTCGACTCCATCGGCTACGGCCAGACCGTCGTGGCGCCGGGCACCGAATACGGGATCCGGGAGTGGGGCCGGCATGCGCTGCGCGTCCTCGACGCATTGGGCATCGACAAGACCTGGATCATCGGCAACTCGATCGGCGGCTGGATCGCCCTGCAGCTCGCCATCGACGCCCCCGAGCGTCTCCTGGGCATCGTCTCGATGGGCACCGGAGGCGCGAAGAAGACCGCAGCACTGGCGGGCCATGCCAAGCCCGAACTGTCGCCGGCCGGCATCCGCCGCACCCTGGAGCAGTTCGTCGTGGACAGGGACCTGGTCACCGATGAACTGGTCAACCTGCGCTATCAGGCAGCCCTGAACGACAGCGCGTCGAGCCGGCTGAAAGAGGTCGTGGCAGCCCGCGACCGCGACCGGGACGTGCTGCCGCTCGACCTCGACGCACTCTCGAAACTGGACATACCCGTGCTGCTGATCCACGGGATGCAGGACGTGGTCATCCCGGTCTCGCGGACGTGGGAACTTCTGAACACCATCCCGAACGCCGACGCACACCTCTTCAGCCAGTGCGGCCACTGGTCCCAGGTCGAACGCGCCGAGGAGTTCAACGAGGTGGTCGGCCAATACCTCCGTAGGCACGCGGGCCGCTGATCGCGGGCATCGACGTCGTCGACCCGGGCCTGATCCACGACATACGCATCGACGAGTCGAACGACCCTGACGTCGGCGGCCTGCCCGCTCACGAACGTCATCGAGGACCAGGCCAAGTCCGCCACGGAGGGCCTCGTCAGCGAGCTGCGCATCAACTGGGTCCGGATGCCGCCGTGGGGCCCCGACAAGATCACGGACGACGGCCGCGAGCAGCTGCGGGCGCTCGCGTTCAACGTCTGAGATCAACGTATGGGACAGCGACACGGAGACGGCGAGATCCGTACGGATCTCGCCGTCTCCGTGTGTCCCCGGCGGTGCGTGTCAAATCGTTCCCCCAATATGTACGGCCGTATACAACGCTCGCCAGGCTCCCGCCATGGGATACGTGATGCTCGCGGGTGCCATCACCGCCGAAGTAGCCGCCACGACCACCATGAAGTACAGCGACGGCTTCAACAGGCTCGGACCGTCGCTGGTGCCCCTCCTCGGATACGTGGTGTCCTTCGCGCTGCTCGCCCAGACCCTCAAGAGCATGTCCACCGGCACCGCTTACGCCACCTGGGCCGGGATCGGAACGGCGGCCGTCGCGGCGATCGGCCTGGTGCTGTTCGGGGAGGGGCGGAACCTGGCCAAGGTCAGCGGGATCGTGCTGGACCTGGGCGGAGCCCACTGATGGCCCGCCGCTACGACCCTGAGCGGCGGCAGCGCATCATCGACGCGGCCATCCGTGTGGTGGGCCGCAAGGGCATCGCCGGGCTGAGCCACCGCTCGGCCGCGGCGGAGAGGGGCACGGCAGTGTCAGCGGCCTCGGCGCGCGAGCGTGGAGCCCAGCGCTGTTGCCGCGGCACGCACGGCGGTTTCGTGGGATTCGGGGCGGAAGCGTCCGACAGGGCCGGTCACACTGATGGCGGCCACCACCGTGTGCCCGTCGGGCTTGAGGACCGGCGCGGCCACACAGAGCAGCCCGGGCGTCGACTCCTCCCGCTCGTAGGCGACACCGGTTTCGACCGCCTTCGAGAGCTGTCTGCGCAGAAGGCCTGGCGCGATGACGGTATGGGGCGTTCGGCGCTCGAGAGGGCCGGTCAGTACAGCGGTCTGCTCGTCTTCTCCGGCATGGGCCAGCAGCACCTTGCCGATCGCAGTGCAGTGCATCGGCATACGCCCGCCGGTGCGCGACGGCGCCTTGGCCTGGCGGTGTCCACCGATCTTCGCGATGTAGACGACCTCGTGGCCCTCGCGCACGCCGAGGTGCACCGTCTCGTGGGTGCGCTCGTACAGATCCTGCAGGAACGGCATCGCCAGCTCCAGCAGTGTGCGCTCGGTGGCCGCACGCAGGCCCAGCTCGAAGAGACCGCCGGAGAGCTGGTAGCCGTGGGCGGTCTTGTCGAGCAGCCGGTGGTGGACCAGGTCTCCGGCCACGCGGTGGACCGTGCCCTTGGGCAGATCGGTACGCCGGACCAGCTCGGCGAGCGGCAGCACTGAGTCCGCCGGGCCGAACGCGCGCAGGATCGCCAATGCCTTGCCCAGGACGGTGTTGCGGTCCTCCATACGAAGAGCGTACCGCTGAGTGGAACGCCGACGTGGAGTTCGCTTCGACCATGCCGCAGATTGGGCACCATGCCCGAGACCCAGCCCGCTGTCGGCACCGACAGCATCGCCGCCGCCGCGGCCCGGCTCCGTGAGGCCGCGGCCACTGGCATCCCTGCCGCGCCCGTGCGCGACCTGATCGGCCCCGACGACGTCCAGGCGGCGTACGCCGTGCAACTGCAGCTCACCGCCGAGCGGATCGAGGCCGGTGCCACGGTCGTCGGCCGGAAGATCGGCCTCACCTCCGTGGCCGTACAGGAGCAGCTCGGCGTCGACCAGCCCGACTTCGGCATCCTCTTCGACGACATGGAATACGCCGACGGCGCGGTCGTGCCGGCTGGCGCGATCCTCCAGCCGCGGGTCGAGGCCGAGATCGCCTTCGTGCTCAAGGCCGACCTGGCCGAGGGGCCGCTCGACGACGCCCGGGTGCGCGAGGCCATCGACTACGCCGTGGCCGCGATCGAGATCTGCGGCAGCCGCGTGGCCGACTGGGACATCAGCTTCGGTGACACGGTCGCCGACAACGCCTCCGCCGGCGGCTACGTGCTCGGCACGCAGCGGGTGTCGCTCAAGGAGTTCGACCCCGTCGCGGCCGAGATGACGATGGCGATCGACGGCGAGACCGTCTCCACCGGCAGCGGCGCCGCCTGCCTCGGCGACCCGGTCAACGCCGTCGTTTGGCTCGCCCGCCAGGCCCGCGAACTGGGCGCGCCACTGCGCGCCGGCCAGGTCATCCTCTCCGGCGCGCTCGGCCCGATGCGCCCGGTGACGCCGGGCAACGCCGTCCAGACCACTGTCACCGGCCTCGGCACGGTGTCGGTCACCTTCTCCGAATAAGGAGTGACGATGGGCAAGACGAAGGTCGCCGTCATCGGGTCGGGCAACATCGGCACCGACTTGATGATCAAGATCATGCGCACTGCGCGCCATCTCGAGATGGGGGTCATGGTCGGCATCGACCCGGCCTCCGACGGCCTGGCCCGCGCGAGGCGCTTCGGGTTCGAGACCACCGCCGAGGGCGTGGACGGGCTGCTGAAGTCGCCGCAGATCGACGAGATCGGCATCGTCTTCGACGCCACCTCGGCCAGTGCGCACAAATACAACGACGAGAAGCTGCGCCCGCTCGACATCCGGATGATCGACCTGACGCCGGCCGCGATCGGGCCGTACGTCATCCCGGCGGTCAACCTCGACGAGCACCTCGACGCACCCAACGTCAACATGGTCACCTGCGGCGGCCAGGCCACGATCCCGATCATGGCCGCGATCAGCCGGGTCGCCCCGGTGGCGTACGGCGAGATCGTCGCCTCGATCGCCTCCAAATCGGCCGGCCCCGGTACGCGGGCGAACATCGACGAGTTCACCGAGACGACCTCCGCGGCGATCGTGGAGGTCGGCGGCGCCCAGCGGGGCAAGGCGATCATCATCCTCAACCCGGCCGAACCGCCGCTGATGATGCGTGACACCGTCTTCGCGCTGGTCACCCTGCCCGAGGGGGAGGACGGCGAGACCGCGAAGGCGCAGATCACCGAGTCGATCCGGAAGATGGTGGCCGAGGTCGCCGCGTACGTCCCGGGTTACCAGATGGTCCAGGAGGTCCAGATCAGCGAGATTTCGGCCGATCAGCCGATCGAGACGCTGCTGATCGACGGACCGGACACGCGACCGACCCACCAGGTGTCGGTCTTCCTCAAGGTCGAGGGCGCGGGCATGTACCTCCCGGCGTACGCCGGAAACCTCGACATCATGACCTCGGCCGCGGTCCAGATGGCCGAGAAGATCGCTGCCGCGAAGGAGACCTCGAAGTGAGCACCCCGATCTTCGTGCAGGACGTCACCCTCCGCGACGGGATGCACGCCGTCCGGCACCGCATCACGCCCGACGACGTCAAGCGCATCGTCGTGGCGCTGGAGGAGGCCGGCGTCGACGCGATCGAGGTTGCCCACGGCGACGGCCTCGCCGGCGGCTCGGTCAACTACGGCCCTGGCTCCCACACCGACTGGGAGTGGATCGAGGCCGCCGCCTCGGTCATCAAGAACGCCCGCCTCACCACCCTGCTGCTGCCGGGCGTGGGCACCATCGACGAGCTCAAGCACGCCTACGACCTCGGTGTCCGCTCGGTGCGCGTGGCCACACACTGCACCGAGGCCGACATCTCCGCCCAGCACATCGCCGCGGCCCGGGAGCTGGGCATGGACGTCTCCGGCTTCCTGATGCTCTCCCACATGGCCGAGCCCGAACAACTCGCCCAGCAGGCCAAGCTGATGGAGTCCTACGGAGCCCACTGCGTCTACGTCACCGACTCCGGCGGCCGGCTGACGATGAACGACGTCGCCGCCCGGGTGCGCGCCTACCGCGACGTCCTCGACCCGGCCACCGAGATCGGCATCCACGCCCACGAGAACCTCTCGCTGTCCGTCGCCAACTCGGTGGTCGCGGTCGAGAACGGCGTCCGCCGCGTCGACGCCTCGCTCGCCGGACACGGTGCGGGCGCGGGGAACTGCCCCATCGAGGCGTTCATCGCGGTTGCGAACCTGTCGGGCTTCAAGCACAACTGCGACCTGTTCAAGCTGCAGGACGCCGCGGACGACATCGTCCGGCCACTGCAGGACCGACCGGTCCGGGTCGACCGCGAGACCCTCACACTGGGCTACGGGGGCGTCTATTCCAGCTTCCTGCGGCACGCGGAGGTCGCCTCGCAGCGGTACGGCGTCGACGTGCGCGACATCCTGATGGAGTGCGGTCGGCGCCGCCTGGTCGGCGGACAGGAGGACATGATCATCGACATCGCCCTCAACCTCGCGCCCGGCCGGCAAGTGCTCTCGCTCTAGGGCGCGTATCGGGTTGCGATCAAGAGGTGGCCCGGGTGAGGTCTTTGATCCAGATCATGGAGGCCCGGAGGTGGAGACCGGCGAGGTAGCTGTCCGGGGTCTTGTCGTACCGGGTGGCGATGCCTCGCCAGGCCTTGAGCTTGTTGATCAGCCGTTCGACGGTGTTCCGTTCCTTGTAGAGGCCGGCGTCGTGGCTGACAGGCCGACCACCCTTGCTGCCCTTCTTCGTCCGGTTCGCGGTCTGGTCCCTCTTCTCCGGGATGACCGCCTTGATACCGCGTTTCCGCAGGTGGACGCGGTTGCCGCGGGACGAGTAGGCCTTGTCCCCGGCGACCGCGTCCGGTCGGGTCCGAGGACGGCCGACGGGTCCCCGGACCCGTATCCTCCTCGGCACGGGGATGAACTGCGGGCTGTCCGCGGCCTGCCCCGCGGTCAGGACAAACGCCAACGGGCGGCACCAGCGGTCGGCGGCCAGGTGGACCTTGCCGGTCAGACCGCCCCTCGAGCGTCCGAGCAGGGCGGCCTTCAGCCGGAGTCCGCGACGGCGCCGGACGCGTCGCCGTTCCTCTCGTGCCGGGTCGTCTCCGGCGTCCCGCCCGACTTGTTCCTCCGGCCCGCCCCCCTTTGCCGGGCCTTCTCCTCCTCGGCAGCGGCCTTCTCCAGGGCGGTGAGCGTGTCGGCACGGAGGTGTGTCCCGGCAGCATCCTGGTGGGCCCTGGCGGTGGTGGAGTCCACGCTGACCAGGGACAAGTCCACCGCGTCCCGCTTCGCGGCTTCCGTGATCAGGCCCTCCAGGAGCGCCTCGAAGACGCCGGCGTCCCTCCACTGCCGGAAGCGGTTGGAGACGGTCGACCAGGCACCGAACTCGGCCGGCATCTCCCGCCACTGCCCCGCCGTCCTGAAGCGCCAGATCACGCCCTCGAACTGTTGCCGCAGCCGCCCGGGATACGGGCCGTACTCGCCAATTGGCAGGTACGGCTCGATGAACTCCCACTCTGCTCTGTCAGTTGCACTCGCGTCATGCAGAACGACCTACCGGATCGGGCACCGCCACGAGAGCAAGTCCCGCAGTTTGATCACAACCCAATACGCGCCCTAAGCGTCACTGCCTGACCGGGTTCTGCTGTCAATTTGTTTCGACGTCAGAGGATCGTCTCGCGGCCTGCGCCCGATACCGTCCCGGTGTGGTGCCGAACTCCCGTTGAAAGGCGTGTGAGAGCGCGTACGGGCTGCCGTAGCCGACTCGGTCGGCGATGGTGGCCAGGGTGTCCGGGGTGTCGCGGAGCAGGGTGGCAGCGCGGATCACGCGCCACCAGGTGAGGTACGCCATCGGAGGGCGGCCGACCAGGGTGGTGAACCGGCGCGCCAGGGTGGGACGGGAGACGCCCGCCTCCGCCGCCAGACGGTCATTGCTCCACGGCGCGGCCGGGTTCGAATGCAGCGCCCGCAGGGCGGCGGCCGCCACCGGGTCGCCCAGTGCGCGGGGCCAGGCTCCGCTGGGAGCCTCGGCCATCCAGGCGCGGATCATGTAGACGAGGAGGAGGTCGAGCAGGCTCGGGAGTGCCGCGCAGGAGCCGGGTCGGATCTCGTCCAGCTCACCGGCGAGCAGATCGATGGCGGCACGGAGTTCGAGGTGGCTGCCTACTCGGCTGGGAAGACGGACGACCTCGGGCAGCTCTGCCATGAGCGGGTGCATGCGGCTGCAGTCCAGCCAGTACTTGCCGCAGAGCACCTCTGTCTCGTAGTTGTCGGGCTGGGTCCGCGGCTTCGTCTCCACAAGCCATTGCTCGAACGGCACCGCCTTCTTCTTCGCGACCGCCGCGTCGACCGGGAAATCGGCGATCACATGGCCTGTGCCATGGGGCAGCAGCACCGCGTCACCCACGCCGAGGGGCAGGGGGGCGCTGCCGTCGGTCAGTAGCTGGCAGTGGCCCTTGAGGACGACATAGAAGCCCGCGCCGTCGTACGGGTCCAGTCGCGCGCACCAGCTCCCGCTTGTCCGCAGCCGGTGGAACCAGGGGTGCCCGAGGTGCACGGCAGAGATCGCATCGCTCACCACATCCATCCGTCCAAGATATGCGCCGTATGAAGGATGAGACGCATTCGTATTTTCTTGAGCCGAACGCATATCAGGATGATCGTTCGATATCCCTTAAGGTCGATCACGTGATGAACGAGAACGAGAGCGTGCAGAACATGGTGCTGGGGGACGTCGAGGTCATCCGGATTGTCGAGTGGCACGAACCGTTCCTGCCCACCTCCGGCATGTTCCCGGGAGCTGCCGCCGATGTATGGAAGGACAACGAGGACTGGCTGGCACCGGACCACTGGGAGCCGGACAGCGGCTTGGCGGTGCTTGCTTTGCAGAGCTGGGTGCTGCGCAGCGCGGGCCGGACCGTCCTGGTCGACACCGGAGCGGGGAACGGTCGCGAACGACCGGGCATGGGACCGTTCCACCACTCCCGGAGTGATTTCCTCGGCCTCCTGGCGAGGGCCGGTGTCCGCCCGCAGGATGTCGACGTCGTCGTCAACACCCACCTCCACGTCGACCACGTCGGCTGGAACACCGTCGACGCGGGCGGGCAGTGGATACCGGCGTTCCCCAACGCCCAATACCTCATTCCGGCCGCCGACGACTTCCACTACGGTCCGGACAACGCGTACGGGAATGGCGCGCAGCAGGCCGACCGCCTGATCTACGAAGACAGCATCGCGCCCATCCACCAGGCCGGACAGGCCGTGCTGTGGGACGGCCTCCACCGCATCGACGAACACCTCACCCTGGAGTCCGCACCCGGTCACACTCCCGGCTCATCGGTGCTGCGACTCGCATCCGGCAGCGACCGGGCAGTCTTCGTCGGGGATCTGCTGCACAGTCCGGTGCAGATCCTGCACCCCTGCTGCAACAGCAGCGCCTGCCTGGCACCAGAACAAGCGGTGGTCAGCCGCCGTCGGATTCTCGGGCGGGCGGCCGACGAACGGGAGTTGCTCGTTCCCGCGCACTTCGGTGGCGCAGGGGCCCTGGAAATACGACGGGACAGTGACGGGTTCGCCCTCGGCCCATGGGCAACAACCAGCCGGAAGAAGAGTGCGTCCGCCTTCGAGTGAGCCGTGACCTCGCCCGCTCACCGCCCCGCCGTCCTCCGAAGCCCTCGACGCCTCGGCGGACGGCGCGACCATCGCCACCTGCGTCAGCCCGGGAGCCCACGGGCTGAGCGCACGACCATGAACACCATCCTCAAGACGCTGCGCCGGCTCTGTCCTTTCTGACGCCTGATCGACAGAACATTTGGCTCAGCAGCCGGACGGTGACGGCGTCAGGCCCATTCCATGCCGAGATGGGTGAGCGCGGCGCGTTGATCGGGGGTGAGTGAGCGCTTTCCAACCTCACGCTGACGCGTGGTGAAGAACGAGAACAGTCTTCACGATGTCGGTGATGCGGTTGGTGCTGCAGCGGAGTTTTCGCAGCAGGCGCCAGCCCTTGAGCGTGGCCATGGCCTGCTCGCCGACGCAGTGGATCTTGGCGTGGGTGGTGTTGTGCCGTCGCTTCCACTGCTTGAGCCGTCGGCGGTGGACTCAATCCATCAACGCAACAGGCCGTCAGCCTATCGGCTGGCGTATCGAAGCCGGGCGTGTTGCGAGGGCGGCTATTCAGTTTCGGCACGATGGCGTCGAGGTCGTCCTGGGTCAGGTGCCCCATGCTGGTGCCTTTGGGCAGGTACTGACGGAGCGGGCGATTGGTGTTCTCGTTCGTGCCGCGCTGCCACGGGCTGCGCGGGTCGGCGAAGTACACGTCGAGGCCGGTGGCAGCGGTCACCTCCTGGTGACCGGCGAGCTCCACCCCGCGGTCCCACGTCAGGGTCTTGCGGAGCGTGGTGGGCAGGCTGCGTAGCTTGTCGGACAGCCGCGCGGTAACGGTGGCCGCGTCCCGGCCATCGAGCTGGACCGGGACCGTGAAGCGGGTGGAACGTTCGACGACCGTGGCGATCTGAGTCAGGCCGCGGCCCAGAAGCAGGTCACCCTCCCGGTGGCCCGGCACCGTGCGGCTGCCGGCCTCGACCGGCCGCTCGCGAATGAAGACCGCGTCCTTGATCTGCGAACGCCACTGGCCCGAGACGGTGTTGTGGATGTTGCGCCGGGTCGGGCGGCCGGACCGCAGATGTTTCTGCAGGGCCTTGGCCAGCACCCCGCGGGCCGGCATGAACAGGGACTTGTAGATCGTCTCGTGGCTGATCCGCATCCCCGAGCCGGGCGGGTAGGTCTTGGCCAGGTGGCCGACGATCTGCTCCGGTGCCCAGTCCTCTGCCGGCTTCTCTGCCACCAGTTCCCGCAACTGCTGATTCACGCCCGGCAGGCATGGCTTGGGGCGTCGTGCCCGGTCCCGGGCCCGGTCCTCGGCATCCACGGCTCGGTAGTGCCTGGGTCCCTTGTTCCGTGCGATCTTCCTGCTGATGGTCGACGGGGCTCGGCCCAGGGTTCGGGCGATCTCCCGCATCGAGTCGCCCCGGGCCAGACCGCGCGAGATCTGCTCGCGCTCAGCCGGCGTCAGGTGGCAGGACCGCCGACGCCGAACCCGCGGAACATATCCGCCGTTGGACTTGAGGATCGTGAAGATCGACCCTGGAGGACGGCCCAGTGCCCGGGATATCTCGCTGATCGACTCGCCTGCCTTCCAGCGGTCCCACAGCTCCCGCTTCTGCGCATCCGACATGCCCGGACGCCCCAACCGCGCCATCCGACACCTCCGGCACCTGTTCTACCTGGGGTGTTGCGTTGAACGATTGAGTCCACCGGCGCGTACCTGAACGGTGCGCGCATGCCCGACTAGGGCCTGTCCGATGGGTCGTGTGAGCTGGTCAGGCGCCGTGGCCTAGTGTTTGCTGCTGGACGGAGGGGGTCGCTTGTCACGCGATACAGCCGAAGCAGAGGCTCGGATGAACGGGATCACGTTTCCTGCCTGGCACGGAAAGCACTACGTGACCCTGGCTGAGCTATTGGTCCGCCTCGGCAGTTTCGGCCTGGACCTGACGTGGCGCGTCGAGTTCGACGAGATCGTCGATCCTCGCTGTGCCGAGTTGGAGAGACGGTCTGCCGATGCCGGCATGGACACGTTGACGCTTCTGTCGCTGACGACCCCCTTCCTCCAGTTGATCGACGCCGAAGCCCGTGGGTTCGCCAAGGACGAGCTGGTGGTCATCCTGATCGAAGCAGACAGCTCGTTGTGGGAGGTCAGGGCTGTCGACGAGCGCGTACTCAGCGAACTCCGTCGCCACTGTCCGGATGCAACAGACCTCTGAGCGGGGCTTTCACCCCGGGCGGAGCCATAGGCGGATCGCACCAGCGGTGACCGTCCCGTGGAAGACGTAGGCCCTCTTGTCGTAACGCGTGGCGATGGCTCGGAAGGTCTTGAGCCGGTTGATGGCCCGCTCGACTTCGTTGCGGCGCTGGTAGATTGTCTTGCCGAACCCTGTGGGTCGGCCGCCTTTGCTGCCGCGGCGCTGGCGGTTGGCCCGCTGGTCTCTCGGCTCGGGGATCGTGTGCTTGATCTGGCGCCGGGGCAGGTGCCGCCGGTTGCGGCGTGACGAGTACGCCTTATCTCCCCCGACGTGGTCGGGCCGGGTGCGCGGTCGTCCACCAGCCTGCCGGGGCACGCGGATCTCCTCCAGTACGGGAATCATCTGCGGTGCGTCCCCCACTGGCCGGGCGTGATGACAAACGCGAGCGGGCGGCGCCCGCCCTCCCCGGCGAGGTGGATCCTGCAGGTGAGCCCGCCTCGCGAGCGTCCCAGGGCCTCGTCGGAGCGATGACGCGCCGGTCTCCTTCGCCGACCGGAAATCTTCGGGGCCCGAGTGGGCCCGAGTGGAGGCGCCAGCCGCGTGCTGATGAGCCCGACAAGCCGTGGAATCGACGCTGCCCATGCTCCAGTCGATCCGGCCTTCGGCATCGGCGTCGGCCTGGACGGCCGGCGGGATCCTCTCCCCCGTGCCGTCCGCCGACCACCTTCGATGGCGGTCGTGAACCGTCTTCCACTTGCCGAAGCGGGACGGCAGCTCCCGCCGGGGGAGGCCGGTCCGTTGCCGGAACAAGATCCCGTTGATCACACGGCGGTGGCATTGCCAGCGTCCACCCTGGCCGCGATTCGCCGGCGAGTGCGGCTCCAGCCGAGCCCACTCTTCATCCGAGAGATCCCCCCGCCCCATGTCCCATGGAACGAGTTCCTAACCAGAGCGTCACACGACCCATCGGACACCGCCTAGCGCCGTGCCACCAAGAGCATGTTGGCCCTGGTTGGCCGGATCTCCGCCGCAACGGAGGTCCAGCTGGGGTAGGCCCGTATCATCGCGGCCGCCAACGAGTTTGCCGGCCGCACGGTCGTGCGCGTGCTGCGGATCATCGCCCCGCGGGACGGCGCTGAACCTCGAACCGGCCAACATCGCCCCGGAGCAGCGGCCGCACCCGCCGGGTTGGAGCGAACCCGGAAGACCGCGTCGGACGGCTACTGCCGCGCCGGGTGGACCCGGCCATCGCGAAAGCGGTGGAGCAGCAGACCGCCGCAATGCGCGTGCTCAGCGCCCAGGCGTTCCCAGATGTCCCGTCTCAACGGAGTTTGACCAGTCTCAACGGAGTTTGACCGGTGCCCGAGGGGGCCGGTCCGAGGACCAACGAAGTCATTCTTTCGGGTCCGCGGGGCCGGTGGCCCCGGCGGCCCCGCGGCGGCTGCCGCCTCCAGCAGGGACCAGCCGTCGATCTCCACCACCCGCCGCCCCTCCGGCTGCCACCCGCGGGCCGACGCCGCATCGAGCAGGGCTCGGACGGCGCCGGGTTCGTGCAGGTTCAGGGAGGCACCCCGGGTGTACCCCACGTCTCCAGAGCCCAGGGGGGCTCCGCCCGGGACGTACCGGCCCGGGCCCTCGGTGAAGACGATGCGCAGTGAGCCGCCAGCGCCGGCTGGCTGCGGGTACAGCGTGAGGGTCTCGCAGCATGACCGGCCGCTGTCCGTCACGCTGTGGCTGTGACGGAGCGTCCACAGATACGCGCGCCCGTCGGCAATCAGCCGACGGGGCTTCTTCGGATGGCGGGGCACGGAGCCGAGGGTACGCGGCCTGATCCACAAGCTCCTGCGGTGACCAGACTTCGATGAGATGAACAGGACGGTCGTCAAGCTTCGGTGGGACCGGTCACGGCACCGACGGACCACCAGCCGGAGAAGCGGGGCCCATGCGCGCATCCACGGACACCACCGCCCCGGCCCCGGAGGGCCGTGGCCTCCAGCCGCCTGCCCACGGCGTCCCCTCCCCGGCCCTGCTCGCCCGCGCCGAACCGCGGCTACGCCCGCTTCCTCGCCCAGCACACCGAGGGCCAGAACGACCGCGCTGACGGCAGCGAGGACCCAGCGGTGACCGCCGGTCACCCGCGCGAGACCGCCCCAACAGCGAGGCCCGTCATGCACACCAGCACGCACACGGTCCTGTACGACCCCGACGGCCTGATCGAAGCGGAACTCCCGCTCGATCGCGAGCTGTACGAGAACCTCGTTAAGAGGGCGTTCAATGTGGCCGAGTTGCTACTTATGTCCTAGTAGGTTCCTCGCCGGGTTGGCGTAGTTTCGTCCGTTACGCGCTTGGCGAGGTTGTCGATCGAAGCGATGTGGATCATGGCTTCGGAGCTGGCAGCGAGGGTCTCGTAGTCGCGGGCAAGACGCCTGTGCATCATGATCCAACCGATGCTCCGCTCCACCACCCAACGTCTTTTCAGGACGTGGAAGCCGCGGGTTCCTGGGTTTTTGTCGACAACTTCGACATCGATCCCAAGTTTCGCGCCGTGTTCGACGACGGTCTTCTTGAAGCCGGTGTCGACCCAGCTCTTGGCGATGGTTGGATAGGTGTTTTTCGCCTGGTCGAGGAGGCGTATCCCCAGGAGGTTTTCGGAGAGGCCGGCGCCGGCGACGGTCACGGCGAGGATCAGGCCGATGGTGTCGGTCAGGACGCCCCGCTTCCGGCCCACGATCTTCTTCGCGGCATCGGTTCCCTGGCCGGTCACGGGCGCGTTGGTGGAGGTCTTGACGCTCTGGGTGTCGATGACCGCCTCAGTTCCTGATGAGAGGCTCGTAGGGGTGACCCTCCGGGGTGAAGATGAGAACGAAGTCCTCTCCCACCCGAACGGCTACCTCCCGCAAGCGGGCCAAGGCATCTGCCTGCTCCGGAAGGTCGAGGCCAAGGGCTGTGGCGGCACGGTCTCTCCGGGCGACGAGGTCCGGCATGTCCTCCAGGTACTCGGCCGCGAACTCGCGACTCTCCTCGTCCGTGAACGCCTGACAGTCGCGCCACCACGGAGCGACCAGCAGCAGCCGCAGGAGCTCGGGCAGGCCGATCGCAACCAGAGCCGCGCCCCCTTCGGAGTCGGCATAGAGGATCGGACGTTCCTCGCCGCCTTCACCGCAGAAGAAGTACGTGCCCCCGGCACCGTCGCCGGCGAAACCCTCGAGCGCGGCGCCCGAGACGAGGTGAACTTCCTCGACATGGTCGCCTCGGTCCAGGTCGAAGTCACCCGGCCAAGCGAGAAAACGGGCAGCTTCGGCCTGCTCGCGGACGACAGTGATCAACGATTCCATGAGCCGCAGCCTACGGTCCGCTGCTTGACAAGCATCATTGGGAATCAGTCTCGCCGACCGGACGTGGTGGCGCGCAGCAGGGGTGGACTGAGCAGCCATGCTTCTCCGCGGCGGTAGAGAGCAGCCGGGCGCCCGGTGGGAGGAAGCCGATGGTGTCCGGTCGGCTGTACGAACCCTGTGGTGTTGAGTACCTTTCGGCGGAAGTTGCTCGGGTCGAGGGTCTGTCCCCAGATCACTTGGTACACCGTCCGCAGCTCTGTGAGCGTGAATGCCTCACCGCAGAAGGCAGTGGCCACAGCGGTGTACTCGAGCTTTCGGCGGACCTCTTCCAGGGCTTCCGTCAGGATTTCCCGGTGGTCGAAGGCCAGGCCTAGCGTGCCGTCCTCTAGGCGGGCTGCAGGGGCCCAGAAGGCACGTTCGGCGTCCGTGCCGCCCACGGGGTCCGGCAGGTCGGGTCCTAGTGCGAGGTAGACGACCGTCACCACTCTGCCTCGGGGGTCACGTCCGGGGTCTCCGTAGGTGCCGAGCTGCTCCAGGTGAAGTCGGCTGCCGTCGATGCCGGCTTCTTCCGACAGCTCACGGAGGGCTCCCTCACGGAGGGTCTCGTTTTTCTGTACGTAGCCTCCGGGCATTGCGGGCTTGCCGAGGAAGGGCTCCAGACCGCGCTCGACCAGGAGCATCATCAGCTGATCGTCTCTGAGGGTGAAGATCGCGAGGTCCACGGTCAGCCATGAGGCTTCGACCTCGTCCGAGTCTTTCAGCCAGTCTTCCACCTGCACCCCTAAAGGTCTCATTGACTTAAACCCTGCCGACACTTATGGTCGCATCAACCATAACTGTAGGAGTCGGGGGCAGGGCATGACCACTTCCCACGCACCGCCAGCACAGGAGACATCGCTCGAACCCACCGCCGCCACCCGCCACTTATGTGCTGGCGTGTATGTGGACGAGCGCTTCCGCGACCTTGTGATCGGCCAAGTCTGCACAGCGCCGCACCGCAGGGTCGCCCCGTCCTACGGCTTCGACATCGTCCCCGTCATGCATCACGCCTGGCGTGCCGCCGCACTCAGCGCGCTCCCCCGCGCCACGGTCATCGCTGCGGTGGTAAGCCCCGTGCTCACCGGATCCGTTCCCGCAGCGATTCTCATCGCCAGCGGCTTCGGCCTTCTGTTACTGCTCCGTCTCACCAAGCTGATTCATGGCATTGATCGCCAGGCGATCCCGGCACAGAGGTCCAGACGCAGCGGCCTGGGCCCGTTACGGGCCTATCGCTTCCTCCTCCGGCTTCTGTTCCCGCGCGTCACAACCCGCAAGGCATACGCGATCAAACGCGTCACCACGGCCGCTCTGTGGCTGACCCTGACCATTCTGGTCATCGCACTCGTCTATCCACAGCAGGCACTGACGGCACTCCTCCTGGCCATGGCGGTCACCGTCGTCTACCTCGCCGTCGGAGCCACACGGCAGCTGATCCTCAACCGCATACTGCGCACGCGCACGCTGCGTCCCGCCCGCCTGTCCGGCCGGCAGCGCGCCGCCGACCGCCAGCAGCACCACATGTGCGCCGTGTACCGCCGCCCTAGGCATAGCGACGACGAGGACGACGACCTCACTGTGTTCACGCTCTTCGGTGACGAATCACCGTTCATCGGGGCGGGCGAGCTCATCTACCAGTGGAACCCGCCGATGAGCATCCAACTGCTGCGACCCGAGAACGACGACCATGCACCGCTGCACGAGCGTGAGCACCCCGTGCCACCCTTCCAGGCACACGAACTCGTCGAATACCTGCGCGAAGCCGTCCTGCCGCTGAACACCGACAGCCACGACGTACGACTGCCGGCAGAAGTCCGGGACCGAGTCTATGTCGCCGAGACCGATGTCGCCGCTGACCGGTCACTCCTTCCGCACCACTTCACCCGAAGCGAACTGCGCTCCATCATCAACACGCCGGAGTCGAAGCAGCACCACTTCCTCGAGATCACCACTCCCGCCGACGGGTCCGAATTCGTTGCGACCGTCCTCCTGCACGTCAGCCTGCAGGGACGCACCTTGAGCCTCTCCACAGCGGCGTGTGTGCTCGCGCACACACCACGGTCATTCCAGCGAGCTGAAGAATTCGGCCACCACGGCGCTGCAGCCGTCATATGGGCGGCCCTCACCGAACTGACCACGCTGCCCTCCGAAATCCAGCACTCGTGGCGGATCTTCCGCTATCTCTACGCGCTGGCGAAGGCAGCCGCCCTGCCCTGCGACCTCACCACGACACCGATCCGCAACATCCTCATCGGCAGCCGCGTCAGCATACGAGAGGAATCATCCCAGGAATGGACCAAGGTCCAGCTCGAGAAAAGCGACATTCTCGGACGCCTGAAAACCATAGAGCAGCGTCTCTTGAGTGCCGCCAGCGACTTCCTGCGGGCCAAGAACGTCGACACATCCGCCTTCGATGACCGCGCCCTCAAGATCATCAACAGCGGAATTTTCAACTTCGGTGACAACAACACCTTCAGCAACAACGCTGTAGGCGACGCGGCTCAGGTCGGCGTCGCCGCAAACCAGCCCGCACAGCCCGACAACGGAGCAGCCCCGTGACATACAACCAAGGCATCATCAGCCACGGCAACAACAATCACTTCAGCAACATCGCAATCGGGGCGCATGCCCGAGCCTCCGCGACCGCGCCCCAGAACTCCGCCGAGCCCGCCACCGAACCAGAAACCCGGTGGGACCTCGGAATCGTCACCATCCTCAGCGAAGAACTCCGCTCCGTCATCGACGCGTTACACCTCCACCGGCACAAGAAGCCAAACGGCCTCTACTTCTACCAAGGCGAACACACCGCCCCCGGCGCCACCTCGCGCATCGTGGCCACACAGACACAAAGCCAGGGCCAGCGATCCACCATGGCCGCCCTGGAAAACCTCCGACGCTACTACAACCCCCGTCTGTGGGCCCTCGTCGGCATCGGAGGCGGCATCCATGATGACCACGCCCGAATCGGCAACGTCATCGTCTCCACCGACGTCGTCTACTACGAGAGCCGCAAGATCAACCCCCGGGGAGACACCCGCCGCCGCGGAGAACACCGGCAGGCACCCGCCCAAGTCGTTCATGCCGTGAATGCCTACTTCACCGATCACGGGACACCGGCGCGCATCAACGGCCAAATGACCGCACACGCCGGCGACCAGTACGAGGTGTACCCCGGAGTCATCGGATCCGGCGAAGCCGTCATCGCCGACCGGGCCAGTGACGTGCGGACGTACCTCACCACTTACCACGAGAAGGTCCTGGCGGTAGACATGGAAGCCGGCGGGCTGAGCCAGTACTGGCAGGAGAACTCTGTCCACGGCGCGGATAACCCCGGCTGGATCGTCATCCGCGGCGTATCCGACAACGCCGACGAAGAAAAGGGTCACAGCCATCACGAGCTCGCCGCCAGGAACGCCGCCCATGTCCTCAGCCGACTGCTCCCCTACCTATGCTGAAAAGCCCGAGCGCCGCCAGCACAAACCAAGGAGACAACTTCTACCACCGGAGCCTCGACATGAACGCCTTCCTGCTCGGGATCCTCAGCTCCCTCGTCACCAGCGCCCTCCTGCTCGCCCTCAGCCTCCTGCGCGCCTCACGCCCCCTGTGGTGGCTCACCGCCGCCTGCTCCTGGTTCACCGGCACAGGACTCCGCCGCGTCTACCGCCTCCAATCCGCCGCAGAGCACAACCTGAGCCAGGACCTCACCCGCGCCCGCTGGGTCAAAGTCATGGCGGGGCGCGGCAACATACTCACCCGCGAAGCCTTCGCCCCACTCTGGTCAGGCGACACCTCCCCCGCGTCCGTCCAGATCCTGCTGCCCGACCCGGACACACCGCACGACTCATGGCTCGACCGCCGCTCGCACGATGTTTCCCGCTTCGACCCGGGCTTCACCTCGGATCTGCTCAGAAGCCAGGTCCGCGCCAACATCGACTACCTCTCCCAAGCCGCCCGCACACAGCGCAACATCCAGCTGCACAGCTACAACCTCCCCCACACCTGCCGCGTCATCGCCACCGACAAGGTCGCCTACCTCACCTTCTACAGCGACAACGCTCACGGCAGAAACTCCCCCTGCCTGTACGCACGGGCTCCCGGCCTCCTCTACACCATCGCTCTCCAGCAATTCGACACAGCCTGGGCGAACAGCACAGAAACCCGCACCACACCACGGCACTGACGTCGGTTGGCCGGACAGCGGCGCCACGCCTCCTGCCCGGAAGGACAGGCAGCGGTCGTCAGCAGTCGGAACCCACCGCCCGCTTCATGCCGCCCTCGCCCTGCTCTGTTGGCCCGTTGACGACGGAAGTCTCCGCGAGCTCGGTCAACACAGCCAATGGGCAGTGTGCATCGCGAAGTTGCTGGTCACGGGTCTGGTGTGCGCGGGGTTCGGGGCGCTCGTGCTGGTCGTGGGTTGGTGACTTCGATGAAGATCGTCGGTCATCGGGCTACTTCGTGGTTGGTGGGGACCAGCATGCCCTGACCAGGGCGGTCGCCCATTTCGGGTCGGTACGGACCTTGCCGAGCACGCGCCAGTTCTTCAGGTGCGCGAAGCTGTGCTCGACCGGCGCCCGGACGGCGGCCAGCGCCTTGTTGAACAATTCCCGGCTGCGGTTCAGCGGCCGGTTGCGGGCCGCCTTGTAACCGGCCGCTGCGTGGGGAGTCGGGAACGTTGGACACGCGAGTCGGTCGCGGCGGGTCGACTGGCGACCGGTAGGGCTGGCCCCGCCCCGACCGGTAGGGCCGGCCCCACCACGGATTCTCGGGCGCACCGGCTCGTGCCACGCCCCCACCGTTCCTAGCGTTCTTGCATGACGGAAACGCTGCGACCGCGCACCCCAACCCGGTTACTTGATGTCGACGCGCTGCGCGGGTTCGCGCTGTTCGGCATCCTTGTCGTGAACCTTGCGTACTTCGCCTCCGGCTACCCGTTCCACCTCGTCGCCGATCCGGCGCACGGCTCCTGGCTGGACGACTCCGTCGAGTTCGGGGTCCGGTTGCTGTTCGAGATGAAGTTCTACCTACTGTTCTCGTTCCTGTTCGGCTACAGCTTTACCTTGCAGCTGGCCGCCGCGGGCAGTGCCGGCGCGAACTTCACCGCGCGGTTCGTCCGCCGGCTCAGCGGACTTTTCGTGCTCGGCGGCCTGCATGCGGTGCTGCTGTTCCAGGGCGACATCCTGACCACCTACGCGCTGCTTGGCCTTGTTCTGCTTGCCGTGCACCGGATCCAGCCGAGGACCGCGGTCATCGCCGCGGGGGCGATCGTCGGTTTCATGGCGGTCGGGATGGCCGTGGCTGCGCTGGCCGGCGTGGAATTGGTTACCGACCAGGACGCCGCGCTCGCCGGCGGTCGCGCGTCGACCGATGCGCTTGCCGGCGGCCTGGGTTCGGTGATCGGCGAGCACCTGCGCTCGCTGCCGACGATGGCCGGAAGTCTTGCTGTGCAGGGCCCGCTCGCGCTTGCCGCGTTCCTCGTCGGGCTGGCCGCCGGCCGGCGGAAGTTGCTCGCCGACGGGACCGGCAGGCACACGGTCGCGCTGCGCCGACTGGAGCTGGTCGGGTACCCGATCGGGCTCGCCGGCGCGCTGGTGTTCGCGATCAGCGGCGGCACCGCCAGCCCGGCCGGGCTGGCGGCGAGCATCCTGACCGCGCCGTTGCTGGTCAGCGCCTACGTGGCGACCCTGCTACGGGTGTTCGCCACCCCGCGCGGCGGCCGGCTGGCACGGGCGCTCGCGCCAGCCGGCCGGATGGCGCTGTCGAACTATCTCGGTCAGTCTCTGCTGGGCGTGCTGATCTTCACCGGCGTAGGGCTCGGGCTGACCGGAGACACGCCGCCGACGGTCGTGCCGGTCGTCGCCGTCGGCATCTTCGCGGTCCAACTGGAGCTGAGCCGATACTGGCTCGCGCGGTACCGGTACGGCCCGGCCGAATGGGTACTGCGGGCCGTCACGAACGCGGAGCGTCCCCGGATGCGCCGCTGACCTCTGCCGACAAGTCACACACTCCCCGACAGAGTCGCTCACTGACCGCCAGGAACCGTTCCTCGGGCTGTCACAGGGAGAGGTGGCCGGGGGCTTGCGCAGCCGCTTCCTGTGTGGCGATGACGCCGTTCAGATCTTTGCCTTCTGGCACGGAGACCGCGTGCCGCGGGTGCTCTCTGAGCACGGCGCATCGTGAAAACCGCACGTCAGATGGCCTGGTGTGCGTAGGCGTCGGTAGGCTCGGGCAGGTCCGGAGCGGTAGTCCACCGACAAGGTCGTCCGTCAGCGGGCGACTTTCCGGTTCGTCAGCACCAGCAGGGCCCGAACCAGCGCAGTCGCCCACCTCGGGTCCGTGCGGACCTTGCCAAGGACGCGCCAGTTCTTGAGATGGGCGAAGTCGTGCTCGACCGGGGCCCGCACCGCGGCCAACGCCTTGTTGGACAGCTTCTGACCACGGGTCAGGGGCCGGTTGTGGGCGGCCTTGTAGCCGGTAGTCACCGCCGGGTCGGCGTCCGGACCGGCATCGTCGAGGCCGACGAATCCCAGGTCGGCGATGGCTCCGAGCCCGGCTTCCCTCAGTTTCTGGGTGAGCTTGTCGTGCCGGCAGGCGGTGATCTCCGAGGTGCGTCCGAGGCGGGCCGTCGAGATCCACAGCAGCCGACCCCGGTCGTCGGTGAGCGCGATCACCAGCGGGCCATGGCATTTATTCTTGCCGGAGTAGTTCCTCCGGTTCTCCTTCCCGGTCCTGCGCCGGGTACGGATCACCGATCCGTCCAGCAGCACGACTCCGCCACCCGTTCGGGCGATCTTCTTCAGGGCCCGCTCCAGACGCGGGGCGCGGGCGGCCAGCAGACCGACGGCCTCCCGGACCCATCGGGTCACGGTGGTGCGGTGTATTCCGTTGCCGCCGGCCAGGTCGCCGGGCCGCTGGTCACAGCGCAACACTGCCAGCACGATGGTGGCGACCCTCCCCGCGGGCAGGGCCCGCCACCGCGAGCCGATCTTCTTGAGGTGGCCGCGGATCAGGTCGGCGAGCCAGCTCAGGGTGGCACTCGACAGCGGCAGACGGGCGGTGCAGACAAGGCCATCAGGGCCCTCGACGGCGATGTTGTTTTTCTTCGCACCAAACTCAACTGCCGCCGGGGGCAAGCTGGTTACGCGGTCCCGGTGCCCGTCTCCCGCGCGGCTACGGGCGGGCGGTGAACCGCCCGTCGGGTCGCTTGTGCAGCCAGCTGCGGTCGGCGAGCTTGGTCATCTTCGCGCGCAGCGGTTCCAGCTTGCCGCGCACCGTCACCTGAAGGCCCAGCTCCTCGCCGACACCCCTGACCTGGACCGGGCCGTCGGCGGACCGCACGATCGCCAGGATCCTGCGGTAGTCGGCGGGCAGGGCGACCTCATCGGGATTCTCGCTGCGGTGCGGGATCAGCAGGACCGCCCGCCCCGCCACCCGGGCGGGAGTCGGGGCGACGGCCGCGGCGGCCTCCTCCGCGGCCCGGTCCTGCTCGGCCAGCCGCATCAGGACCCGCTCGGCGATCACCAGCTCCTCCCGCTCGGCCCGGACCTCCTGCAGCTGCTTGACTAACTCCTCGGCGAGCGTGTCCAGTTCGCTCCGGCGAGCCGCGATCCGCTCCAGCTCCTGCATCCCCGCACCCTCCCGCACTCTTCCGGCGTACCGGTCCGGTGACGGATCGTAAGAGCGGGGCTGCGGCCAGCGCAGCAGATCCCGAGAACACCCACGGCTGAACGGTCAGACGATCTTGCTCGCGGGGCCACTTCCTGGCTGAAGCGGTGGCTGCCCGCAGCAGAGCCGGGTCACCGTTTCGCGGTTCTGCCCACGGTCCGAGTCACTGTCTCAACGGAAGTCATCCGCCCACGACCAGCACGAGCACCCCGAAGCTCACGCACACCAGACCCGCGACCTGCAACTTCACGATGCACACGGCTCAATCACGTGAGGCTCCAGTCCTGGCTCGGTAACCGGCGCCGACCGCCGGCAGAGGCCGCAAGAAGACCGTAGACGACGCACACAGACAAGGCGGGATCCCGGGTGACGGGTCAGGGTGTGGGTTCTTGCGCCTCGGGACGGGTGGTTGGCGTAGCGAGCAGCTCCTGGACGCGTTGGGCGAAGTCGTCGCTGGGGAGAGGCAGCTCGGTTTCAGGTTCGCGGAGGTAGCCGGCGGTGACCGCCCGGACGCCTCCGGCCGGTGGAGACATCCCGCACGTTTGCACCGTGCGCGCCCCGACCTCTCCCCCGCCCACGTTCCCCGTCTGACGTCACCACCGCGCTGACGGCGCCCGAGCCCCAGCCGCGTCCGCGTCGCCCATCCCGTCCTCCCTCATCCTCAACTCCAGCCAGGGCATGGGCGAAGGGGGTCGCAAGGGGGATGTCGGCGGTCCGACCACGCCGTACGCCCGTGATGACCTGGGCGGACTCCGGGACGCTGCGGAGACCGGCGCAACACTCAGCGCAACCTCTACCGCAGTTACACCGCTCGTTTGACAGAACCCACACTCGGTACACCAATAAACCCCCCTCCGAGCGTTAGCAGCGCGCCGAGGACGGCGGCCCCATGAAGGTTGGCGCCGGTCAGCGGGTCGTCGTCGGAGGCTCTCCATGCTGCCCGGCCGACGAATCCCGCCTTGGCGGTGGTGCCGCCTCGGGTCAGCACCCTGCGGGTGTCACGGGTTCCAGGTCATGGTGGCGTAGACCCGGTCGAAGCGCCGTGCGGCCAGGTCCTGCCGGGATATCGACCAGGAGTAGAGGGCCGTCTCCAGGCCGTCGAGCCCGTGCTCCCACTGGGCGAGGCACACCCAGTCCTCGGGACGTACGTCCGTGTCGGGCGCGGGCAGTTCGCCTCGGGCCACCGCTCGTGCCGCTTCCCGTCCGGCCGCCACGCTGGGGTCCTCCGCCCAGTCCTCGTCCTCTGCGTATCCACCGAGCTGAAGCCCGAGGCCGATGCTCTCGCCCGGGATCTCCGTCCATACCTCGACCAGTTCGTGTGCGTGGGGGTGTTCCGGGTGATCCTTGCAGTCCAGAGGCTGCCCGGGAGCGTAGACCGAGGTGTAGTACGGCAGGGAGACGCCGGCAGCCAGGCGGAGCAGCCCTTCCGGGAGATCCGTTTCGTACGGGTAGTTCCTCCATTCCGGGTCGAGGTCCACAGGGCGTTCCTCGACGGGCGTGCCCGCGGGAATGTGGAGTGCACTGCCCAGGTTTTCTACCCCGATCCGGTCGGGGTCGGGGTCGGCGAACAGCAGCAGGTGACCGTCGGCGGGCAGGTCGAGGTCGGTCACTCCTGCGGGCAGCGCGGCGAGGTCGATGGTGGCGGCGAGCTTGCACCAGGGATCGGGGGCGTCCGCGGGAAGCATGAGGGGCCCGCCGAGCCGGCCCACCACCGGCCCGTCCCCCCTGGTGCCCAGCAGGGCGCAGGGTCGAGCGAGGTCCGTCCACCGCGCGATGTCGTCCGGGGGGATGCCCTCTGCGAGGGCCCTCTCACGGAACTCATTCAGTGTGTCCAGGTTTTCGAGGGACATGGGGAGTCTCCTTGCGGCCAGGTTGGTTCGACAGGGGGGATCGCGCCGGGTGAGGGGCGGATTGTGGACGGTCAGCGGTGCAGCGTGACGGTCACGCCTCGTGCCCTGAGTTCGGTCACCACAGGGTCGGGGATGCCCGACGGTGAGGTCGCGTTCCGTTCGGCCAGGTGGACGTGTGCCAGCGACGGCATGTCGAGCAGGGGCCGGATGTCCGTCAGGGACCGGCAGTGGCGCAGGTCGAGTTCTGCGAGGTGGGGCGAAGCGGTGAACAGGGTGATGTCCTTCAACTCGGCCCAGTACGGGCCGGCCACGGTGAGTGAGCTGAGCCGTTCCACCGGTATGCCCTCGGCCGAGGGAGAGTCCTTCAGGGAACGGAGGGTCAGTTCACGCAGGCTGGAGCAGTCCTGAAGAGCACTGAGCGATTCCAGGTCCTCCATGTACAGCAGGGTTAGCGTGGTCAGCGGGGATCCGGACAGGTCACCGAGGTCGCGGACGGCGGAACCGTTGATCTTCAGCGTGCGCAGCGCGGGCAGGCGGCCGAGACCTCTGAGGTCGGTCAGCGCGGAGCAACTGGTGAAGGTCAGCTTCCGCAGTGCCGGCAGGTCGCCCAGCCCTTCTGTGGTGCGCAGTACCGGGCTGCCGTGGATGCCGAGCTTCGCCAGCCGGGGGTGGCCGTCCAGCCCTTCGAGCGTCGTCAGCTCGTTGCAGCTGTCGAGTTCGAGGGACCGGAGCCGGGGGAGAGCCGCGAAGGGCGACAGGTCGCGGAGGTGGTCGCCGCTCAGCCGGAGGTGCGCGAGATTCGGCAGCTCGGCGAGTCCGTCCAGGTCCGTGAGAGACCTGCAGGAGCGGAGATCCAGGGATTCCAGAGCGGCGAGCGCACCGCCGAACACACGGAGGGAACGCACCTTGGTCCAACTCAGCCTCAGTTGACGCAGACTGCTGAGGTTCAACAAGGGCTCGAAGTTCTCGACGGCGCCGCACCTGTTCAGATCGAGGCGGGTGAGCCGGGAGAGACGGCTGATCGGGGTGAGGTCCTCCACGCTCGTGCAGCCACCGAGATCGAGGTCCGTGAGACCGGTGAGTTCATCGACCTCGGTGAGGTCGGTGAGCCCGTCGCACTGGTAGAGGTCCAGCTTCTCGAGCATCGTGAGATGCCGCAGACCGTGCAGGGAAGAGGCGTACGGCAGCCGCAGTTCCGTCCTGCCCTCCTGACGGAACGCCGGAGCGAGCAGGTGCTCGGCGAAGGCGTCCGGGTCAGGGTGCGTCCTCCACATGCGGACGAGGAACTTGGACGCGTACGGGTCCAGAGGGATGAACCGGGCGGCCAGCTTCAGGGCGTGCCCGCCGTCACCCGGCGCGGACAGCTCCACGAGTTTCCCGACGGCCTTGCGCGCACAGTACGCGGGGGCCGACAGGTCCTCGCAGAAACCGGGCGCGGCTCCGCCGGCCCTCGCCCACAATCGGAGCAGTTCCTCGGTGGAGCAGTCGGAGACGCCGCTGTACCGGACGGCCAGACGTAACGCCGCGTCGCCGCCGCCGGACGCCGCCAGCAGCATGAGTTCCCTGACCGCCTCACTCGCCTCGGCGGGACTCGCGGTCTCCAGAAGCACCGTTGACTGACCTGTTCGCACTGCTGTGCTGTCGTCCCGTGCATCGCCGGCGGGCACACCGGGGGGAGTTGGTTGTGTCATGGGAGGACTGTAGGGGCCAGGTGTGACATGAAGCTTCTCCTTGCTCGTGGACACCTGGAAACTGGGATTCTGAGGTTCCAGAGGAAGTAGCACCAGGTGGGAAGCAAGTACACGAAGTGGTACACCGAGGAGTTCAAGCGGACGCGATCGGAGAGGCAGCGGGTAGCGTCAGATCTTCGCGCGCGGCCCGTGGTGATCGAGCTTGGCGAGGGTGGTTGCGGCGACGGTGAGCTTGCCGGTGTGGACGGAGGCCAGTTGGTGCGCCGCGGCAAGCAGGACGGCGATGCGGTTGTCGAGCGCGGTGGCACCAGCTCCGTCGAACACGAAGAGCGCGGGCGGGAAGGTCCCTTCGGTACGCGGGTGGCGGGTCAGCCACTCCTACTTGCCGGTGCTCTTCCACACGTTGGTGCGGTACTCGTCGTAGGTGGTCAGCTTGGCGGTGAGCTTGCCGAAGGTCATCGACGCGCGGTCCACCTCTACGAACACGTGCGGCGGGTTGGTGTAGGGCGGGTGGGTCAGGACGTCGGTCACGAGGCTCTGGTGGCGGGACAGGGTATGGGCGACTTCCGCTTCCCACCCCCCAGCGTACCGACGCCGTGCCGGTGGAAGGCGATGGCGCTCTGCGTGAGAGCCAGGGCATGCCGGGCCGCGAGCGAGGAGGCGGCCTTCTCTCCGGTGACCAGGCGGCCGCGGTCGAGCGCGAAGTCGAGGGAGAGCGCCATGTCGAGTCCAGGTTGGGTCAGGAACCAGCGGGATTGATCCGGCCCTTGCGGTCGATCCGGTCGGCCAGGCCCTCGGTGCGCAGGTTCCGCAGGACGCGGCGTGCGTAGTCGTCTCCTTGGTGGTACGGGGTGAACAGCTGGTGGAGCTGTGCGGGGGTGGCGACGCGGACCTATGCGGCGGGCCGGCGGACGCTGGTACGGCTCGCGCACACCCCCGACTGGACGGAGGTCGAGGTTACCACCGCCGGGACGACCGACGCCGTTTCCGCGCCCGCCGCCCCGCTGGACGGCGGTCCGCACGTCTCGGGCGGCCGGGGCCTGGCCGGGCTGCGGGAACGGGTGGAGATGCTGGGGGCGAGTTCGCGGCGGGGCCCTTCCCCCAGGGCGGGTTCCGCGTGCACGCACGCCCCTCGCCGGGCCGCATGAGTATTCCGCCCCCTGCGTTCAGGGTGCTGGTGTGCGAGGACCAGGCCCTCGTGCGTGCCGACTTCGTCACGATCCTCTCCGCCCAGCCCGGCATGGAGGCCGTGGACGGCCGGGAGGCGGTCCGGAGCGCGCGGGAGCTGAAGCCGGACGTCGTCGTCATGAACATCCGCATGCTCCTGCTCGTCGGAACCGAGGCCACCCGCCGCCTGACGGGGCCCGACTCCGCCACCTCCGCCAGGATTTTCGTCGTGATGACCTTCAACGTCGACGAGTCGTGTACGAGGCCCTGCGCGCCGGCGCCAGCGGCTTTTTGTTGAAGTACGCTCCACCGCCCGAACCGATCAACGCGGTGCGCGTCGTCGCCCGCGGCGAGTCCCTCCCGGCCCCCGTACCCTGATCGGCCGCTTCTCCGAACGCGTACGCCCCTCAGCCGCCCCCCCCACAACCCCCGAGCACGAGCGCCTCAAGGTTCTCACCCCGCGAGCACGAGGTCCTTCTCCTCATCAGCGAGGGCCTGCCGAACGCCGAAATCGCCCACCGAACCGGTCATCGGCCACGAGACCGTGAAGACCTACGTCTCCCGCATTCTCACCACACTGGATCTCCGCGACCGCGTCCAGGCGGTGGTCCTGGCCTATCGGGCGGGGTTGACCGGGGGGCGGCAACCGAGCCTGACGGCCCTGTGATGCCGTGCGGCGCGGCAAGCTGGCAGCAGCGGCTCGTTCCCGCCCACAGCTCATCCGATACGCCTCACGGCGGCCGCTCCGTTCTCAGGATCGGCCCGGGATCCCCCGAGCGAGCTACCTGTTTCGTCCTCTCTGGGGTGACGCGCGCCACCGGTGGTCTCTTGTTGACTCGAATCGTCAACACGACGGCCGGACAAGGCCGACCAGCCCAGTAGCTAAGGACAACACCATGACCACGACACGCAGTTCCGCACAGCACGGTTTCCCCAGAGGCCGCCGAATCACCGCAGCTCTGCTGGTTTCCACGCTGGCAGGAACCGCACTGGCCGCGTGTGGTGCCGACACCAAGGGCTCGCAACCGGCCAAGGTCTCCGGCAAGAGCGTCGGCGAGACCGCGGGCGACGCCAAGATCACCTGGGGCAAGTGCCCGGCCCTGGCCGAGGGACAAACCCGTGACCCCCACCTGGCCTGTGGAACGTTGGAGGTGCCACTCGACTACCAGAAACCGGGCGGCATGAAGATCGACGTGGCGGTCTCCCGGCTGTCCACCGCACAGCCCGGGAAGCGACATGGCGTTCTGCTGCTGAACCCCGGCGGGCCGGCCCTGGGAGGTCTCGACATGCCCGAAACCATGGCGTCCACACTGCCGAAGTCCGTGCTGGACCGCTACGACCTGATCGGTTTCGACCCGCGCGGCGTCGAACACAGCACCCCACAGAGTTGCGGTCTGCAGGACCCCAGCGTGTCCGGGCTCTTCCCCTATCCTGCCGCGGACGGCTCGATCACCAAGAACGTGGCCCTCGCCAAAGCCGACGCCAAGCAGTGCGCCGACACGGTGGGCAAGAACCTGCGGTACTACAACACCGTCAACACCGCCCGGGACATGGACCGCATCCGCCAGGCGCTCGGTGAGAAGAAGATCTCCTACTGGGGCCAGTCCTACGGCACCTACCTCGGCGCCGTCTACCGCTCCCTCTTCCAGGACCGCACCGACCGGATGATCCTGGAAGGCAACGTCGACCCCACCAAGGTATGGGCCGACCAGGTGGCGGACACCTGGGGCAAGGGCATGGCCGACCGGTTCCCCGATGCCGCCCGCGTCGCCGCGGCGCAGGCCGACACCCTCAAGCTGGGCACGAACGTCGCGCAGGTGACCCGCACCTACCTCACCCTCGCCGACCGGCTCGACCGCACGCCCGCAGCGATTCCCGGCGCATCGGTGTCGCTGGACGGGGCGCTGCTGCGGAACATGACCTACGCCCTGCTTCTGCAGAACAACACCCTTCCCGTGCTCGCCAAGTTCTGGAAGGCCGCCGACAACCTGGCCCACGGCAGCACCACGGCCGCCGACACCGCGGTTCTCAAGGAGGTGTTCGCCGACACACCGATGTCCCCGGGCATCCCCGCGGACAACCAGGCCACCATGTTCATGGCTCTCACCTGCGGCGACGCTGAATGGCCGCACGACGTCGACGGCTACGCCGCCCGCACCACCGCCGATCGCGAGAGGTGGCCGCTCACCGCGGGCATGCCCGCCAACATCTGGGCATGCGCCTACTGGGACAAGCCTGCTGAGGCGACTGCCAAGGTCGTGAGGGGCGGCCCGCGCAACACCCTGATCCTGCAGAACCGCCGGGACAATGCCACTCCGTGGGAAAGCGGCGTCGGGCTGCACAAGTCCCTCGGCGCCGGCTCTGCCTTCGTCGGCGTCGACAACGGCGGGCACCACGTCTACGGCGAAGGCTCCGCCTGCGCCGACAAGGCCACCGTCGGCTTCCTGACCACCGGCCACCTGCCGGACAAGGACGTCTACTGCACCGACGTCACCCAGAAGTAACCCACCGGAACGCAGTGCTTCCCTGTCCGGCCGGGCCTGTAAGACGTTCGGTGCAACTCCCGGTCATGGAAGATGCATCGATGACCAGCAACAACATGGCCGAGGCCGGGTCCGTCGAGTCGTCTGAAGCGACGCCGGCAAAGTATGTGGACGACCAGCTGATCCACGAGTTGGTGGGCCGGGCTCAGGCCGAGGGCCTTCAGCTGACCGGTGAGGGCGGGCTGTCCCCGGAGGGGGCAGCCCCCACCAGCAGCCGACCAAGCGGCTCCTGGAGTCCGCCCCGGAAGGCGAGATCACCGGCCATCTCGGCTACGACGAGCACGATCCGGCCGGGAAGAACGACGGCAACTCACGCAACAGCACCTGAGCCAAGACCGTGCTCACCGACGTCGGCCCAGTCGAGACAGCCGTTCCCCGCGACCGGGAAGGCAGCTTCGAGCCGAGGATCGTCAAGAAGCGGCAGAAGCGTGACCGGCGTCGACGAGATGGTCATCTCGCTCGCTGTGAAGGGCCTGACCACCGGTGAGGTCCAGGCTCACCCGGCGGAGGCCCATGGCGCCGACGTGTCCCACCAGACGATCTCCACGATCACCGGCAAGGTCCTGGACGGCATGGCCGAGTGGCAGAACCGGCCGCTCGACGCCGGGCGGTTCCCAGCAGTGGTTGCGAACCACCTGGTCAATGGGTCTGCCAGGGATTCTCGCAATCTCTCCGACCGACAGGCGGCCGAGACGGTGCGGTGCCGGATCGACTCCACTCAGTGATCCAGTGCGCCGAAAGCGATACTCAGGCACGGCATCGCCGCCTTCCCGTGGTCAAGGCGCCACGAGTCATCGACACGCGCTCGCGGCATGGTCGAACGGTTTCCACCCACCATCCGCCGCCGGTCGCAACCACCTTCATTCACAAGCCAGTTGGCGGACGAAGCACACGGCGAGAGGATGACCGACGTAGGGACCGTAGCCCTCGGTGCGGGCGTAGCCCTCGCGCTCGTAGAACCTGATGGCATCGGGCTGAAGCACACCCGTCGACAGGTGCAGCACCTTGTAACCGAGGCGGGACGCGTGGTCCTCCGGCGTGCGCAGGATGCCCGTCGCGACACCCGTGCCACGGAGTTCGGGGACGACGTACATGCGCTTGATCTCGGCCGTGTCCTCGGGCAGCCGTCGCAGCGCGCCGCACCCGTTGCGTTGCCCTCGGCGTCCCGGGCGACGAGGAACACGTCGGTGTCCCGCGCCGTGGGCTTGTCGGTCTCCTGGTCGGGTATGTCATAGCGCGCGGCCAGTTCCGCCTCCATGGCGGCGCGCAGGCGCACGCCGTCGGCGCCGTCCCGCGGCTCCTCGGAAATGGTCGGCATCGCGGCACTCCGTTCCTCGCTCATGACATCCTCATGATCCAACCAGCCGGGCGACCTCACCGGAAATGCCGATCCGACAGGGCACTCATGCCGAGCGGGCATGACCGCGTGTGCGCGCGGTCCGCCCTCGGCCGCCCGATCACCCGTCTTTCGAGTCCCGATGGTTCCGCATGTACCGCACGAACCGCCGGGCGTGCACGTTCGTCGAACGCGCCGAGGTAGCAACCTCCAGTCGGCTCGGGGAGAGCCCCTCCACCGGCCTGATCCGTATGCCCGGCAACGCGTCGGGCAGGGTGGAGCCGTGGGCGAAGGCGATGGCCCGGCCCAGAATGACGGCGTTGAGCACGTCGGAGGAGGTATGCACCAAGGGGCCCCGCCGCCGCGGGTTCCGTCGACGTCGGCACCGGCCCAGTGATCCGCCTGCGCCTCGGGCATGCCTGCCCAGTGCGTCACAGGCTCGTCGCTGAGATCACCGACCGTGAGGTTCTCCCGGCTCGCCAAGTGGTGGTTCGTGGACAGCAGAACGGACCGCGAGTTCAGCGCGAGCAGGTCGGCGGTCAGGTCACGCCGGTCGTAGCAGTCCCGGAGGAACGTGACTTCCGACTCCCCCGCCCGCAGGTCGTCCGGCGGCAACACCCAGTCGCGCGGCACCATGTGCACGCGCATCCCGAGGTTCTCTTCCTCGAACGCCCGGCATCGGGCCTACACGGCCGCCACGTCGCACTCGGGAACGCTCACCGTCAACGTCACGGTGTCCGCCCGCGCCCCGGGCACGCTCCACCGCGCGTCGCGCGTGCTCCACGATCTCGCGTGCCTCCGCCAACAACGCCTCTCCCGCGGGGGTGAGTTCCGTCCTGCGGTGGCTCCGTACGAGCAGCGTGACGCCGACCGTCCGCTCCAGCGCCCGCAGCGCCCTCGACAGCGCGGGCTGCGTGATCACAAGTCGCTCGGCCGCGCGCGTGGTGCTTCCGGCCTCTCCCACGGCGACGAGGTACCGGAGGTGGCGGAGTTCCAGATCGGGCATGCCCCGACGGTACGACAGCACGCGGCCGGCCGGCCCGGCCCGGTCCAGGGGACAGGTACGCATGACGGCGACACGGGCAGGCCGGACTGCCGCGTGCGGTCCCGCTCGCCTCGGTCTGTGCCGTTCACGGTCCGGTGTGGACGGCGGACGGCGATCTGCGCCAGCGCGCCGGATGAGATGGTCGGCGCGCTGGCGCAGATCGTCGTCCAGATCCAGCTGCTGGTAGCGACGGCTTGTTGTGGCAAGGACCCGAGGTGCGAGCAGTCGCAGAATCCAGCGGGCGTCGTCGCTGGGGATGGTGTGCAGGGTACCGCGCATGTACCAGCCGCGGACGATGCTCCGCTCTTTCTCGTATGCCGTGCGGATGGCCTGGGCGGTGATGTCCCGGCCGCGTACCCGGATGCCCAGGTCGGAGGCTGTGGCGTCCTGGGCCTGGATGGCGAAGACCCGTCGGACGACCGCCTCGGCAGAGTCCTCCCGTGCTCCGCCGGCCAGGGCCTGGGCGTGGGCCCGCAGCCGGCGGACGCTCTCGTGGTCAAGCATCGGGCTGTGCCTCTCAGCCAGCGCGGTCAGGAGACGGCCTTGTCGAGGATGTCGGCGAGTTCGGCGGGCGCGGACAGCATCGGCCAGTGTCCGGTGGGCAGGTCGAAGCGCCGCCACGGCGGCTGGTTCAGGTAGGCCAGCATCGGCACACCGGCATCCAGCAGCCCCGTGAAGTCATGGCACGCGACCAGGACACGGTCCACACCGGGACCGGGCTCGGCCGGGCCGGCGAGACGCTGGGTGAAGGCGCCGAACGGCTGAGGGGTGGCACGCGAGCGCAGAGCGCCCCGCTGGCCCTCATCGAGCCCGTCGAGACTGCTGGACAAGCCCAGGACCTCAAACGGCGGCATCGGCAGCCGCCACCCGTCGCCAGACGCGTCGACCTGCTGGCGCAGCTGGTCCGCTGCCTGTGGTGGCATGAGGTCGAGCATGCACATGCCCGCGGCGAACGGGGCGCTGTCCACATAGACCACGCGCTCCAGCCGGTCACCGAGACGTCCGGCTGCCCCGGTCACCGGAGCAGCCGCATAGCTGTGGGCGACCAGCGTGACGTCGCGCAGATCGTTCCGCTCGACGAATCCCGTGATGTCCGCGATGTGCGCATCCAGGTCCGTCTCGGGTCCGCCCCGGTCTGCGTGCTCGGCCAGGCCCGTCAGTGTCAGCGGCAGCGCCGTGTGACCGCGCTCCCGCAGAGCGCGGGCGGTGTCTTCCCAGGCCCACGCCCCGAGCCAGGCGCCGGGAACGAGTACGAAGGTGGCCATGTGATCTCCCAGAAGTAGGTGCTGCGGGGAGCGTAAGGTCGATACAGGACAGAATCCGCCCTGAAATGCCGAGTGATCCATGTCGCATCCCCTCACCCGCGTGCTGACCCTGCTGGAACTCCTCCAGTCGAACGCCCGGCTCACCGGGGCGGAGCTGGCAGACCGCCTGGACACCGACGTCCGCACCGTGCGCCGCTACACGGCCCACCTACGCGACTTGGGCATCCCCGTGGAGGCCGAACGCGGCCGCTACGGCGGCTACCGACTGGCCCGCGGCTACCGCATGCCGCCTCTGGTCCTCACCAATGACGAGGCCCTCGCCGTCGTTCTTGGCCTGCTCGCGGCAGAACGTCTGGGCATGGGCACTGCCGCGCCGGCCAGTGCCGGTGCCTTGGCCAAGATCGAGCGGGTGCTTCCGCACGCCCTGCGCGAACCGCTCGCCGCCATGCGGGAGACCCTGTCCTTCACCGCCAACGCCGTGATCGGGCAGGCACCCGGAACCGGCGTCCTGCTGGCACTGGCCCAGGCCTCCCGCGCCCACACGACCGTCGGTATCAGCCACCAGTCCTGGCGCCAGGAACACACCGAACGCGACATCGCCCCATACGGCGTGATCTTCCACACCGGCCGCTGGTACGTCGTCGGCCACGACCACCTCCGCGACAGCCTGCGTACCTTCCGCATCGACCGCATCGCCTCCGTCACCTCCCGAGCCGACAGCTTCACCGCACCCGACGGCTTCGACCCCGTCGCCCACCTGACCTCGACCCTCGCTCAGGGGCCCTACCGCTGGCAGGTCGAGGTGACGATCCATGGCCCCCTCGATGAGATCGCCCGTCGGCTGCCCCGCTCAGCGGTGACCCTCACGGCCCAGCCCACCGGCGTCCTGATGCGCACACGGGCAGAACGGCTGGACGGCATGGCCCACATGCTCGCCTCCCTGGAGTGGCCCTTCACCATCCACCATCCCGAGGAACTACGGCAGGCGCTCAAGAATCTGGCCGCCCAACTCACCGCAGCCGCCCAGCGGAGACCGGAAGAACTACCGCAGTAAATACCGGATTTACTGCGGCAGGGCCTCTACCGTGATCATCGCGACCTGCGGCGGGGCATTCCGGCCGCCTGGGCGAGGTGTACGCATTTACCGCGACAGGGAGGCGGGCCGGTGCGGTTCGCATTCATCGACGACAGCCCGCGCACAGCGGCCGCTGTCCCCCGGGCTGCGCTCGACCCGCTGCACGCCTACGGGGCAGTGATCGTCCCCGAGGAATCACTCGTCCCCTACGCCGAACGCCTCGCCGCTCTCCGTACCCGCCTCGGGCTGCCGCCCAGGACGGAGTTCAAGTGGAACCCCTACAGCGGGCCGCTGCACAAGAACTGGGAGGCGCTCCGCGAGGCGCGTCCGCAGATGCTGCAAGACGCCCAAGATCTCGACGTCTCGGCGGTCGTCGTCATCTGCGCGACGAAGCGGATGCCACCTCCTGGGGCGAGGAGAAAGTCCAGCCGGAGATGCTCAAGTACCTCTACGAGCGCGTCTCCACGGTCCTCGACACCGCCGGCCACAGCGGCATCCTCATCGCCGGCAGCGAGCACGCTGCCCCCTACCGGGACCTGATCATGAGTCTGCTGGCGAAGAACCCTACCCGTTCGACGCGAAGCCCCTGGCTCCGGAGCGCAAGGGTCCCGTCGGCTGCCGGCCCCGGCCCCGCTACCGCCACCGGGCACCCTCAGTGGCCGCCCTGGCCACCGAGCTCGGACAGGAAGCGTTCACCTCCCTCACCTGGCTGCAGGGCTTACGCGGCGCGTTACGCTCCCGCTTCGCCGCTGTGCGTGTCCGCCCGGTCGGCAAGGCCGTCGAGCGTCCCATCCGGGCCGCCGCCTCGGCCGGACAGGGCTGGTGAGACGGCACCCTGCCCGACAGCTGGCTGCTGGTCGAATGGCCCGAGGACGCCGGGGCTCCCACCGAATACTGGCTGTCCAGCCTGCCGGCCGACACCCCGCTCGCCGACCTGGTCCGGCTGGCCAAGGTCCGCTGGCGCATCAAGCACGACTACCGCGAACTCGAGCACGGCCTGGGCCTGGACCACTTCGAAGGCCGGTCCTGGCCCGGCTGGCACCACCACGTCACCCTCGTGACCGCGGCCCATGCCTTTCTCACCGAACAGCGTCTGGCCCCCAAAGCACCCACACCGGGCTCACTCTCTACCAGACCCTCGACGCCCTCCAGGACGTCCTGAGGTGCTGGACCGGCATCTGCACCACCTGCCACCAGCCCCTGCCCAGCAGGCCACACACGACATCAAGATCGAGACAGACCTAACGGAGTCCTACTCGACGGCCGCCAGATAAAGATCATGGCCCTCGTGGAGCAGGGCCTGGATCAGCAGGCCCGCGACCTGATCGACACCGCCCAGCCCACGGAGCCCTGGGAGACCGCCGTCGCCAACCTCCTTCGCGCTCACTGCCGCCCCGTCGCGGTACCGCTGCCGCGGGCCGACCTCAACCAGGCTCAGCACGCAACCGCCTCGTTTTGACCGATCCCGAGCCCTCGATCGCCGTGTTCCAGACCCGTGCGGGCCCGGCCGCCCTGGAATTCGACACCAACGGACCGCACACGAGCTCGCTTGTCCCAGCTCTTGCAAAAGTGGTCCGCCTCGACGCCTATGCCGCATGTGAAGTGCTGGGCCACCCAGCCGCCCGGGCATTCCTCGACACCGAGCAGGCATCTTCGCTCGGCTCGGTGGTCGCTAACGCAGGTCTCGGTGCCGGCGCCCTGCCCGCGGACCACCAGCGATCTCTGTCCGAGTCCGTCGCCTTCGGCCAAGCCGAGCTGAGGTGACTTCTGAGACGACAAGGCGGCACCAGGCAATCCCCCGAAGGAGGTACCGCAACCCACATGAGTGATCGAACACAGCATCACAGCCCGCCATACTCAGCTACAGAAGGCGAGGGCCCAGTATTCGAATTCACGTTCTAGATTTCGCCCGTATCCACCCGTTACGGGGATGCAAGAACCCTCGTTACCCGATCACCAGTCCGCATCGCACCCCGAGGAGCCCTCATGAATCCCGTACGCCTTCCTGCGTTCGTTCATCCCGCGTTCGAAAACGCCACCGGCACCTCGGGCACCCCTCTGCACTCCGCCGTCGACCGCGACGCCCGGCCCACTCGTGAGTCACGACCGGATACGAGGTACCTGGCATGACTCGCACCGCCATCCCGCTGAAGCCGGCACATCCGGACAAGGGGTATGGCCGTCAGCTCGTCGCGGCTGACCGGGCGCTGAGAGCGTTCGCTGCAGTCAATGCCGCGAGCGCCCTCGCCTACGGTCTCCGGCACGGCAATGCCCTCGTGGCCGCGAGGGACCGAGGCGCCGTCGAACGCCTGGTGCAGGAGGACCGTCTATGAGTGCGGACCGCACGTGTTCGCCAAGAAGCACACCCGTATCACCGTGTCCTGGCCGATCGTGCCCGGCAGCGCTGCCCTGCTCCTCGACCCTGGGACCTGCCAGGCCAGATGAACGGCGGTGCCTCCTGATCGCTGCTCGCCGGTCCACGCTGCACACTCGCTCGTCCACCGTCTCGGAAGGCAGAGATACGTGTCCTCTCCCGTCTCCCCTTCGGATCACGTCTCACCGCGTGCCGCTCTGCCGACAGCGCAGTACGCCGCATCCCGGCATGCGGTGTGGCTCGGCGCCGCCGCGATCATCACCGACGAGGTCGGCCGTGTCCTGCTGGTGCACCCCACCTACCACAAGGACGGCTCGTGGCTGCTGCCCGGAGGCGTCGTCGAACCCGGCGAGCACCCGCACGTCGCCTGTCGACGCGAGATCACCGAAGAACTGGGCCTGGATCTGCCCCTGTCGGCCGTGCTCGCCGTCCACTCCTTCTCCCCGCACCACCCCGACCTTCAGCCCGGTACGCCCTGCCCCGGCGAGGTCCGGTTCGTCTTCGACGGGGGAACCCTCAACCCCGACCAGGTGGAGGCGATCCGCCTGCCGCGCCGGGAGTTGTCCGAGTACGCCTTCCTGGAGACCCGGGACGCGGTGCAGCGGCTGCGGCCCGTGGACGGGCAGATCATGCTCGCCGCCTACCGTGCCCGGCTCGGGAACACCGCCACCGCTCACCTCGCCGACGGCCGGCACATTCTCGACGTCCCGGCGTTGGACCGCCATGACGTCCACGTCCGCTACCGGCCCCTGTGGGACAGCCCTCTCAACCGCGGCCTCATCCCCGGGCAGATGCCTGTGCAGCAAGTCTGGGCGTGGTGCTTCGTCCCCGACGGCCGGGTCGTCCTCGTGGCCGACCTCGGCCCGCGGGGTGCGCTGCCGATGCTGCCCGGCGGCACCGTGGAGAAGACCGACGCGACGCCCGAGGACACCCTGCACCGCGAAGCCGCCGAGGAAGCCCAGCTCAGTCTGGCCGATCCGGTACGACTGGGCTGGGTGCTGGACGAGACCGGCGAGGTCTACGGCGGCGTGGGGCCCAACGCCCGGCTCCGCCTGGCAGCCCGGGTCACCGCCATCGGCCCGGCGGCCGTCGACCCCGCCACCGGCCACTCCTTCGCCCGCCTGCTCGCCACCCCCGCCCAGACGGCCGCCCTGCTGGGCTGGGGCCCGCCCGGCGCGCGGCAAGCCCAGCTCGCGGTGGAGACGGCACGGGAGAGGTGGGGTCTGCCCGCCGCTCGCTCCGCCGCCATCGAGGAGATCCCTGCGGAGGGGATGCGGCTGAGCTGACACGAACGACCGCCAGCCTCGACTCGTCCCGCTCCACGTCCCTCTGAGGTAGCCCCATGCCGTTGTCGCACGACCACATCCGCACCACCGTCGCCACCTACCTCGCGCGCCACCCTCACGAGCGCGAGCAGCTCGGCGGCCTCCTGGACGCCCTCGACCGTCCCACCGACATCGCCAGCCGCTCCACCTTCACCGGACACGTCACTTGCGGCGCGATCGTCGTCGACGACGTCGGCCGCGTCCTGCACGTGCTGCACCTGGCGAGCGGGAAGGTCCTCGCTCCCGGCGGACACACCGAGCCCGCCGACGAGTCCCTGGCAGCAGCAGCGCTACGGGAGTTGCACGAGGAGACCGGGATCCCGCCCCGGGCCGTCACGCCGTGGCCCGGTTACGAGACCGTGCCGTTCGACATCGACATCCACGACATCGACGCCCGCCCGGGCAAAGGCGAACCCGGCCACCAGCACTTCGACCTCCGGTTCCTCTTCCGCCTGCACACCGCGACCGAGGCGCCGGTGGTGCTGCAGGAAGAGGAGGTCGCCGGCATCGAGTGGCGTCCCGTGGGCCGGGTGGCCTCCTCCTCCCTGCGCGAGAAACTGCTCAAGCTAACCTCGGAGACTGAACCGGAGACGGCCAACGCCTCCGCCCTGATCTACAACGACCGCGGCGAGTACCTGCTCCACCTGCGCGACTACTTCCCCGGCCAGATCTGGGAGCCGGGCATGTGGTCCCTGCTGGGCGGCGGCCGAGAGCCCCAGGACGCCACCCTGGAGCACACCGTGCGGCGCGAACTGGCCGAGGAAGCCGGCCTCGACCTCGCCGACCTGACCCCGTTCGGCACCGAGTACGCCTCCGACGACGCCGTCGCGAGCGTGCCCATCGCCATCTACGCCGGCCGCTGGAACGGCGATCCCCGCGACCTCCGGCTGACGGAAGGGGTGATGCTGGCCTGGTTCGCCCCGGACGACCTCCACCGCCTGCGCATCGCGGACACCACCAGCGACCTCGTACGGCGCCACGCCGTCAGCCGCCCGGCCAGCACCACGCGGCAGAGCGGGCTCGCACCGCAGGAGGAGCGCCGTCCAGCTTCGCCGCACGGCACGGTCCTCAACGTCATCGGCGTCCACCTCTACCTGGAGCGGCCCGACGGGACGGTGCTGCTCGGGCTGCGCCACCCCGACTCCGCATTCGCGCCGTCCACCTGGCACGTCCTGGCCGGCCACTGCGAGCAGGAGAGCGCCATCACCTGCCTGATCAGGGAGGCACGGGAGGAAGCCGGCCTGTACATCGAGCGCCAGGACGTCGAACTCGTCCACATCGTCCACCACATCGACCGTGCCGGGGACCGGCCCCGCATGGGCCTGTTTTTCCGCGCTCGTACCTGGAGCGGTGAGCCGGAGCTGCGTGAGCCGGACAAGTGCACCCAGTGGAAGTTCTGGGACCCCGCCACGCTGCCCGACAATCTCGTTTCCTACACCCGCCAAGCCATCGCGAAGATCCAGAACGGGAAGCTGTACAGCGAGACGGGCTGGCCTGCATGACCGGCACGCCGAGCGGCGCACACCGTCGTGTGTCCACTGTGACTGCGGCCGGCCGTGAGGACACCCGCCTGGTGGTGATCCGCGGCAACTCGGCGTCAGGCAAGTCAAGCGTGGCCCAGGGCCTGCGAGATCGCTACGGCCGCGGGATCGCGATCGTGGGCCAGGACGTGATCCGCCGGAACGTGCTCAGGGAACACGACACCGCGCGCGGCGCCAACGTCGCCCTGCTGGGCAGGATCGCACGCGAAGCACTGAACGCCGGCTTTCATGTGGTGCTTGAGGGGATCCTGTACGCCGATCGCTACAGCCACATGATCACGTCTCTGGTACGGGACCACCGTGGCGTCTCCTGCTGCTACTACCTGGACGTGCCGCTGGAAACGACGTTTGTCCGACACGCGTCGAAGGCGGATGCCGCGTACCTGGCGCAAGTCACCGACAGCCACCTCGCCTCCTGGTACCGCGAGCTGGATCTGCTGCCCGGCAGTCTGGAGACCGTGATCCCGGCCGACAGCACGCTGCAGGACACTATCGCGCGAATCCTGCGCGAAACCGACCTGGCCTCTGCCTTCCCCATCCCACCGCCGCAGTGCAAGCCGTCACAGGGAGATTCGATGAACAGTCCGGTGTTGATGTCCGACCCGCGGGTCGCCGCGATCCCGGTGCGCGAGTGCGGGGAGCCGCTCGTCGACGTGCGTGACCACAGCTTCCGCGTCGATCCCCGCAAGCAAGATCCGCTGGGCGCATTCGCCCACGTCCGCGAGGGCGTCCTGGCCCGGCTGGAGCACGCCCGCTCGCTCCTGCCCGCCGGCACCGACCTGCTGTTCATCGAGGGCTACCGGCCGCTGGCCCTACAGCAGCACTACTTCACCGAGTACCGGGACGAGCTCGCCGCCGCTCACCCCGGCTGGACCGCTGAGCAGCTGCACCAGGCGGCCAGCCGGTACGTGTCGCCGCCGGAGATCGCGCCCCACTCCGCGGGCGCGGCCGTGGACGTAACCCTCGTCGACCAGGACGGCCACGAACTCGACCTCGGCACCCGCGTCAACGCCTCCCCCGAGGAGAGCGACGGTGCCTGCTTCACTCACGCCCCGAACCTCAGCGATCGCGCGCGCCACCACCGCACGTTGCTGCTCAACGCCATGGAGAACGCAGGTTTCACGAACTATGGCACCGAGTTCTGGCACTTCTCGGTAGCGGACCGGTACGACGCGCTGATGCGGCAGGAGCCGCACGCGCGCTACGGACCGATCGAACTGCCTTAGCGCGCCGGCATCCTCGTCCACTTCCTCGCCACTCACGCCGATCCGGACACACAGGAGCGCAGCCACCGCCCCCTGACCCGACTGCTCTCCCAAGACCGCGACGGACGGAACTCATCGAACGGAGGCACGTGTGCCTGACGACGCCCAGCAGGCGACCCCAGCCGTCCCGAGCCCGGCGGCCGGAGACGAATCACAAGAGCACCACATGCACCTGCTCGGGCGGTACTACCGCCAAGTGGAAGCAGGCCGCAAGACGATCGAAGTGAGGGTGGCCACCCCGAACAAGCGCGCCGTCGCAGTCGGCGACACCGTCGTCTTCCACGACCGGGACACCGGGCGGGACCTCGACGTCATCGTGCAGCGGATCACCCCGTACCCCTCCTTCGAAGACCTGCTCAGCTCGGAGGACACCGCGCTCATCGACCCGGACGGGCCGCCCGGAGAACTGCTCGCCAACCTCCGCAACATCTACCCGCCGGCCAAGGAAGCCCTCGGCGCTCTCGCCCTCGCGTTCGACCACCGCCCCGCCCGGCCCGGCCGCCCCATGCCGATGACGCCCACCCAGTACGC
>NZ_MSGP01000040.1 GCF_002078235.1 Streptomyces viridosporus
ACCTTTTCGGTCGCCGCGGCCTCCCCGGCCGCCGGCTTCCTCGCGGCCCTCTCCCCCGCGGCCTCCCCGGCCGCCGCCGTCCCGGCCCGCGCAGCCCCGGTCCCGGCCGCCCGCGCCCTCTTCGGGTGCTCCGTGCCGCCCGGGCCGGCCGCAGGTCCCCGCGATCGTTTCGCGGGCTCCGCCGCGCGGCCCGCCGCACTCCGGGGGCTCTTCTTCCCGTCCACGCTCCCGGCCGCACCGCCGGAGGCCTCCGCACGGGGCGCGCCGCCGCCGGCGCGCCCGGACCTGCCGGACGCCGACTGCTGTACGGCGGTCTTCTTCACCACCATGACCGCGGCCCCTTCACATATTGTGATTTTGTGCGCAAATCGTTCTGGGACGATAAATCGACTCGAGTCCCGCGGCAACGGGGCGCACCGCCCGATCTCCTCGCCCCGCGGACGCCGCGCGGCGAACCTGCATGCGTTGTGCCCAGCTCCCCGCCGGGTATGCCGCCGAGGGCGACGTCCCGGGATCCGAACGCACACACCACACCATTCGGGTCATCACCCCTCATGTCAGGTCATATGCAACACGTGCGCCGTCCCCCTCTTCCTCTCCCTCCTCGTCCCCTCTCCGGCCCGATCTCCGGCCCGCTCCCCGGCCGCGGAGAAACCGGTCGGCCGCCGCTCCCGGCGCGCCGTACACTGGGCGGAGCGAAAAGCGGAGATGGGGACGAGTAGCGGCGTACGCAGCCCAGAGCGACCCGGGGACGGTGTGAGCCCGGGGGCGAGCGCGATGTGAAGATCACCCCGGAGCCGCCGGAAGAAAGCCGCCGCCCGACGGCGACGGCGAGTAGAACCGGCATCGCGACCCCAATGAGGGGGCTCACCGGCGCACACGAGGCACCGGGGGGCCAAGGAGGGTGGTACCGCGGGAGCGCGCCGAAGGCGGCGCAGGCATCGACACAGCTCTCGTCCCTCCGGACGGAAGGCAGCAGATCCGCCGGAGGAAGCTCGCTGATGACAACGCCGACGTACCGCCAGGTACCCGCCCAGGTCGACCTGCCCGCCCTCGAGCACGCGGTGCTCGACTTCTGGCGCGAGCAGAAGATCTTCGCCAAGAGCCTGGAGCAGTCCGAGGGACGGCCCGAGTGGGTGTTCTACGAGGGCCCGCCCACCGCCAACGGCATGCCGGGCGCCCACCACATCGAGGCGCGCGTCTTCAAGGACGTCTTCCCCCGCTTCCGCACCATGCGCGGCTACCACGTGGCCCGCAAGGCCGGCTGGGACTGCCACGGCCTCCCGGTGGAGCTGGCCGTGGAGAAGGAGCTCGGCTTCTCCGGCAAGCAGGACATCGAGGCGTACGGCATCGCCGAGTTCAACGCCAGGTGCCGCGAGTCGGTGACCCGCCACACCGACGCCTTCGCCGAGCTGACGACCCGCATGGGCTACTGGGTCGACCTCGACGACGCCTACCGGACCATGGACCCGGAGTACGTCGACTCCGTCTGGTGGTCGCTGAAGGAGATCTTCAACAAGGGGCTGCTGGTCCAGGACCACCGCGTCGCCCCCTGGTGCCCGCGCTGCGGCACCGGCCTGTCCGACCACGAGCTGGCGCAGGGCTACGAGACGGTCGTCGACCCCTCCGTCTACGTCCGCTTCCCGCTCACCTCCGGCCCGCTGGCCGGCGAGGCCGCGCTCCTGGTGTGGACCACCACGCCGTGGACGCTGGTCTCCAACACGGCGGTCGCCGCGCACCCCGAGGTCACCTACGTCGTCGCGACGAACGGTGAGGAGAAGCTGGTCGTCGCCGAGCCGCTGGTCGCCAAGGCCCTCGGCGAGGGCTGGGAGACCACCGGCCGGACCTTCACCGGTGCCGAGATGGAGCGCTGGACGTACCGGCGCCCCTTCGAGCTCGTCGACTTCCCGGCCGAGGCCCACTACGTGGTGAACGCCGAGTACGTCACCACCGAGGACGGC
This sequence comes from Streptomyces viridosporus, assembly GCF_002078235.1. Lineage (GTDB taxonomy): Bacteria > Actinomycetota > Actinomycetes > Streptomycetales > Streptomycetaceae > Streptomyces > Streptomyces viridosporus. The sequence goes on from NZ_MSGP01000040.1 coordinate 1,962, forward strand.
ACCGGCCTGGTCCACCAGTCCCCCGCCTTCGGTGAGGACGACCTCAAGGTCTGCCGCTCCTACGGCCTGCCCGTCGTCAACCCGGTCCGCCCCGACGGCACCTTCGCCGAGGACGTCCCCCTGGTCGGCGGCGTCTTCTTCAAGAAGGCCGACGAGAAGCTGACCGCGGACCTCGACGAGCGCGGCCTGCTCTTCCGGCACATCCCGTACGAGCACAGCTACCCGCACTGCTGGCGCTGCCACACCGCGCTGCTCTACTACGCGCAGCCGTCCTGGTACATCCGCACCACGGCCGTCAAGGACCGCCTGCTGGCGGAGAACGAGAACACCAACTGGTTCCCGGACACGGTCAAGCACGGCCGGTACGGCGACTGGCTGAACAACAACATCGACTGGGCGCTGTCCCGCAACCGCTACTGGGGCACCCCGCTGCCGGTCTGGCGCTGCGCGGACGACCACCTCACGGTCGTCGGCTCCCGCGCGGAGCTGTCCGAGCTGACCGGCACCGACCAGTCGGGGCTCGACCCGCACCGCCCGTACATCGACGAGATCACCTTCGCCTGCCCGCAGGACGGCTGCGGGCAGGAGGCCACGCGCGTGCCGGAGGTCATCGACGCCTGGTACGACTCGGGTTCGATGCCGTTCGCGCAGTGGGGCTACCCGTACAAGAACAAGGAGCTGTTCGAGGCCCGCTACCCGGCGCAGTTCATCTGCGAGGCCATCGACCAGACCCGCGGCTGGTTCTACACGCTGATGGCGATCGGCACGCTCGTCTTCGACAAGTCGTCCTACGAGAACGTCGTGTGCCTGGGCCACATCCTCGCCGAGGACGGCCGCAAGATGTCCAAGCACCTGGGCAACATCCTGCAGCCGATCCCGCTGATGGACCAGCACGGCGCGGACGCGGTCCGCTGGTTCATGGCGGCCGGCGGCTCCCCCTGGGCGGCCCGCCGGGTGGGCCACGGCACCATCCAGGAGGTCGTCCGCAAGACGCTGCTGACGTACTGGAACACGGTCGCCTTCCAGGCCCTGTACGCCCGTACGTCGAACTGGGCGCCGAGCGGGGCCGACCCGGCCCCGGCCGACCGCCCGCTGCTGGACCGCTGGCTGCTGTCCGAACTGCACGCGCTCACCGACCAGGTGACCCGGGCGCTGGACGGCTACGACACCCAGCGCGCCGGCAAGCTGCTGTCCGCGTTCGTCGACGACCTCTCCAACTGGTACGTCCGCCGCTCCCGGCGCCGCTTCTGGCAGGGCGACAAGGCGGCGCTGCGCACCCTGCACGAGGTCGTGGAGACGGTCACCAAGCTGATGGCCCCGCTCACCCCGTTCATCACCGAGCGGGTCTGGCAGGACCTGGTCGTCCCGGTCACCCCGGGCGCGCCGGAGTCGGTGCACCTGTCCTCCTGGCCCCAGGCGGACCCGAGCGCGATCGACCCGGAGCTGTCGAAGCAGATGGTGCTGGTGCGCCGGCTCGTGGAGCTGGGCCGGGCCACGCGCGCGGAGTCGGGCGTGAAGACCCGCCAGCCGCTGAAGCGGGCGCTGATCGCGGCCGGCGGCTTCGACACCCTCGACCCGGAGCTGCACGCCCAGATCACCGAGGAGCTGAACGTCGAGTCGCTGGCGTCGCTGTCCGAGGTCGGCGGCTCGCTGGTGGACACCACGGCGAAGGCCAACTTCCGCGCGCTGGGCAAGCGGTTCGGCAAGCGCGTCCAGGACGTGGCCCGGGCGATCGCGGACACGGACGCCGCGGCCCTGTCCCTGGCCCTGCGCGAGGGCACCGCCTCGGTCGAGGTGGACGGTGAGACGATCACCCTCGCCCCGGACGAGGTGATCATCACGGAGACCCCGCGCGAGGGCTGGTCGGTGGCCTCCGACGCCGGTGCCACGGTCGCCCTCGACCTGGAGATCACGGAGGAGCTGCGCCGCGCGGGCCTGGCCCGGGACGCGATCCGGCTGATCCAGGAGGCCCGCAAGAACAGCGGCCTCGACGTGGCCGACCGGATCGCCCTGCGCTGGACGGCCGCGGACCCCGCGACCGTCGCGGCCCTGACCGACCACTCCGCCCTGATCGCCGACGAGGTCCTCGCCACGGACTTCGCCCGGGGCGAGGCGGACGACACCTACGGGGACGCGTTCACGGACGAGGGCCTGTCCCTGACGTTCCGCCTGCGCAAGGCGTGACGCGCGACGATCCCGCACCCGGGGGCCCGGGTCCGTCGAGGAGAACCTCGGCGGGCCCGGGCCCCCGTCGTCGCCTCCCGGGACGGACGGCCCCCGGCTCGGACATCCGGCGCCCGCACCCCGAACGCGCGGAGCACGAGGGCGGGGCCCCGGGTTGGTGAACCCGGGGCCCCGCCCTGAACGCTGCCGACCGCTACGCCGTACTCATGGCCACAGGGCCGTCAGTTGTCGTCCTCGTCGATGAGGAACCCGCGCATCGGCGAGGGAGCCTGCCCCATCGGCGACGGCCCCTGCGGACGCACCGGCGCCATGGGCTGGGTCATCGCCGGCTGCATCTGCTGCTGACCGCCGTAGGACGGGCCGGACTGACCGCCGGGGCCGCCCATCGCCTGGTTGCCGCCGTAGGACGGCGCACCGGCGCCGGCCGGAGCCATGGAGGGCGCCGGGGACGGCGGGAGCGACGGCGCGGCGCTCGCGGGCTGGCGCGGCGGGGCGAGCGAGTCGTCCGCCTGGGTCTCCAGCTGGCGCAGCTGCGACTCCAGGTAGGACTTCAGCCGCGTGCGGTACTCGCGCTCGAAGCCGCGCAGGTCCTCGACCTTGCGCTCCAGCGTGGCGCGGGCGGACTCCAGGGAGCCCATCGCGACGCGGTGCTTCTCCTGCGCGTCCCGCTCCAGGGCGTCGGCCTTGGCACGGGCGTCCCGCTCGAGACCCTCGGCACGCGAACGGGCCTCGCCGACGATCTTGTTGGCCTCGGAACGGGCCTCGGCGATCGCCTGGTCGGCGGTCTGCTGGGCCAGCGACAGCACGCGGGCGGCGCTGTCGCCGCCGGGGCCGCCCTGACCGGGGAGACCGGGGCCGCCCATGGGGCCGCCCATCGGGCCACCGGGGCCCATCTGCCCCTGCATCGGGCCACCCTGGCCCATCGGCCCGGGACCCTGACCCATCGGGCCGGGACCCTGCGGACCGCCCTGACCGCCGGGGCCGGCGGGCAGCTGAGGAGCACCGCTCGGCAGCTGGGGCGGACCACCCATGGGGCCACCCATCTGCTGCTGCGGCGGGCCCGATATCCCGGCGGGCACGGGAGCGCCGGGACCTCGCATGCCCTGCTGCGGCATGCCCTGCTGGGGCATACCCTGCTGGGGCATGCCCTGCTGCGGCATACCCTGCGGCGGTCCCTGCTGGTCCTGCTCCGGGGGCTTGCGCATGTTCTGCTGGTTCTGGGCGGCGGCGCGCGTGGCCGCGGCCAGCTTGGCGCGCAGGTCCTCGTTCTCGCGCAGCAGACGCGTCAGTTCGGCTTCGACCTCGTCGAGGAAGGCATCGACCTCGTCCTCGTCATAGCCTTCTCGGAGGCGGACGGTCGTGAACTGCTTGTTCCGCACGTCCTCGGGGGTCAACGGCATCTCTTCACCTCAACGTAGTCATCGGCAGTCGGCAGGCCCATGTCGTCCACAGTCACCTCAGTGCATTGCCCACGAGGGAGATCAGAATGTAGACGATGATCATCAGCACGAAGAAGGACAGGTCGAGCGCCACGCCCCCGAGACGCAGCGGCGGGATGAACCGCCGCAGAAGCTTCAACGGTGGATCGGTGACAGTGTAGGTGGCCTCCAGGACGACCACCATCGCCTTGCCGGGTTGCCATGAGCGGGCGAACTGGAAGACGTAGTCCATGACCAGCCGGAAAATGAGCACGATGAGGAACACCATCAGCGCGATGTAGATCACCTGCGCGAACACGCTCATGGCTTGCTCTTCCCTCTCCCCTGTACCTGCTCGATCGGTCCTGCGTCTCAGCTCTGGTTGAAGAACCCGCCCTCTGCGATGCGGGCCTTGTCCTCCGCCGTGACATCGACGTTAGCAGGAGACAGCAGGAACACCTTCTGCGTCACCCGCTCGATACTGCCGTGAAGACCGAACACCAGACCGGCCGCGAAGTCGACAAGTCGCTTCGCGTCCGTGTCGTCCATCTCGGTCAGATTCATGATCACCGGAGTGCCCTCACGGAAGTGTTCCCCGATGGTACGGGCCTCGTTGTAGGTCCGGGGGTGGAGCGTGGTGATCCGGTAAGGCTCTCGTTCCGACACGACCTTGGGCATGATCACCGGTGCGTTCTTCTCCAGGCTTGCGCGTTCTTGTGTGATGGACGCCACGGGGGCGATGCGTGCCGGACGTGGCGATTCCGCGGGAAGCGAAGCGGAGCGGGCGACCGGCTCGCGAGGCGCGGGCGGCTGCACGACTCGTACCTCTTCTTCCCTTTGTGACTGATGTGAACCATGCGACTGATGTGCAATTTCGTGCCGCCTGTGGTCACGTTCGGGTTCCGGGTCGAGTTCGGGTTCAAAGTCGTCGTCTGGGTCGAATCCGCGGCCGTCGTACCCATCGTCCTCCACGAGGCCGAGGTAGACCGCCATTTTGCGCATCGCGCCGGCCATGCTCCGAGTCCTCCGCTCTGTGGTGGATCCGCTGACGACCGCCAAGTGCCCGCGATCCACAAGGTCCTTATGTCCGCTATTGGCGGCAATGACCATATTTTCTACTGTGGTCCGACTTCTTGGCGACGTTACCCGAGCCTGGGGCGGACTCCGAGTACCGCACTGCCGACGCGCACATGTGTCGCTCCGGCGGCAACGGCCTGTTCGAGGTCCGTACTCATTCCTGCCGAGACCATGTTCGCAGTCGGATGGGCCTTGCGCAGGTCGGTCGACAAATCCACCAACCGCTCGAACGCCGCCTGTTGACGTCCGGCGTACTCCCCGGTGAGCGGGGCGACCGTCATCAGCCCGTCCAGCCGCAGCCCCTCGGCCCCGGCGACGAGCGCGGCCAACTCCGCGACCCCGCCGGGCGCGACGCCCCCGCGCTCCCCCCGGCCGCCTTCGCCCGCGTCGAGCGCGACCTGGACGAGGCAGCCCACTTCACGCCCGGTCCGCACGGCCTCCCTGGAGAGGGCCGTCACCAGCCGGGCGCGGTCGACGGAGTGCACGACACCCGCGTAACCGACCACGGAGCGCACCTTGTTGGTCTGCAGCTGACCGACGAAGTGCCAGGTGAGCGGCAGGTCCGCACACTGGGCCGCCTTCGGCGCGGCGTCCTGGTCGCGGTTCTCGGCGACATGGCGCACACCGAGTTCCGACAGGAGCCGCACGTCGCTCGCCGGGAAGGTCTTGGTGACCACGATGAGGGTGACCTCGTCGCGCGCACGTCCGGACGCGGCGCACGCGGCGGCGATCCGCTCCTCCACTCTCGCCAGATTCGCGGCGATCTCGCTCTTACGGTCCGTCATGTTCCATCAGTCCAGCCACACATAGCCCGCGAGCCGCCCGGTGGTGCGGTCGCGTCGGTACGAGAAGTGATCCCCCGACTCCAGCGTGCACACCGGCGACTGCGCCCGGTCGCGCACCCCGAGCCGCTGGAGCTGCGCGTGCACGCCCGCGCCCACGTCGACCGCCGGGGTGCCCCAGCTCGTCACGGCGTGCGCCGCCGGCTCGACGGCGGCCACCTCGGCGCGCATCGCCTCCGGCACCTCGTAGCACCGGCCGCAGACGGCCGGCCCGGTGCGGGCGACGATCCGCGAGGGCTCGGCGCCGAGTCCGACCATGGCCCGTACGGCGGCGGGGACCACCCCGGCGACCAGTCCGGGCCGTCCCGCGTGGGCCGCGGCGACGACCCCGGCGACGGGGTCGGCGAGCAGCACCGGCACGCAGTCGGCGGTGAGCACGGCGAGGGCGAGACCCCGCCGCGCGGTGACGATCGCGTCGACCTCGGGGACGGGGCTCTCCCCCCAGGGCTCGTCGACCACGGCCGTAGCGGCCCCGTGCACCTGGTTCATCCAGACCACCCGGGCCGGATCGACGCCGAGGGACTCGGCGGCCAGTTCGCGGTTGGTGCGCACGGCGCCGGGGTCGTCACCGACCGCTCCGCCGAGGTTGAGCTCCGCATACGGAGCGGCGCTCACCCCGCCCCACCGGTCGGTGAAGGCGAAGTGCGCGCCGCTCACGCTCTCGCGCCGGGCTGCTATCACTTCAGGAAGTCCGGCACGTCCAGCTCCTCGGCCGCGCTGTCGTAGGTCCGCGTCGGCGGGACCGGCGGCTGGACGACCGGGATGTCGTGCACCGGCTCCGGCTTCATCGGCTCCGGGTCCTCCTTGGGCGTGACGCTGCCGAGCGAGCCGAAGGAGGGGCGGCTCTCCGGCTGCCGTGCCGGGGCCGGCTCCTCGCGCTTGGCCGAGGACGAGCCGAGGACGTTCTCCCGCTTGGCCGGCGGCTGGCCGCCGTCGAAGCCGGCCGCGATCACGGTGACCCGGACCTCGTCGCCGAGGGCGTCGTCGATCACCGCGCCGAAGATGATGTTGGCCTCGGGGTGGGCGGCCTCGCTCACCAGCTGGGCGGCCTCGTTGATCTCGAACAGACCGAGGTCGCTGCCGCCGGAGATGGAGAGCAGCACACCGCGGGCGCCGTCGATGGAGGCTTCCAGCAGCGGGGAGGAGATGGCCATCTCGGCGGCGGCCACCGCGCGGTCGTCGCCGCGGGCCGAGCCGATGCCCATGAGGGCCGAGCCGGCCTCCGACATGACCGACTTCACGTCGGCGAAGTCGAGGTTGATCAGACCGGGCGTGGTGATGAGGTCGGTGATGCCCTGGACACCGGAGAGCAGCACCTGGTCCGCCGACTTGAAGGCGTCGAGGACCGAGACCTGGCGGTCCGAGATGGACAGCAGCCGGTCGTTCGGGATGACGATGAGGGTGTCGACCTCTTCGCGCAGCTCCGCGATGCCGTCCTCGGCCTGGTTCGCGCGGCGCCGCCCCTCGAAGGTGAACGGGCGGGTGACCACACCGATGGTGAGAGCACCGAGCGAGCGGGCGATGTTGGCCACGACGGGTGCGCCGCCGGTGCCGGTGCCGCCGCCTTCACCGGCCGTCACGAAGACCATGTCGGCCCCCTTGAGGACCTCCTCGATCTCCTCGCGGTGGTCCTCGGCGGCCTTGCGGCCGACGGCCGGGTTGGCCCCGGCGCCGAGTCCGCGGGTGAGTTCACGGCCGACGTCGAGCTTGACGTCGGCGTCGCTCATCAACAGGGCTTGCGCGTCGGTGTTGATGGCGATGAACTCGACGCCCTTGAGACCGACCTCGATCATCCGGTTGATGGCATTGACACCACCGCCGCCGACACCGATGACTTTGATGACTGCGAGGTAGTTCTGCGGTGCTGCCACGTCGAAGGCCTCTCGCCTCGAGTTACGTGTCGCCGTTCCGCGGGTGCGCCGCGAACCGACGACTGATGCCGAATGGGACGGTCCGTAGCGCCGACCCGAACCCTAACGTTGAACTTTAGGGTTACCAGTGTGTCTGTTCCCTGGAGTCTTCCGAACAGGACACTAAGTCGACACGTGGCGCCCGTTCAACGAACACGCCGAACCTCCCGTTTTTCTTTTCACCCTATGTGATCAGGCGTAGCGCTGCCCAACCAGGGTGCTGGCCTGCACTGATGAGCGTCAACTCCCCGATGACGCCGGAGCCGTGGGAACGCTGACGTCGAAGTGCCGCGCACCGGAAGCCGCTTTCATCAGAGCCGTGAGGGCTCGGGCCTTCGCCGCCCCCTTCTCGCTGCTTCCCCAATCGACCGTCCTGTCACCCGTCAACCGCAGCGAGATGTCGTCGTAGGAACGGACCTTGACGCCGCGGACCTCGCGCGCGACGGAGTCCGGGACGGCGTCGGCGGCCCGCACCGCCTCCCGCACCAGCCGGTCCTCGCCGAAGCGGCGCAGGCTCGCGGCCGCGGAACCGCTCCGGGAGACGGCCAATTCCAGCAGGGGGACACCTCGCGGAGCCTGGGAAACCGTGGCGAAACGGACACCTCCCTTGTCCACTTCGGTGAACTTTTCGCCCTTTTGCAGAAGAAGGACCGGAGTGCGCTCCGTCACTTTCAGCTCGATTTCGTGCGGCCAGGAACGGATCACGTCAACCGTGGCAATTCGGGGCAATTCTTTGGCGATCCGCGCCTCGATCGCCCCGGTGTCCACCGAAATCAACTGCTCCCCCAGGGGAACGTCCGCGACCTCGCGCACCTGCGCGGGCGTCAGGATCCGGGTGCCGGACACGGACACGCGCTCCACGCGCACGAGGTCCGAGCCGTACAGCAGCCAGAAGGCCCCGCTCCCGAGGAACACGAGGGCGACGGCCAGAACGATCATCACACGAAGGCGTCGTCGGGAACGCCGGACGGGCGGCGGGCCGGACGACCCCTGACGGCGTTCACCGCGCTCGGCGGTGGTCGGTCCGGCCACGCGCGCGCTCCTTTCAGTGGCGGTGGCGCGAGGCGATCGCCTCGTACACCATGCCGACGAGCAGGTCGTCGGCGTCCCGGCGGCCGAACTCGGAGGCGGCGCGGGACATCTCGTACAGCCGGTGCGGATCGGCGAGGACGGGCAGCACGTGCTGCTGCAGCCACTCCGGCGTCAGCTCCGCGTCGTCGACCAGCAGCCCGCCGCCGGCCTTGACCACCGGCTGGGCGTTGAGCCGCTGTTCGCCGTTGCCGATGGGCAGCGGGACGTAGGCGGCCGGGAGTCCGACGGCGGAGAGCTCGGCGACGGTCATCGCGCCCGCGCGGCAGAGCATCATGTCGGCCGCGGCGTACGCGAGGTCCATCCGGTCCAGGTAACTTACCGGGATGTAGGGGGGCATGCCCGGCATCTGCTGCACCTGCGGCAGTTCGTTCTTCGGGCCGACCGCGTGCAGGATCTGGATCCCGGCCTGCTGCAACCACGGAGCCACCTGCTGGACGACCTCGTTCAGCCGGCGGGCGCCCTGCGAGCCGCCGGAGACCAGCAGCGTCGGCAGGTTGGGGTCGAGCCCGAACGCGGCACGGGCCTCGGGGCGGACGGCGGCCCGGTCGAGGGTGGCGATGGAGCGGCGCAGCGGGATCCCGATGTACCGGGCGCCCCGCAGCTTGCTGTCGGGCGTGGAGACGGCGACCTGGGCGGCGTAGCGGGAGCCGATCTTGTTGGCCAGACCGGGCCGGGCGTTGGCCTCGTGGATCACGATCGGCACACCGAGCCGCTTGGCCGCGAGGTAGCCGGGCAGGGCGACGTAGCCGCCGAAACCGACCACGGCGTCCGCCTTGGTGCGCTCCAGGATCTGCTCGGTCGCCTTGATGGTGCCGCGCAGCCGGCCCGGCACGGTGATCAGCTCGGGGGTCGGCTTGCGTGGCAGCGGTACGGCGGGGATCAGCGCCAGCTCGTACCCGCGCTCGGGTACGAGACGTGTCTCGAGGCCGCGCTCCGTGCCCAGGGCCGTGATGCCCACGGTCGGATCCTGCCTGCGCAGGGCGTCCGCGAGGGCGAGCGCGGGCTCGATGTGGCCCGCGGTTCCTCCGCCGGCGAGTACGACATGCACCGAAATTCACCGCTCTCCGGACGAACGCGCCGCTCAGGCACGCCGTCGCATCGTGTTCCATCTCCGGGGCCGCTGAGGACCCCCGTCCCGCTTTTTACCAAAGCGGGGTTGCCGCATCGCAAGCGCCATCCGCGCAGCGGGGTCCTCACGCGCGAAGGCGATCAGCAACCCGATGGCGAACATGGTCGGCAGCAGGGCGGACCCCCCGTAGGAGAACAGCGGGAGCGGGACGCCGGCGATCGGCAGCAGGCCGAGCACCGCACCGATGTTGATCACGGCCTGGGCCATGATCCAGGTGGTCACGCCTCCCGCGGCGTACCTCACGAAGGGGTCCTCCGTGCGTCCGGCCACGCGGATGCCCGCATAGCCTAGAGCCGCGAACAGGGCGAGTACCGACAGCGTCCCCGCCAGACCCAGTTCCTCACCGGTGACGGCGAAAATGAAGTCGGTGTGGGCTTCGGGCAGTTGTCCCCATTTCTCCACACTCGCCCCCAGGCCGGAACCGAAGATCCCGCCGGAGGCGAGGGCGTAGATCCCGTGCACCGCCTGCCAGCAGTCGACCGGTCCCGACTGGGGCTCGGTGGCACCGAGGCAGGCGAGCCGGGCCATGCGGTTCGGGCTGGTGCGGATGAGGATCACGCCGAGCAGGGCGGCGACGGACAGCACCCCGGCGAACATCCGGGTGGGCGCCCCCGCCAGCCACAGCAGGCCGAACAGGATCGCCGTCAGGATGATCGCCGTCCCCATGTCGCCGCCGAGCATGATCAGTCCGAGCAGCATGAAGGCGGCCGGAACCAGCGGCACCAGCATGTGCTTCCACTGGCCCAGCAGCCGCCTGTCCTGTTTGCGGGCGAGCAGGTCGGCTCCCCACAGCACCAGCGCCAGCTTGCCGAACTCGCTGGGCTGGACCTGGAAGGAGCCGCCGAGGGCGATCCAGTTCTGGTTGCCGTTGACCTCGACCCCTATCCCCGGCACCTGCACCAGGACCATCAGGAAAACGGCGCCCGCGAGGATGGGGTAGGCCAGCGCCCGGTGCAGCTTCACCGGCATCCGGGAGGCCACGAGCAGCAGCACGGTGCCGATCGCGGCGGCCAGGAGCTGCTTGCGGAAGAAGTAGGAGCCCGGCAGGGACATCTGCAGCGCGGTGATCTGGGAGGCCGAGTAGACCATCACCAGGCCGAGCACGGTGATCAGCGCACTGCCGCCGAAGATCAGGTAGTACGCGGTCAGCGGCCGGTCCCATGCCTTGCGGGCCCGGGTGTGCAGGGTGCGGAGGGGGTTCTCGCGCCTGGGCCGGGGCACGGCGGGCCGGCGGACGGCGCGCTGCACGGGCGGCCCGCCGGTACGGCTACCGGGCATCAGGACCTCCGTCGCGCGCCGGACAGGTGTACGCCGGACAGGGCCTCGACGGTCCCACACGTCCCTCCCAAGGTCGCCCGGCGCAGGCGGCCGGGTCAGGCGCCGAGTTCGCGCACCGCCTGGGCGAACGCCTCACCGCGCCTGTTGTAGTTGGCGAACATGTCCATCGAGGCGCAGGCCGGGGCGAGCAGTACCGTGTCGCCGGGCCGTGCGAGCCGCCGCGCCTCCTGGACAGCCTGGAGCATCGCCCCAGTGTCGGTCCGGTCGAGGTCGACCACCGGCACCTCGGGGGCGTGTCGCGCGAGGGCTTCGCGGATCAGGGCGCGGTCCCGGCCGATCAGGACGGCACCGCGCAGCCGCTTCGCCGCCCCCGCGACCAGTTCGTCGAAGGTCGCGCCCTTCGCCAGACCGCCCGCGATCCACACCACCGGCTCGTACGCCGCCAACGAGGCTTCGGCGGCATGCGTGTTGGTGGCTTTGGAGTCGTCGACGTAGGCGACGCCGTCCACGTCGGCCACGTGCGCGATGCGGTGGGCGTCCGGGGTGAAGGCCCGCAGGCCGTCGCGCACGGCCGTCGCGGGCACCCCGAAGGCGCGGGCGAGGGCCGCGGCGGCGAGGGCGTTGGCGACGTTGTGCGGGGCGGGCGGGTTGACGTCGGAGACCTCGGCGAGCTCCTGGGCGTTCCTGTACCGGTCCTCGACGAAGGCGCGGTCGACCAGGATGCCCTCCACGACGCCGAGTTGGGAGGGACCCGGCGTGCCCAGGGTGAACCCGACGGCGCGGCAGCCCTCCTCGACGTCGGCCTCGCGGACCAGGTCCTCGGTGGCCTTGTCGGCGACGTTGTAGACGCAGGCGACGCGATTGCCCTCGTAGATGCGGCCCTTGTCGGCGGCGTACGCCTGCATGGAGCCGTGCCAGTCGAGGTGGTCGGGGGCGAGGTTCAGCACGGCGGCCGAGTGGGCGCGCAGCGACGGCGCCCAGTGGAGCTGGTAGCTGGACAGCTCCACGGCGAGCACGTCGTACTCCTCCTCGCCGAGCACCGCGTCCAGCAGCGAGACGCCGATGTTGCCGACGGCCGCGGTGCGCAGGCCCGCCGCCTCCAGGATGGAGGCGAGCATCTGGACGGTGGTGGTCTTGCCGTTGGTGCCGGTGACCGCGAGCCAGGGGGCGGAGTCGGGGCGGCGCAGCCGCCAGGCGAGCTCGACGTCGCCCCAGACGGGGACGCCGGCCCGCTCGGCGGCGGCGAACAGCGGCTTGTCGGGCCTCCAGCCGGGTGCGGTGACGATGAGGTCGGTGCCCTCGGGCAGGGTCGCGCCGTCGCCGAGGCGGACGGTGACGCCGAGCTGCTCCAGCTCGGCCGCCTGGGCCCGGGCGCGCTCGTCGTCGCCGTCGTTGACGACCGTGACGTGCGCGCCGAGGCCGTGCAGCACCTTCGCCGCCGGGACGCCGGAGACGCCGAGCCCGGCGACGGTGATGTGCTTGCCCCGGAATTCCGAGGGCGCCGACGAGGTCACTTTTCCGCTGCCCATCCCGCGTAGAAGAGGCCCAGTCCGACGATCACACAGATGCCCTGGATGATCCAGAAGCGGACCACCACGAGCACTTCGGACCAGCCCTTGAGTTCGAAGTGGTGCTGGAGCGGTGCCATCCGGAAGACCCGCTTCCCGGTGAGCCGGAAGGAGCCGACCTGGATGACCACCGACATGGTGATGAGGACGAACAGACCGCCGAGGATGGCGAGCAGCAGCTCGGTGCGGGAGCAGATCGCGAGACCCGCGAGCACACCGCCGAGCGCCAGCGAACCGGTGTCGCCCATGAAGATCTTGGCCGGGGAGGTGTTCCACCACAGGAAGCCGAGGCAGGCGCCCATCAGCGCGGCGGAGACGACGGCGAGGTCGAGCGGGTCGCGCACCTCGTAACAGGCGTTGGGGTTGGTCAGCGTCTCGCCGTTGGCGCAGGACTCCTGGAACTGCCAGACGCCGATGAAGGTGTAGGCGCCGAAGACGAGGACGGAGGCGCCGGTGGCGAGACCGTCCAGACCGTCGGTCAGGTTCACGCCGTTCGACATCGCGAGGATCATGAACAGCGCCCAGACGACGAACAGCACCGGGCCGATGGTCCAGCCGAAGTCCGTGATGAACGACAGCTTCGTGGAGGCCGGGGTCTGGCCGCGGGAGTCCGCGAACTGCAGGGAGAGCACCGCGAAGGCGATGCCGACGATCAGCTGGCCGGCCATCTTCGCCTTGGCCCGCAGACCCAGCGAACGCCTCTTGACGATCTTGATGTAGTCGTCCAGGAAGCCGACCATGCCCATGCCGACCATCAGGCCCAGCACCAGCAGGCCCGAGTACGTCGGCGACTTGCCGGTGATCACCTTGCTGAGGAAGTAGGCGGCGACCGTCGCCAGGATGAAGGCGATACCGCCCATGGTCGGCGTACCGCGCTTGCTGGCGTGCTCGCGCGGGCCGTCGTCACGGATGTACTGGCCGTACCCCTTGCGCGCGAGCAGCTTGATCAGCAGCGGAGTGCCGATCAGCGTCAGGAAGAGGCCGATGACGCCTGCGAACAGGATCTGATTCATCATCGGGCGGCGACCTCACCCTCGGCACCGGTCTCGAGCAGCGCCTGCGCCACGCTCTCGAGCCCGACCGAACGGGACGCCTTCACGAGTACGACGTCTCCCGGGCGCAACTCGCTGCGCAACAGGTCGACCGCCGCCTGTGCGTCGGACACGTGCACCGACTCCTCACCCCACGAACCCTCGTTATATGCGCCCAGTTGCAGCCAGGCAGCTTCCCTGCCCCCGACCGCGACGAGCTTGCTGACGTTGAGCCGGACGGCGAGCCGTCCGACCGCGTCGTGCTCGGCGAGCGCCTCGTCCCCGAGCTCGGCCATCTTGCCGAGCACCGCCCACGTGCGTCCCCCTTTTGCCTGTGAGGCCCTGCCCATCGCTGCCAGGGCGCGCAGGGCGGCCCGCATGGACTCGGGGTTCGCGTTGTAGGCGTCGTTGACGACCGTCACGCCGTCCGGGCGCTCGGTGACCTCCATCCGCCAGCGGGAGAGGGAGCCCGCCTCGGAGAGTGCGCGGGCGATCTCGTCTGCGGGCATGCCCAACTCGTGGGCGACGGCGGCCGCGGCGAGCGCGTTCGACACGTGATGCTCACCGTACAGGCGCATGGTCACATCACATGCACCGGAGGGTGTGTGAAGTCTGAAGGAGGGCTGTCCGCTGTCCGTGAGTCGCACGTTCTCGGCCCGAACGTCCGCTTCGTCGGACTCTCCGAAAAGGATCACCTTCGCCTTCGTACGGGAGGCCATGGCCCGTACGAGGGGGTCGTCCGCGTTGAGGATCGCGGCGCCGCCCTCCTCGGCCGGGGGCAGGGCCTCGACCAACTCGCCCTTCGCCTGCGCGATCTGCTCGCGGCCGCCGAACTCGCCGATGTGGGCGGAGCCCACGTTCAGGACGAGTCCGACCCTCGGGGGCGTCAGACCGGTGAGGTAGCGGATGTGGCCGATCCCACGGGCGCCCATCTCCAGCACGAGGAACTTGGTCTCCTCGGTGGCGGTGAGCGCGGTGAGCGGCAGCCCGATCTCGTTGTTGAGCGAGCCGGGGGTGAAGACCGTGGGCCCGTGGCGCTGCAGCACCTGGGCGATGAGGTCCTTGGTGCTGGTCTTGCCGGCCGAGCCGGTGAGCGCGACGAGGGTGGTGCCGAGCCGTCCGACGACGTGCCGGGCGAGGGCGCCGAGGGCCGCCTGGACGTCCTCGACGACGATCGCGGGCACGCCGACCGGACGGGAGGCGAGCACCGCGGCCGCGCCCGCCTCGACGACCCGCGCCGCGAAGTCGTGGCCGTCCACGCGCTCGCCGACGAAGGCGACGAAGAGGCTGCCCGGACCCGCCTCCCGTGAGTCCCGGACCACTGGTCCGGTGACCTGGACGGAGGGGTCCGGTATGTCGTGCGTCTGCCCGCCGACGACTTCTGCGATCTCGGCGAGGGAGAGGGCGATCACAAGTTCATCCCTGGGTCTTCTTGATGGCTTCGCGAAGCACCTGGCGGTCGTCGAAGGGACGCACCACCCCGGCGATGTCCTGCCCCTGCTCGTGGCCCTTGCCCGCGACCAGCACGGTGTCCCCGGGCCGCGCCCGGGCCACGGCGGCGGCGATCGCGGCGGCCCGGTCCTCGAAGACCTGCACCTCGCCGCGCTCGTGGGCGGGGACGGAGGCCGCGCCCTGGAGCATGGTGGCGAGGATCGCGAGGGGGTCCTCGGAGCGGGGGTTGTCGGAGGTCAGTACGGCGGTGTCGGCGAGCCGCGCGGCGGCTGCGCCCATCGGGGCCCGCTTGGTGGTGTCCCGGTCGCCGCCGCAGCCGAGCACCACGTGCACCCGGCCCTCGGTGACCCTGCGCAGGGCGCGCAGCACCGATTCGACGGCGTCGGTCTTGTGGGCGTAGTCGACCACCGCGAGGTACGGCTGCCCGGCGTCCACGCGCTCCAGCCGGCCCGGCACGCCCGGCACGGCGGCGATGCCGTCGGCGGCGGCCTGCGGGTCGAGGCCGGCGGCGGCCAGCGCCACGATCGCGGCGAGGGTGTTGGCCACGTTGAAGGGGCCCGGCAGCGGCGACCGGGCGGCGATCCGCTCGTCCTCGGGACCGATCACGGTGAACGACGAGTCCATCGGGCCGACCCGGACGTCCTCGGTGCGCCAGTCGGCGTCGGGGTGGCCCTCGGCGGAGTAGGTGACGACCGGGACGCCGGCCTCCTTGGCGAGGCGGCGGCCGTACTCGTCGTCGACGTTGACCACGCCGAGCCTGCTGCGTTCCGGCGTGAACAACTGCGCCTTGGCCCGGAAGTAGTCCTCCATGTCGGAGTGGAACTCCATGTGCTCCGGGCTGAGGTTGGTGAAGACCGCGATGTCGAAGACGCAGCCGTCGACCCGGCCGAGGACCAGGGCGTGGCTGGAGACCTCCATGGCGACGGCGTCGGTGCCGCGTTCCCGCATGACGGCGAACAGCGCCTGCAGGTCGGTGGCCTCGGGCGTGGTGCGCTCGGACTTGATGCGCTCCTCGCCGATGCGCATCTCGACGGTCCCGATGAGTCCCACCCGTCGCCCGCCACCGCCCTCGTCCGTGCCGCGGGCGGTCTTGAGACCGCCCTCGACGAGGTACGCGGTGGTGGTCTTGCCGGAGGTGCCGGTGATGCCGATCTGGAGCAGGTCGCGGCCCGGGTGGCCGTAGATGGTCACCGCCAGCTCGCCCATCCGCGCGCGCGGGTCGTCGACCACCAGCGCGCGCGGATGGGCGAGCTCGCGGTGACCATCTCCTGCCACCCGGGCCGCGACCTGCCCCATATCGGCATCACCGGCACCTCCGGCAAGACCACCACCGCGTACC
>NZ_MSGP01000400.1:0-3963 GCF_002078235.1 Streptomyces viridosporus
CGGGCGGAGGACGGATCCGGGCACGGGCGGAGGACGGATCCGGGCACGGGCGGAGGACGGATCCGGGCACGGGCGGAGGACGGATCCGGGCGCGTGCGGACCGGCCCCGGGGGAAGGGCCCGCGCACGCCGGAAGGCCCGGGGAACGCGCCGGAAAGGTGCCGGGAACGCGCCGGAAAGGTGCCGGGAACGCGCCGGGAAGGTGCCCGCGGAAAACCGCGCGACACCCTTCCGGCCCGCGCCCTACCGTGAGCCCATGACCTCCCGCGCCGCCATGGACGTACGCCCCATCGCCGAGACCGAGTTCGACGACTGGAACCGGGCTCTCAACGCCGGGTTCCTGCGGGAGCCCACCTCTCCGCCGGAAGTGGTCGACGCGCGTCGCCGGCACTTCCTCCCCGGCCGGCTGCTCGGTGCCTTCGACGAGGGGCGCTGCGTCGCGACGTTCCGTTCCTTCGCGCAGGAGCTCACCGTCGTCGGCGGCGCGACCGTGCCCGCCGACGCCATCACCAACGTCACCGTCACCGCCACCCACCGCCGCCGGGGCCTGCTCACCCGCATGATGGCCCAGGACCTCGCCGCCGCGAAGGAGAACGGGGACGTCGTGGCGACCCTGATCGCCGCCGAGTACCCGATCTACGGCCGCTACGGCTTCGGCCCCGCCACCACGGCGACCGAGTGGACGATCGACGTGCCGCGCACCGGCCTCGACCCGCGGTGGGCGGGCCCGGACGACGGCGGCCGCGTCGACCTCGTGGACGGGGAGGACGTGCGCAAGCTCGGCCCCGACCTGCACGAGCGGCTGCGCCGGGCCCAGCCGGGCGCCGTCAGCCGCACCGACCTGTGGTGGCGGCTCGCCACCGGCGCCGTGCGCTTCCACCCGACCTGGAGCGAACCCTGCTTCGCCGTGTACCGCTCGGCGGACGGCGAGGTCGAGGGCATGGTCGCCTACCGGGCGGACGACACCTGGGGCGACGCCAAGCAGCCGCTGAACACGGCGAGCGTGGACTGGCTGATCGGGGTGACCCCGGCCGCCGAGCGGGCGCTGTGGCACTACCTGTGCTCGATCGACTGGGTGGTGAAGGTGAAGAGCGGCTGGCGGGCCCCCGACGACCTGCTCCCGCACTTCCTCCTGGACCCGCGCGCCGCCGCCGTCACCACACAGGCGGACTGGCTCTGGGTGCGCCTCCTGGACGTCGTACGGGCGCTGGAGGCGCGGACGTACGAGGCGGCGGGTTCGCTGGTGCTGGAGGTGTCCGACCGCGACGGGCTGACCGGCGGGCGGTACCGGCTCCGGGCGTCGGCGGACGGGTCCGGCTCCTGCGCCCCGACCGGCGAGAGCGCCGACCTCGTGCTGGACGTCTCCGACCTGGCGGCGCTGTGGCTGGGCGACGAGTCGGCGGTGCGGCTGGCGGCCCTGGGCCGGGTGCGGGAAGAACGAGCGGGCGCCGCCCGTCAGGCCGACGCCCTGCTGCGTACTTCCAGGCGACCGTGGTGCCCGGACATGTTCTGAGCGCTGCTCCCGCGCTCCTGCTGCCTGCCTCCTCTCCTCGACGACGGGTGTGCGCTCATCCGTAGCGAGCTGTTCAGTTGTGGTTGTGGTTGTGGTTGTGGTTGTGCGGGTGGTGCGACCGACGGGGCTCCCGGCTCCCCTCCGGAGGAGAACCCGGTCGGTGGTCCGCGGGGGTGTGCCGTCAGCCCGACTGGGCGAGCAGCATCACCAGGATGACCGCGCCGATGCCGCCGATCGTGGTGTTCCGCGCCTTGATGCCCACGGTGAGGGCGACGAAGGCGATGATCCCCATCGGCCCGTACTTCCACTGGACGAGTTGCTCGAACCCCACGGCCAGGGCGGCGAGGACGACGGCGATGAGCGGCATGACGATCCCCCTTGTCGTCGGTGGTCCCCAACCGTTGCCCTGGTGGCCAACCTCCTTGAGGGCCAACCATGTTGCTCAAGTTGGTTACCAACTTCTCTTCACTTATCTCCACTTGGAGGCGACTCATAACCACCTCCATGTGAACTGCCCAAAGATGGCGGGAAGTTGTAGTGTTCAGTCGTGGACCCGGAATACGCCTCCGTCAAGGGACGGAAGAGACCGCAGCGGCCACAGAGGGCACATCGCGAGGTGGCCGACGAGCTGCGCGCCCGGATCAGGTCCGGAGTGCTGCGGCCGGGGCAGCGCATGCCCACGCAGGCCCGGCTCGCCGAGGAGTTCGGCGTGGAGCGCGGCACCGTGCGCCAGGCCCTGCGCATCCTGCAGTCCGAGCAGTTGCTCACCAACGTCTCCAAGGGAGCCCCGGCGACCGTCGCCGTCGCCGCCGAAAGCGCGCCGACCGGCCCCGCGGCGCCTCCGCTGCCCACCACGGCGGCCCTCGCGCCCCGCATCGCCACCGCCTTCGCGGCCGAGCACGTCGAGATCGACGCCGTCTGCCTGACCTCGGTCTCCCTCACGCTCGCCCTCGGCGAGTCGTTGCGCCGGATCCACGCCGGGCAACTGAAACCGGCCAAGATCGACGTCCGTGTTCTGCTGCCCTCCCGGAGCATCACCCTGGCCTTCCCGGTCCCGGTCGGGGGCCGGGACGGCACCGGCGACCCGGTCCACGAGCGCTGGCTGGCCCAGCGCAACGCCCAGGGGCAGGTGTTCCGGCACAACCTGCTCGCCCTGCGCGCCACGCACGGCATCGACGTGCGCGTCTCGTTCCGCGCCCTGCCCTTCACCCCGCCGGTGAAGCTGTACCTGCTCAACGGGGAGGTGGCGCTGTTCGCCCACTACACGCCGGCGCGCCGCGAGGCGTCGGCCGACCACGAGAACCTGGAGACGTACGACGTGCAGGGCATCCGGTCCCTGCTGTTCGCCTTCGAGCGGGGCGACGGTCCGCGGGACACCGCGTTCGTGGAGCAGTCCCACCGGTGGTTCGACGCGCTGTGGGAGACGATCAGTTCGGAGCTGGTGCTCACGGGCTGACGTCCCCCGCGGACGCCGGGCCGCAGCCGTCGGACCGAGGGGGACCGGGACGGCCCGCCGGGCGGCTCACAGGGCGGGCCGCGCCACCAGCAGCGCGAGCAGGACCGCCCCGGCGGAGCTGACCCCCGGGCTCTTGGCCTTGATGCCTATGGTGAGCAACAGCAGGCCGATGATGCCGGCGACGCCGTACTTCCACTGGACGAACTGCTCCAGGGTGATGACGAGAACGGCGGAGACAAGGGCGAGGACGGGCACGGTGTTCCCCCCTTCGGGCTTCCTGGCGGACGGGTGCGGCGATGTGGAACGGAACGGAGGCGGAACCTCCGAACTTTCGCCAACTTGGTGGAGTTGGCAACCAACTAGGTCTATGTTGTCCCCACTTGGTCCCTACTCATAAACAACTTTCAAGCAACTCCCTTTAGATGGATCACAGTTGTAGCGTTTGGTCGTGGCCCAGGAGAACGTGTCAGTGAACGGCAGCAGAAGGCTCACGCCCCAGGAGATCGCCGACATCCTGCGGGAACGCATCCGCACCGGCGAGCTCAGGACGGGTGACCGCCTGCCCACCCAGGCCGAACTCGCCGAGGAGTTCGGCGTGGAGCGCGGCACCGTGCGCCAGGCCCTGCGCGCGCTCCAGGAGGACGGCCTCCTCAGTAACGTCAGCAAGGGCAGCCCACCGCGGATCGCCGAGCCGGCCCCCGCCCGGGAGGAGCCCCAGCCGACGATGGTGGGGCTGGCGCCCCGGCTGGTGGATGCCTTCGCACAGGACCGTGTGCGGATCGACGCGGTCTGCCTGACGGCCGAGAGTCTCATGCTGGCGCTGAGCGAACCGGTCCGGCACATCCACGAGGGCCGCCGGCGCCCGGAGTCGGTCGAGGTCCGCCTCCTGCTGCCCTCCCGGAACATCAACCTGGCCTTCCCGGTCCCGGTCGAGGGCCGCGACGGCACCGGCGACCCGGTCCACGAGCGCTGGCTGGCCCAGCGCAACGCCCAGG
>NZ_MSGP01000400.1:4011-4169 GCF_002078235.1 Streptomyces viridosporus
TGTACCTGCTCAACGGGGAGGAGGCGCTGATCGGCTACTACATGCTCACCCGGCGCGAGGAGGAGTGGGAGAACCGGACCCTGCAGATGTACGACGCCCTCGGCTCCCAGTCCCTGCTCTTCTCCTTCGCCGGGCGGGCCGGGCAGCGGGACCGGGCG
>NZ_MSGP01000401.1 GCF_002078235.1 Streptomyces viridosporus
CCGGGGCCGTGGGGGCGCTCCCGACCCCGCCCTCTCGTGGAGCGCCCCCACGGCCCCGGGCGGCACGCGCCACGGGACCGGACGGCCGACCGTGTCGTTCGGGGAACCGGAGGGCTACGACGAGGACGCACGCCCGCACCCGCTCGGGCGGCGCGGCCGGTCCCAGGCGGTCGCCGCCGCCGTCTGCCTCGTGCTGGGAGCGGGCCTGATCGGCGGCGCCGTCACCGGGAGCTGGCTCGCCGGGGACTCCGGCGGGCCCGGGGCCCGCAGCGGCTTCGCCGCCGCCGGGGACCTGTGGCGCAACGTCCCGGTCGACCAGTTGTTCCCGCCCACCGTGCGGGGCGGGGGCGCGGGCCCCGGCGGCGCCGACCGGACCTGGACCCGTGTCGCGGTGGCCCCCGACAGCGACTGCGCGGAGGCCTTCGACCCCCTGCTGCGCAAGGTCCTGGACCCCGTCGGCTGCGCACGCCTGCTGCGCGCCACCTACACCGACGCCACGCGGAGCCACGTCACCACCGTCGGCCTGCTGTTCACCGAGGCCGACGCCGCCGGCATGGCCTCCCTCGCCCGCCGCTTCGACACCGAGCGCCTGGACCGCCGCACCGATCTGATGCCCCTGCCGTACGCCGCGAAGGACACGGCCGCCGCCGGGTTCGGCACCCGGCAGCGTGCCTCCTGGACGATCTCCGTGCTCACGGACGCCCCCGTCGTCGTCTACGCCGTCTCCGGCTGGGCCGACGGCCGCACCGTCGCCGCCCCGCAGCCCGCCGAGGAGGCCATGGAGTCCGGCACCACCACCGCCCCCGCGCAGGCCGGCCTCGGCCACGAGGCACGGGGCCTGGCCGACCGGGTCGAGCGCGGCGTGCGGGGGCACGCCGGCACCGCCACGGAGCGTCCGTCATGAGGCCGGCCCTCGGCCGGCGCCCCGCCGCGGCCCTCGGGGTCCTGCTCGCCGCCTCCCTCGCCCTCCTGCCCGCCACCGCCGCGCACGCCGACGGCATCCGTGCCCGGCAGTGGGCCCTGGAGGCCATGCACACCGAGGAGGCCTGGCGGACCACGCGGGGCGAGGGCGTCACCGTCGCCGTCCTGGACACCGGCGTCGAGGCCGACCATCCCGATCTCGACGGCAACGTCCTCACCGGCAAGGACCTGGTCGGCTTCGGCGCCGGACCCGGCGACCGCGCCTGGGCCCGCCACGGCACCGCCATGGCCGGGATCATCGCCGGCCACGGACACGGACCCGGCAACGCCGAGGGCGTCATGGGCATCGCGCCCGAGGCCAGGATCCTCCCCGTCCGCGTCATCCTCGAGGACGGCGACCCCGCCCGCGCCAAGGCCCGCAGCACCCGCGGCAACGCCCTTGCCGAGGGCATCCGCTGGGCCGCCGACCACGGGGCCGACGTCATCAACCTCTCCCTCGGCGACGACTCCGCCTCCGCGCACGCCGAACGCGGCGAGGACGAGGCCATCCAGTACGCCCTGCGCAAGGGCGTGGTCGTCGTGGCCTCCGCCGGGAACGGCGGCGAGAAGGGCGACCGCGTCTCCTACCCGGCCGCCTACCCGGGCGTCATCACCGCCACCGCCGTGGACCGCTACGGCACCCGCGCCCCGTTCTCCACCCGCCGCTGGTACGCCACGGTCAGCGCCCCCGGGGTGGACGTGATCATCGCCGACCCCGACCGCAAGTACTACGAGGGCTGGGGCACCAGTGCCGCCGCCGCGTTCGTCTCCGGCGCCGCCGCCCTGATCAGGTCGGCCCACCCGGACCTGACCCCGGCCCAGGTCAAGCGGCTCCTGGAGGACACCGCTCGCAACGCCCCCGCCGACGGCCGGGACGACTCCCGCGGCTTCGGCTTCGTCGACCCGGCCGCCGCCCTCGAGGCCGCGGCCCGCCTGAAGCCCGAGGACCCGAAGCCGGCGTCCTACGGCCGGAAGTACTTCGGCCCCGGCCCGGACACCGACGCCTCCGACGACGGCACCGCCGCCTGGGCGGCCCCCCTCGCGGGCGGCGCCGGCGGCGTGCTGCTGGTCGCCGCGGTGGTCCTGTGGCGCGGGCGGCGCGCGCGGGACGAGGACTTCCGAGCCTGAGCACGCACGGGCCTCACCGGCGGCGGGCCGCCCGCGTCCGGGCGGGGCACGGGCGGCCGATAGGGTCGGTGACCGTGGCGAACAAGAACATTCCCGACCCCGCCTTCCGCGACGACGACGGCTCCGCCGACCCCCGGCTGAGCGCGGCGCTCGCCGCCTGGGCCGAGGACCACGAGGCCGTCGGCCCCGTCCTCGAGGCGCTCAAGGGCGCCCGGCTGCTGGTTCCGGTGGTGGCCGTCCTCGGCGAGGTCGAGGAGGACGAGAACGGGCTGCGCCGGGAGAAGACCAGCGAGATGGCCGTGCCCACCCTCAAGGCGGGCGCCCGCACCGCGCTGCCGGCCTTCACCTCCACCGACTCGCTCGCCCGCTGGGACCCGGCGGCCTGCAGTGCCTGGTGCAGGGGCACGGCGACGGGGCGGGCCGCCGGGTCCCAGCGGGC
>NZ_MSGP01000402.1 GCF_002078235.1 Streptomyces viridosporus
TCGCCCTCCTCGCCGGCCGGGGACTCGGTCGCGGAGACGCTCGAACCGGGCTCGGAGTCGGTCGCGTACGCGGCCGGGGCCGCGAGGAGGGCGACCGGGGCTATCACTGCCGTCGCGGCCGCTACGGCCATGGCGCGGCGAAGCTTCATGAAGACCTCGGGAAGTCCGGTGTGCCGCGGGGTGCGACACGAGGTGGGCGGCGCCTCCGTGTGGGGCGCACATGTGTGGTCCGTGAGGATTCGGTGAGTTCGATCAACGACGCGTTCGAATGGTTGTCCTGTACCTCACAGAATTTTTATGTGAGGTGGATCACTGTCGAGGGGTGATCACCGCCGGCGTACGCTCAGCCGCCGACAACCGCCGAGAGAAAGTCCGCGACCCCGTGGCCGAGCAGCCGTCCGAAGAGCCCAGACCGGAGTCCTCCTCCCTGCCCGACGACGTGTGGGAGAAGTTCGTCCGGGACAGCGAGCGCGACATCCGTTCCTCCGCACCCAAGGAACCCTCCGCCCGGGCCCGCATGGTGACCGAGCGGCTGCGGGCCATGGACGAGGCGCAGGCCGGAGCGGACGGCGGTGGCGGCAGGCGTCGTCGGGGCAGGAGGAAGGGCGCCCCCGCGCCCGCCCGGCCCGAGGGCTGGCGCACCGGCCCCGCCTGGCAGGAGAGGGACGGCAGGGCCGCACGCCGTCGCAAGGGCTGGAGCGTCGTGGGCGTGCTGGCCGCCGCCGCACTGGCCGTCGTCGCCGTCGACCCGTCCGCCGCGCTGTCCTGGCTGCCCGGTGAACCCGGCGACGACCCCGGCGGTACGGACGCGACCGGCACGGCGTCCCCGGCACCGCTCGCTCCCGAGACCGCCCGCCCCGACGGCGCGCCCTTCGGAGCCCCCGCCGGCACACCCACCCGTGAGCGGCCCTTCGCCGGATCCCCGGCCGACCGCTGGGAGCCGGGAGCGGACGCCATCCGGCTGCCGGAGGCGAAGGCGGTCAACGGGGTTCCCGCCGACCGGATCGAGGAGGCCCTGCGGCGGACGAAGGAGTTCCTGGTCGCCTCCAACCTCGACCCCGAGGTGCTGAAGGGCGGCGCACCGGAGAAGGCGCTGGCCCTCGTGGACCCCTTGGAGAAGGAATACCTCTCCGACCTGCGCGCCGCGCTGCGCGGGCCCACCGAGAAGAACGACCCGGTGTGGACGTTCACCCGCTTCGATCCCGAGGAGGTCGACCTCGTCGGTGACGCGCGGGTCCGCGGCCGCATGACGGTGAAGCCCGAGCGGGGGGCCGCGGGGAGGGCCGTGATCGAGGCCGACTACACCTTCGTGTACGCGGTGGCCCGCGCCGACGGCGGCGACGAGGTGACCCGGGCCATCGTGCGCCGGGTGGTCGAGGTGAGCGTCGCGGACCTCACCAGGTACCGGGGCACCGAGGGGCACCTCTGGATCACCGTCGTCGACGGCGAGATATCCAACGACGACTGCCGGGACGGCGACGGCGTGATCCGTCCGCAGTTCCTCGCCGACCTGCAGTCCGGCCCCGAGCCGACCGGAGAGGCGCTCGACCCGTACGACCGCAGCAGGGAGGTGGTCGGGGACGACCGGGGGTGCGGCGTCGTCACCCGCACCTGACGCCGACGGCCACGGGACGGGCGAAGGGCCCCGCGGGGCGGAGCCGCGGGGCCCTTCCTCTCGTCAGCACCGACGTCAGGGCGGCGTCGGTGCCCGGGAGCGGCGCCCGGGGGGCGACGCCGCTGGTCTCGTGTGCGGGTACAGGGCGACGCGGTGGTCCGCGGGGGACCGGACCGCTGCGGGGTCCTGCGGGTGCGTCGTGCTCGGCGGGCGCGTCCTCCGCGGCCGCCGGGGGCGGACGTGCACGGTTCCCGCCGGCCGGCCCCGGGCGTCCCCGGAGCCGGCCGTTCTCTCGGTGACCGGGCTGCTGTCCCCTGCCGTCCGGTCACTCCTCCGGAGCGAGGTCCCACGACGTACGGCAGATCCGTACGTCTCATCGCTCCGGCGAGCCACGCGTGGTTCTCTTCGGGCCCGCCCCTGGCTGGCACGGACACCGGTACCAACGAAGCGGTTCCGGCACCGGTCACGCACCGTACGGGTGAGAGGCGATGCGTACGTCTGTGCCGGGAACGGGGGTGCGGCCGCGTGCCGTCCGCCGGTTCAGACCTTGCCCCGGCACAGCTCCAGCAGGGTCATCGCGAGCGTGGTGCCCGGCTTGCCCAGCGCGTCCCGGTAGCGGGCGAGGATCTCCATCTCGCGGGAGAGGTTCACGCGTCGGCCGCCGGAGGCGATCCGTTCCTGCTGGATGACGGCCGACACGGCCATCCGTTCCTGCACGAGACCGATGATCCGGTCGTCGAGCGCGTCGATCCGCTCGCGGGCGCCGGTGATCGTCTCGGCGGCCTCGGCGGTGCGGGCGCCGGTCTTCTCGGTGGGCTGGGTGGCGGTGGTCATGTCGGGGCTCCTCGGCGGTGGGTGCGGAGTGCCTCGGAACGACAGGATCCGGAAAACGCCAGGCGCCCCGGACCTTGTCGGCCCGGGGCGCCTGGGAAGTCGCTTGTCAGTTGCTCAAGCAGCACGACCATGGCAGCCGGCGGGCCGGGTGCCATAGGTAAAGAGGAAGGTCGAGTGGGTGAGCATGAAACCCAGTATGCCGTGCTTCGCCGGGGCGTCCAACACGGATCGCATGGTGAGACGGGCCTTCCCGCACATCCGTACGGAGCGAGGGCGGGGCCCCGTGCCCGCCCCGGTAGAATCGGGAGGCACAAGACCCCCGCCCCACCGCCGGAAGGCACCTCGTGTCATCAGCGACTCCCGCTGCCAACGCGCCCGACACCGTCCTGGTCGTCGACTTCGGCGCGCAGTACGCCCAGCTCATCGCCCGTCGCGTCCGCGAGGCGCGGGTCTACAGCGAGATCGTGCCGAGCACCATGCCGGTCGAGGAGATCCTCGCCAAGAACCCCGCGGCGATCATCCTGTCCGGCGGCCCCTCGTCCGTGTACGAGGCGGGCGCCCCCACCCTCGACCGCACGCTCTTCGAGGCCGGCGTCCCCGTCTTCGGCATGTGCTACGGCTTCCAGCTCATGGCCCAGGCCCTGGGCGGTCAGGTGGACAACACCGGGGCCCGCGAGTACGGCCGCACGGACCTGCACGTCTCCAGGACGTCCTCCACCCTCTTCGAGGGCACCCCGGAGGAGCAGGACGTCTGGATGTCGCACGGCGACGCCTGCTCGGCCGCTCCCGAGGGCTTCACCGTCACCGCCTCCACGGACGTCGTGCCCGTGGCCGCGTTCGAGAACGACGAGAAGAAGCTCTACGGCGTCCAGTACCACCCCGAGGTGATGCACTCCACCCACGGGCAGCAGGTGCTGGAGCACTTCTTGTACCGGGGCGCGGGCCTGAAGCCGGACTGGACCACCGGCAACGTCATCGACGAGCAGGTCACCGCCATCCGTGAACTGGTCGGCGACAAGCGCGCCATCTGCGGCCTGTCCGGCGGTGTGGACTCCGCCGTCGCCGCGGCCCTCGTCCAGAAGGCCATCGGCTCCCAGCTGACCTGCGTGTACGTCGACCACGGGCTGATGCGCAAGGGCGAGACCGAGCAGGTCGAGAAGGACTTCGTGGCCGCGACCGGCGTCCAGCTGAAGGTCGTGGACGCGTCGGAGCGGTTCCTGGCCGCGCTCAAGGGCGTCTCGGACCCCGAGGAGAAGCGGAAGATCATCGGCCGGGAGTTCATCCGGGTCTTCGAGCAGGCCCAGGCCGAGATCGTCGCGGACGAGGGCCCGGCGGTGGAGTTCCTGGTCCAGGGCACGCTCTACCCGGACGTCGTCGAGTCCGGCGGCGGTACCGGCACCGCCAACATCAAGTCCCACCACAACGTCGGCGGCCTCCCCGAGGACCTCGAGTTCAAGCTGATCGAGCCGCTGCGCCAGCTGTTCAAGGACGAGGTCCGGATGGTCGGCCAGGAGCTCGGCCTGCCCGACGAGATCGTCCACCGCCAGCCGTTCCCCGGCCCGGGCCTCGGCATCCGGATCGTCGGCGAGGTCACCAAGGAGCGGCTCGACCTGCTCCGGGAGGCCGACGCCATCGCCCGTGAGGAGCTGACCGCGGCCGGTCTCGACCGGGACATCTGGCAGTGCCCGGTGGTCCTGCTCGCGGACGTGCGGTCCGTCGGCGTCCAGGGCGACGGCCGGACCTACGGCCACCCGATCGTCCTGCGCCCGGTCTCCAGCGAGGACGCCATGACCGCCGACTGGTCCCGGCTGCCGTACGACGTCCTCGCGAAGATCTCCACCCGCATCACCAACGAGGTGCGGGACGTCAACCGCGTCGTCCTCGACGTGACCTCCAAGCCGCCGGGGACCATCGAGTGGGAGTAGTCCCGACGGTCAGGTCCGTTTGAGCGTGCGCACCGGCGCTCCGGGCTTCCAGACCTGGACGACCAGGTACGTGTCGTCCTCGACGTAGGTCCGTACGACCTCCGTCAACTCGGTGCGGAAGAGGTGGAACGGCTCCGGCGGTTCCACCTCTTCGGCGTACCTGCCCCTGGTCTCCGCGTCCTCGACCTCCACCGCCCGGCCGCCGATCCGGACGTCACCGCCGCCCATGCCCGTGCCCTCCCCGGGATTCGCCTGGAGCGCGAAGCGCGGGTCGCGGCGCAGGTCCAGGGCCTTGAGCGAGTCCGGCATCATGCCGAGCCAGAGCTCTCCGTCCAGGAAGCGGACCTCCAGGCCGGTGGTGCGCGGTGAGCCGTCCCTGCGCAGGGTCGCGAGGACGTGGTGGGTGTACGCGCCGAAGCGGGCCTCGACGGTCTTCGCGAGAGCGGGTTCGGCCGCGGCGAAGGCCTCCCAGTTCGTGTTCATGGGGCGAGTGTGGCGCGGATACCGGACACCTTGTGTCGGGTATCCGCGGCCGGGGCGGCACGGCATGCCGAAGTTCACCCGTCCGGTGGGACCTGCCGAACGGGGGAGGCGTGGTGTGCGGCACAATTCGCTCTCGTCACGGGGGAGTTGTCGGTGTGCGGGTGTGCGTCCTGCGGGTGTGCGCAGGGTTGTGGCCCTGGTCGGGTGTGCGGGGAAGGCGGGCTTCGGGCGTGGCGGTGCGGGAGACGGGACGGGGCGGTGCGGACGCGGCCCCGCACGAGGGCGGCTGCACCTGCGGGGACTGCCCGCACGGGGCGCGGGAGGGGCATCGGCGCGCGGTCGCCGCGTTCCTGCTGAAGCGGGACGAGTTCGCGGCCGGACAGGGGCTTCCGGCCGCGGTGGCCCACTCGGCCTCCGCCTCCCGGCAGTGGGTCTCGGAGGAGTTGGCGCAGGCCGCGGAGGCCGTCGCCGAACGCGGGCGGGCCGAGGGCGCGGCCCGGCTGGCCCGCCTGTGGCGCCGGACCGCGGTGGTCGTGTGGGCCGGGGTCGTGCTGCTGCTCCTGGGGCAGGCGCTCACGGCGGTCGGTACGGGATGGACCGCCGCGCGCACCGCGGGACTGGTGGCCGCGCTGGTCGTCGCGGGCGCGCTGACCGCGGCGTCGTGGTTCCACCGGGCGCGCGGCGGGGTGCTCGCGCCGGTGATCGGGGAGGACAACCGCCTCTCCACGTCCCGTGCGGTGGCCGCCGCCTGGGTGCTGTTCCTGGCGTACGCCGTGCTGGTGCTGGTGGGGCGGCTGGCGGCGGCCTCCGGGTCCCGTGAGCGTGACGCGCTGATCGCCGGGCTCGAACTCGCCCGTGGCGCGGGCGTGGTGACCGTCCTCGCCGTGGTGTGCGGGATCGCCGTGCTGGTGCGGCGGGTGGTCGGACTGCGGGTGCTGGGGCAGCGGCTGCAGAAGGTGCGCGCGGACCGGCCGCGGGCGGCGGACCTGCTGACCGACGACGCCGGACGGGGGACCTTCGCCGACATCCAGTACGTCGTGATCTGCGCCGTCGCCCTGGCGTTCGCGGCGGTGCGGCTGGCCCGGCGACCGGACCAGTTGCCGGATCTGCCGTGGGGACTCGCGGTGGTGGTGCTCGTGTCGGCGGCGACGTATCTCGCGGGGAAGTACGCGGAGGGCGGGCGGCCGGTGATCCTGTCGGTGGTGCGGGCGCGGGAGGCCGGCGATCTGGACGCGCCGATCCGGACCGGCGACGACATCGAGATCCGCGGGGCGGGGTTCGTCCCGGCGGGTGCGCAGGAGGCCGACCGGCTGGCGCGGATGGTCGTCCGGGTGGGGGCGGTGAACGTGCACGTGCCGCTGGTGCCGGTGACGGGCGGGTTCGACAACCCGACGGACACGTTGCTGACGGTTCCGGTACCGGCGGAGGTGGAGCCGGGACGGGTGGAGGTGCAGGTCGTGACGGCCGCGGGGGTGGAGACGAACCGGTACGCGATCGACGTGACGGAGTAGGCGGGCCGCGGGCGTCCACCGTTCCACGGGGGCTTTCCTCCGTGCGCGAGGGCCGGACGATCCGAGAAAAAACCGTTCGCCAGGGTTGATCCGGGACCGAACGCCGTACGTATGGTCTGGTGAGGCGGTCTCGGTACGGCGGTGAGGGGCGGCAGGCGGCGATGACTCAGAGTATGCGGACGGGCGTGCACGGCTCCCGCTTCGACGGCGGCGGGGACTGGCGGGACGCCGCGACCCGCTACGCCCTGGTGCCCCTGCGGATCTTCCTCGGGATCACCTTCGTCTACGCCGGCCTGGACAAACTCACCGACAGCGCGTTCATGCAGGAGGCCGGGAGCGGATCCGTCGGCGACATGATGCGGGCCGTCCGGGATTCCTCCGCCGTCCCCGCGCTGGTGGACCTGGCGCTGGAGAGCCCCGTCGCGTTCGGTTACGCCATCGCCCTCGGGGAACTGGCCGTGGGGATCGGGACCCTGCTCGGACTGCTCACCCGCCTGGCCGCCCTCGGCGGTGCGCTGATCTCCCTCAGCCTGTGGCTGACGGTGAGCTGGGCCGCCGATCCCTATTACTACGGGAACGACCTTCCGTACCTCATGGCCTGGACCCCGCTCGTGCTGGCGGGCGCCCCCCTGCTGTCCGTGGACGCGGCCCTTCGGGCGCGGCGGCGTCGACGGACGGGGGAGTACGGGTAGGGAGTCAGGCCGGCGTGTCCGGGCCGGGAGCGCTCGGCACGCGGCGTCGACGTATGCGGCCGGTCAGGAAGGCCACCGCACCGGCCAGGCACAGACCGCCCGTGACGACGGGGACCATGACGAACCACGGGGTCTCCCATGCGCCGCCCGCGTCGCCGGCGTAGAGCACGGCGGCGAGGATGAGGACGGCACCCGCGACCAGCCTGCCCGGCTGGAACTCATGACGCAGCACGGCTCACCTCCACCTGTCCCATGCCGACCTGGAGGTCCAGGTCGAGCGTGCCCGCCTTCTCGACGCCCGCGGGCGGAGCCAGGGTCAGCTCCTTGTGCTTGCCCGGTGCCACGTCCACGTCCTTCTTGTCGTCGCCGGGCAACTGGATGTCGCCGACTCCCACCTCGACGCTCAGCTTCACGGTCACGCCCTCGGGGACGATCACATGGATCCGGCCCAGGCCGACGTCCGCGCGGGTGGACACGGTCTCTTCCGCAGGCACCCGTATGCCGGACAGATCCAGGGTGCCGGTACCGGTGCCCAGGTCGTAGGCCGGACGCACCTGCGCCACCGAGGCGGGCTCCCAGGTCGTGCGCATCCACTCGGTGCCGATGTCCTTGGGGATCGCCGCCGAGCCGGCGAGCAGGCCCGCCGTGATGACCGCCAGGACGAGGGATCCGGCCCCGGTGCGGCCCAGGAACGAGCTGACCGCCACGCCGATGCCGAACACGGCGAGCGCACAGGCCAGGCCGGTCTGCAGGCTGGTGCCGAGGGGATGCCCGTCCCAGGCCAGGCGGGTGCCGAGGCCGGCGGCGAGGAGGGCGAGCAGGAAGATCCAGCCGCCGATCCAGCGGGGGCCGCGCGGCTTGGACGGCCGGCGGCAGGGAACGTGCGTGTCGTCGCGGGGGCGGGTGGGGGCGCCCAGCCCGATGGTGACGGCGGCCGCCACGTCCCGCTCGTGGGAGTCCCGGGGGCCCCACAGATACCCCGTGCCGCCGACGTGGGTGCCGTCCTTGACGATGGGGTCGCGCCACCAGGAGGGGAAGGCGGTGGGCGCCGGTG
>NZ_MSGP01000403.1 GCF_002078235.1 Streptomyces viridosporus
GCCCCCTCCCCGGCCACCGTCCTCACGCCCGCAGGTAGGCCAGGACCGCCAGGACCCTGCGGTGGGTCTCGTCCGCCGGGGGCAGGTCCAGCTTGCCGAGGATGCTGCCGATGTGCTTGCCCACCGCCGCCTCCGACACCACGAGTTCCCGGGCGATCGCGCCGTTCGACCTCCCCTCCGCGACCAGCGCCAGCACCTCCCGCTCGCGCGGGGTGAGCCGTTCCAGCGGATCGCGGCGACGGCGCAGCAACTGCCGTACCACCTCCGGGTCGACGACGGTGCCGCCGTCCGCGACCTCGCACAGCGCCTCGACGAACTCCTCGACCTGGCCGACGCGGTCCTTCAGCAGGTAACCGACGCCCGTGCCGTCCCCCGAGTCCAGCAGTTCGGAGGCGTACGCCCGCTGTACGTACTGGCTCAGCACCAGCACGGGAAGCGTGGGCCGCCGCTCCCGCAGCCGCACCGCCGCGTGCAGGCCCTCGTCCTGGAAGCCGGGAGGCATCCGGACGTCCGTCACCACGATGTCGGGGGTGTGCTCCTCGACCGCGGCGACCAGCGCCTCCGCGTCGCCGATGGCCGCGACGACCTCGTGTCCGCAGCGGTCGAGCAGGCCGACGAGCCCCTCCCGCAGCAGCACGCTGTCCTCCGCCAGCACTATGCGGAGGGCTCGGTCAACTCGCAAGGCGCACAAGGGATCTCCACACGCAACAAGGTCGGCCCACCCGCCGGGCTGGACAGGGAGAGTCTGCCATCCAGTACCGACACCCGGTCCGCGAGTCCCGTCAGCCCGCTGCCGCCCGCCCCCTCGGCTCCGGCCCCGGACCGTGCACCGCCCCGGCCGTCGTCGGACACCTCCAGGAACAACCGGCCGTCCCGGTGCCCGCCGCTCACCCGCGCCCGGCGCGCCCCGCTGTGCCTGGCGACGTTCGCGAGCGCCTCGCACACCACGAAGTACGCGGCGGACTCCACCGCCCCGGGCAGCCTGCCGGGCAGCTCCAGCTCCACGTCGACGGGCACGGAGGAGCGGTCGGCGGCATCGGCGACGGCGGCCTCCAGGCCGTAGTCGGTGAGGACCTTGGGATGGATGCCGTGGACGAGCTCGCGCAGCTCCCGGAGCGCCCCGTCCGCCTCCTCGTGGGCCTTGGCGAGCTGATCGGCGAGCGGCCCCGGCGGCGCGTCCAGGCGGGCCAGGCCCAGGGTCATCGTCAGCGCCACCAGCCGCTGCTGGGCCCCGTCGTGCAGATCGCGCTCGATGCGCCGCCGCTCCGCCTCGAAGGCGTCGACCAACCGCACCCGGGAACGGGCCAGTTCGACCACCCTGGCCTCCGGGTCCCCGTCGCGTGGGGCGATCAGCAGCCGGGTCAGACCGGCGCGGGCGCCCGCGGCGACGCCCAGGGCGTAGGCGCCGAGGGCTGTCAGCAGCAGGCCCAGCACGGCGACCCCGAACGCCGCCGGCCAGGTGGTGACCGTCCACAGCTTGAGCACCTTGGCCTCCCGGCCGTCTCCGACCGTGGCCATCAGCAGCGGGGTGGCGACCGCGCCCAGCGGCAGCAGCAGCGCGACCGTGAGCGCGAGGGCGTCGACCGGCCACAGCAGACCCGCGCACAGCAGGGTGTGGCCGAGCTCCCGCCAGGTGGCCCGTTCCCGCACCCGGGCGGCCAGCCACACCCGCAGGCCGGGGGCGCCGGGCGGCCGGTGCAGGTCGTGCACCGGATCCCGGTCGACCAGGCGCAACCTGAGCCGTTCCAGCCGGGCCACCGGGATGCCGGCGAGGGCCGCGGCGCCCAGCAGCGGCAGCCCCACCACCACGAGCGCGAGCGCACCGCCGGCCGCCACCGAGACCACGAGCCCCACGAGCACCGCGGCTCCGGTCACGACGCCGGTGAGGAGGTACCCGGCCGAGCGCCACGGCCACGACGACAGCAGGTAGCCGGGGCGGGCCATGGCCTGCCAGGGGGTGCGGGGCTGCATGCGGATCACCGTAGGAGCCCGCGCCGCCCGGCACCATCGGCCCGGCAGGAGAACCGGAGGTAGGCCCTGCCCTACCCCGGGTCTCGCCCCTGCCGTACTGCGCCGACCGGCCCCCGAACGGTTTCGTGGAGCCACACGACCGGCCCGCGTCCGGCCCGCAGCGACCGGGCCGGGGCGGACGGGAGACAGGCGGACAGGGGGACGGGTGGACAGGGAAGTGGGGGAGCACATGGGCCGGACGGACGGTGACGCGATCACCCTGCGCCGGGTGAGCCGGCGGTACGGATCGGGGGACGGCACGGTGAGGGCGCTGGACGACGTCTCGCTCGCCTTCCCGCGCGGCAGCTTCACCGCCGTCATGGGCCCCTCCGGCTCGGGCAAGTCGACCCTCCTGCAGTGCGCCGCCGGCCTGGACCGGCCCACGTCGGGCTCGGTCGCCGTCGGCGGCACCGAACTGACCGGGCTGAGCGAGACCGGGCTGACCCTGCTGCGCCGCGAACGGATCGGTTTCGTCTTCCAGGCGTTCAACCTGCTGCCGTCGCTGACCGCCGAGCAGAACGTGACGCTGCCGCTGCGCCTGGCCGGCCGGCGCGTGCCCCGGGCCCGGGTGCGCGAGGTGCTGGAGCGGGTCGGCCTCGGTGAGCGGGCCCGGCACCGGCCGACGGAGCTGTCCGGCGGCCAGCAGCAGCGGGTGGCGCTGGCCCGCGCCCTGATCACCCGCCCCGAGGTGCTGTTCGGCGACGAGCCGACCGGCGCCCTGGACTCGCGGACCGGCCGCGAGGTGCTGGCGCTGCTGCGCGGCATGGTCGACCACGACGGCCGGACGGTCGTCATGGTGACGCACGACCCGGTGGCCGCCTCCTGCGCGGACCGGGTGGTCTTCCTCGTCGACGGCCGGGTCGAGGGCGAGCTGGCCGGGGCGGGCGCCGACGCCATCGCCGCCCGCATGGCCGGGCTGGGGGACGTGCCGTGCTGAGCGTCGCCCTGAGCACCCTGCGCACCCGCTGGATCACCTTCGTCGGCAGCTTCACCGCCCTGTCGCTGGGTGTCGCGCTGCTCGCCGTCATGGGCCTGGTCCTCGCCTCGTCGCTCGACGCGCCCGAGCGCGGCCCGGAGCGGTTCGCGGCCGCGCCGGTCGTGGTCAGGGGGCAGGACACCCTGCGCGTCCCCACCCCGATCGGCGACCGCACCCACGAGCTGGCCCGGCCGCGGGAGGTGCCGGCCGCGACGGTCGCGCGCCTGGAGAGGCTCGGCACCGTCGTGCGGGACCGCTCGTTCGCCGTACGGGCGCAGGGCGGACCGTCCGATCTGGTGGGGCATCCCTGGTCCACGGCCGCGTTCGCCCCGTACCGGATCGAGGCGGGGCGCGCGCCGCGGGCCGCCGGCGAGGTCGTGGTCGGCGGCGACTGGGCGCGGCCGGGGCAGAGCGTGCGCACCGACCGCGGCACCGTGCGGGTCGTCGGCACCGTGGCCGACCGCGGCTTCGAGCACGCCGTCTTCTACACCGACGCGCAGGCCGCCCGGCTGTCCCCCGTCTCCGTCCAGGTGGTCGTCGACGCCGACGCGGCGGCCGTGCGGGAGGCGGTGCGCGGCAGCGGCGCCCGGGTGCTGACCGGGGACGCGCGCCGGTACGCCGACGCCGACCCCGACCGGGACGTCGAGGCCCTGACCGCGATGAACGCCCTGTTCGGCACGGCCGGCGGCGTCACCGCCTTCGTGTCGGTGTTCGTGGTGGCCTCCACCTTCGCCTTCGCCGTCGCCCAGCGGCGCCGCGAGTTCGGCCTGCTGCGCACCGCCGGCGCCACGCCCGGTCAGATCCGCCGACTGGTGTGCGCCGAGGCCCTGCTGGTCGGCGTCCTCGCGTCGGCCGTCGGCTGTGTGCTCGGCGCGTACGGCGCGCCCGTCCTGGCCGACCGGGTGGTCGAGGGCGGTGCGGCACCGTCCTGGTTCGCCGTCGGCGACCACGTCTGGCCGTACCACCTGGCCTTCTGGACGGGTCTGTCCGTCGCCCTGTGCGGTGCGACGGCCGCCTCCTGGCGGGCGGGCCGCACCGGCCCGGCGCAGGCGCTGCGCGAGGCGTCGGTGGACGCCGGGGCGGTGCCCCGGGGGCGCCTGCTGCTGGGCGCGGGCCTGCTGCTGACCGCCGTGGTGACCCTGGGTCTCGCCCTCGCCGGGGACCCGGGCGACCTGCTGCACCGCAAGACCTACGTGAGCCGGACGATGCTGCTGATCACCGCGGTGGCGCTGCTCGCGCCGGTCGTGGTGCGCCCGTCGGCCCGGCTGCTCACCTGGCTGCCCGCCCGGCTGCCGGGGGCCGGGGGCATGCTGGTCCGGGAGAGCGCCGCCGCGGGGGTGCGCCGCACCGCCGCCGTCGCGGCACCGGTCCTGGTCACGGTCGCCCTCGCGGGCTCGCTGCCGGGTGCCACCGCGACGCTGAACGGGGCGAAGGCGACCGAGACGCGGGAGCGGACCGCCGCCTTCGTCGTCACCGCCCCGGACGACGCGGGGTTCGACGCCCGGACGCTCGACCGGCTGCGTGCCGTGCCCGGCGCCGAGGTGTCGCCGACCGCGCCGAGCGCCGTGTACGTCCTGGAGGAGGGGGTGGCCCTCGTCAGGTCCGAGGCCCGCGCCGTCGATCCCCGGGTGTCGGCGACCACCGCGCGGCTGCCGTTGGCCGCCGGCCGGCCGGCCGACCTCGACGACGGCTCGATCATCGTCAACGAGGAGTGGGAGCGGCACACCGTGGGCGACCGGGTCCGGGTCTGGCTCGGCGACGGCACCCGGAAGACGCTGCGGATCGCCGCGGTGATGACCACCGGGACGGGCGACAACGGCGTCTACGTCACCCGGGCCAACGCCCCCGGCGCGGTGATCGACCGGGTCGACGTCGCCCTGGCCGACGGGGCCGACACCGGTGCCGTGGCCGCCGGGCTGCGCGAGGCGGTGCGTTCCTCGGGCGGGGAGGTGTTCACCCGGGACCGGTGGGTCGCGGCCGCCTCCCCCGGGACCGACCGCACGACCCGGCTCGGCTTCCTGCTGGTGCTCGGCATCGCCCTGCTGTACACCGGCATCTCCCTGGTCAACACGATGGTCATGGCGACCTCCGACCGGGTGCGCGACCTGGCGGTGCTGCGGCTGGCCGGGGCCACCCGGCGGCAGGTGCTGCGGCTGGTGGCGGCCGAGGCGCTGCTGGTGGTCACGGTCGGCGGACTGCTGGGGCTGCTGGTGGCCGGGCTCCATCTGGCGGGCCTGTGGGGCGCGTTGGAGCTGCTGTCGGTGCGCGCCGCGGTCGTCCTGCCGTGGGAGGTCGTCGGCGCCGCCGCGGGCGCCTGCGCGGTGCTCGCCGTGGCCGCGTCGGTCGTCCCGGCCGCACTGGCCCTGCGCCGCGGTGCCGTGGGCCGGGCAGGCGTACGCGAGTGACCCGGCCCGGCGTCGGCGGCCCCCGCCGGCGCCGGGTCCGCGGGTCAGGCCGGTGCGCCGGAGGGGCGCGCGGTGCCGTGCGGGCCCTTCGTTCCTCCTGCCCCGTCCGCCTGGGTCGGCAGCGACAGGGACCGGTGGATCTCCAGGGCGGCGGTGGGGCGGTTGAGGGGGATGTAGTGCAGGCCGGGTGCCCCCGCGTCGAGGAGTCGCCGAGCGAGCGCGGTGGCGTGCGCGACGCCTGCGCGGTGCGCCTGACCGGGGTCGTTCCGAGCGGCCTCCAGCCGACGCGCCAGGTCGTCCGGGACGGTCGCGTTGCTGAGCCGGGCGAAGCGGCGTATCCGGTCGAAGTGGGTGGCCGGCATGATCGCGGGGATGACGGGGAGGTGGCGGCCGGCCGAGGCCAGTCGGTCGCGCAGCCGGAAGTAGTCGTCCGCCCGGAAGAACATCCGGGTGATGGCGAAGTCGGCACCGCTGCGGCACTTGGCGACGAAGTGGCGGATGTCGTCGTCCCGGTCGGCCGATCTGGGGTGGCGCTCCGGGAAGGCGGCCACCGCCACGTCGAAGGCCCCGCACTCACGGACGAGGCGCACGAGGTCGGACGCGTGACGGAGCCCCTGGGGATGCGGGATCCACGGTCCCCGCAGGGCACCGGGGGGGATCACCGCGCAGGGCGAGGACCTCCCGGACGCCGGCGTCGGCATACCGGCCGATGATCTGCCGCAGCGACGCCGGGGAGGTCACCCCTGCCGGCCGGCGGGGCGCTCCTCCGCCGCGTCGAACTCCTGGCGTGCCCGCTCCACCTCGGCCAGATTGCCCTGGGCCCATTCGGACAGCGTGGCGAAGAGCGGCGCCAGGCTGCGTCCCAGTTCGCTGATCTCGTACTCCACCCGGGGCGGGACCTCCGGGTGGTAGGTGCGCACGATCAGACCATCGCGTTCCAACTGCCGCAGCCGCTGGGTGAGGACCTTCGGCGTGATCGTGGCGATGGTGCGCTGCAGCTCCACGAAGCGCTGCTTGCCGTACTCGTTGAGAGTCCACAGGATCGGCGTGGTCCAGCGACTGAAGACGATGTCGAGGACCGGTGCGATCGGACAGGCCTGCTCGGGCTGCACGAACGCCGCACGGGTGCGGCGCCCGTCCGCGACGACGGTGTCGGCCATGGAATACCCCCCGGAAAGTGACTTTCCAACCATCATCGACTGTACCCACGGCCCGCCGCGCCGGGCCGCCGGAACGTACGCCGGCGGCCTCTCCCGCCTCCGACCACCCGGACGGTCAGGGACGGCGGCCGTACCAGCCGACGAGCCGGTCGATGTCCGGCGCGTCGTCCGGTACCTCCACCACGGGGCCGAACGGCACGGGAGGAGTGCGGGGTTCGGCGGGAACGGCCTCGTGCATGTGGGCGAGCGGGCCCGCGAGGACCTCGGGGGCCCACTGCGGCGGCCGACCGGTCGCCTTCGCGATGTCCCAGGTGTGCAGGACGAGTTCGTTGGTGTAGATCACCGCGGCCGCCGCGCCCGGTACCGGGCCCCACGG
>NZ_MSGP01000404.1 GCF_002078235.1 Streptomyces viridosporus
ACCCCCGCCCCGGCCGGTCCGCACGCCGCCCCACAAGCTGTGGACGCTGCGGCCGTGGGCGAGCCGAAAGGCGCCGCCCGCCAGGGCGTCCGGACTGCTCTTGGTTCTGACCCGCATGGCGACGACGGCCGCCACCCCGTCGCGTGGCTGCACATCGTCGCCCCGCGCGGCGCCGTCCCCACCGCCACCTCACGGTGCGCGTGCGGACGCGACCGCTCGGCCATCGGCCGTGCTCGGGTGCTCGCCCTGATCGATGAGCACGCCGCCCACCGCGACGCATGCCCCCTGCGCGACTCACAGGAAGGAAGGGCCGCCGCATGACCAGCCCCATCGACGGCGTCGCGCTGCTCGACGAGGTGGAAGCCTTCCACCGCCGCTTCAA
Organism: Streptomyces viridosporus; assembly: GCF_002078235.1. Classification (GTDB taxonomy): domain Bacteria; phylum Actinomycetota; class Actinomycetes; order Streptomycetales; family Streptomycetaceae; genus Streptomyces; species Streptomyces viridosporus. The sequence goes on from NZ_MSGP01000404.1 coordinate 383, forward strand.
CGTCTTCCCCACCGACGCCGCGTACGTCGCGGTCGCGCTGTGGGACGCGCACGCCCACCTGCTCGACTGCTTCGACTCCACCCCTCGCCTGGCCTTCCTGTCCCCGGAGCCTGGCTCGGGGAAGTCGCGGGCGCTGGAGATCGTGGAAACGCTCGTGCCGCACCCGATGGTCGCGGTCAACGCGTCTGCCGCCGCGCTCTTCCGGGCGGTGTCCGGAGCCGACGGCCGTCCCACGATCCTGTTCGACGAGATCGACACCATCTTCGGCCCCAAGGCCGGAGACAACGAGGACCTGCGCGGCTTCCTGAACGCCGGACACCGCCGTACCGGCGTCACCTACCGGTGCATCGGTGACGGCGGCAACCAGACCGTGCAGGCGTTCCCCTCGTACTGCGCGGTCGCGGTCGCCGGACTCGGCTCGCTGCCGGACACGATCCTGACCCGCTCCATCGTCATCCGCATGCGCCGGCGGGCCCGCAACGAACGCGTGGAACCCTTCCGCGCCCGCATCCACGAGGCCGAGGGGCACAAGCTGCGTGACCGGCTCGCCGAATGGGCGGAGCAGGCGCGGGGGTTCGTGCTGGGAGCCTGGCCGGAAATGCCCGACGGGGTCACCGACCGCCCCGCCGATGTGTGGGAGCCGCTGCTGGCCATCGCGGACGCCGTCGGCGGTCAGTGGCCCGAGCGGGCCCGCGAAGCGTGCGTGACACTGGTCACGGCCGCGCAGCACACCGACAAACACAGCCTGGGAATCCGGCTGTTGACCGACCTGCGCGACCACGTCCTGATCGGCGTGGACAAGCTGCCCACCATCGCCATCCTCGATCGGCTGAACGCCCTCGATGACGCGCCGTGGGCGGACCTGGACGGCAAGCCACTCGACAACCGGCGCCTGTCGCGGATGCTCGGGGAGTACATGACGGCCGACAACGCGCCTATCCGGTCCCGGAACATCCGGACGGCCGGCGGGGTCCTCAAGGGCTTCCACGCGGAGGACCTGGCGGACGCGTGGGCCCGCTACTGCCCGCCCCCTCCCCAGGGCTCCGCTACATCCGCTACGCCGCTACAGCCCAGCTCAGAGCCGGTGAATCTGTAGCGGCACCCAAGTGTGTAGCGGCTACGCCCGCTACCCCGTAGCACATGCGTAGCCGCTACACCCCACCTCTCCGCTACAAAAACACCCCTGCTGACCTGCGATGTAGCGCTGTAGCGGATGTAGCGGACTTCTGAGAGCAGGGCCGACGCCAGACAACCCCGCCGAGGAGACATCCCGGATGAGCACAGTCATTGCCGCACCTGTGGACCGGCTGCTCTACACGCCGGAAGAGGCCGCCGAAGCGCTCGCTATCGGCCGTTCCACCCTCTACGAGCTGATGGCCGACGGAGCCCTGAAGTACATCAAGTTGGGCCGGTGCCGCCGCATCCGGCGCACGGACCTCGAGGCGTACGTGGCCAACCTCGCCCCGCTGCCCAACTGACCCACGCATCACCACAAGGCGACCCCGGACCGGTGTCCGGGGTCGCCTCTCGTACGGAGGAACACATGAGCCCCCGCAAAGCGAACATGGAGTCGTCCATCTACCTGGGCAACGACGGCTGGTGGCACGGCCGCGTGACGATGGGCGTCAAGGACGACGGCAGCCCGGACCGCCGTCACCGCAGGGCTCGGACCGAGGCGGAGGTGCGCCGCAAGGTCCGCGAGCTGGAAGCGCTCCGGGACAGGGGACGCGCGCCGAAGGCCGGCCGCAAGCCGACCGTGGAGCAGTGGATGACCACCTACCTCACCGACATCGCGTCGTTGAAGCTCAAGCCGCGTTCCCTGGACGACTACTGGTCCAAGACGCGGAACGACATCATCCCCGGTATCGGCAAGCACCGGCTCGACAAGCTGGGCCCGGAACACCTGGAGCGGATGTACCGGGCCATGCTGGACGAGGGACACGCGCCGTCCCACGTACTCAAGGTCCACCGCATCCTGTCCCGGGCCTTGAAGATCGCCCACCGCCGTCGGCTCATCGTGGAGAACGTCGCCACGCTCGTGGACCCGCCGACGGTGGACGAGACCGAGGCGAACCCGTTCACCACCGAGGAGGCCAAGGCGTTCCTGGAGGCCGCCGCCAAGCGGCCCACCTTCATGCGGTGGTGTATCGGGGTCGGCATGGGGTTCCGGCAGGGTGAAACGCTCGGCTTGCGGTGGCCGTACGTCGACCTGGACAACGAGCTGTTCCGCCCCGAGTGGCAGCTTCAACGCCTCACGTGGCGACACGGCTGCGAGGACCCGCACGCGTGCGGCGGTAAGTTCCACCGGTTCGAGCCGTGCCCGCCGGATTGCAAGGCGCACAAGGGCTACAAGCGCGGGTGCCCCAAGCCGTGCCCCAAGGCCTGCACCCGGCACGCTCGGGTCTGCCCTGAGCGGCAGGGCGGCGGCCTGGTCTTCACCCGGCCCAAGACCAAGAAGAGCCGGAACGCCGTGCCGATCCCCCCGCCGTTCATCCCCTACCTGCGGGAGCACAAGGCACAGCAGGACGAGATGCGCGCCGCGGCCGGGGAACTGTGGCAGGAACACAGACTCGTCTTCACTCGGCCGGACGGCCGACCGCTGGACCCGCGGCAGGACTGGGAGGAGTTCAAGGAACTGCTCGCGGAAGCGGGCATCGACGACCGCCGCCTGTACGACGGGAGCCGCCATACCGCCGGCACGCTTTTAAATGAACTCGGGGTCGACATGCCCACGATCATGGAGATCCTGCGGCACACCCAGATCAGCCAGACCCGGCGGTACGTGAAGGGGAGATCCCACCTGTCCAAGGACGCGATGCGCCGTATGGGAGACGCGTTCATGCCCAGTCCGAGAGACGGTACTGAGACCAGAACTGAGACCCCGGACACCCGCCCGGCCCGCGCCCGCCGTCGGCGCCGCATCCGCTGAACGGAAAACCCCAGGTCAGTCATGCTGACCTGGGGTTCCAGCCGAGCCCCCTGTCGGATTCGAACCGACGACCTACGCATTACAAGTGCGTTGCTCTGGCCATCTGAGCTAAGGAGGCGTCGCGCGGCGCGCGCGAAGGCGGCTCCACTGTACACAGAGCCGCTTTCGCGGGGCCACGCACTTGCGGGAGGAGGCCCGCCCGTTCACTCCAACCCGTACGCGAAGGTGTACGGCACCTTCGTCTCCCCGTGCCGGTAGGTGAACCCGCCGGTGCCGCGCAGCCCCGTCAGTTCCCCGGTGCCCGAGCCCTCGACGACCTCGAAGGAGCAGTGCACGGTGCCGTCCTCCGCGAAGTGCCCGCGCTCCTCCAGCACGAAGGTCCCCTCCCGCCCGTCGACGCGGCCGCCGACGAGTTCCATCCCCGCGAAGGTGCCGGTCGTCCCGGTCAGGTAGGCGATCGTGTAGTCACAGGTCGTGGCCCCGGCCTCGATGCCGCCCGAGAACGCGTTGGTGACCGTGGCGTGCGCGAGCCGGGGGCTGCCGTCCTCGGGGGTGACGGGGCTCTCCTTCCAGTCGGCGAAGGTGAAGTGACCGGTGGTGGTCCGGGTGGTGGGCATGGGTGTCCCCTTCTTGGGCATGGGTGTCCCCTTCTGACGTGGGTCCGGCGGATGCGTCCACCCTTCCGCCCGTACCTGACACCTCCTGTCAGGTACGTCGGGAGAATGGGCCCCATGCGCGCCGACCGGCTCCTCTCCCTGCTCCTGCTGCTGCAGAACCGCGGCCGGATGACCGCCTCCGAACTCGCGGCGGAACTGGAGGTGTCGGTGCGCACCGTCTACCGGGACGTCGAGGCGCTCGGCGCGTCCGGGGTGCCGGTCCGGGCGGAGCGCGGACCGGAGGGCGGCTACCGCCTGGTGGAGGGGTACCGCACGCGGCTGACCGGGCTGACCGACGCGGAGGCCGGTTCGCTGTTCCTGGCCGGGCTGCCGGGACCGGCCGGGGAACTGGGCCTGGGGGCCGTCCTGGCGAGCGCCCAGCTGAAGGTGGAGGCCGCCCTCCCGGGCGGCCCGGCCGGACAGGCGCGGCGGGTGCGCGAGCGGTTCCACCTGGACGCGCCGGCCTGGTTCCGGGACGCCGACCCCGTGCCGCACCTGGAGTCCGTCGCGCGGGCGGTGTGGCAACAGCGGGTGCTGCGCACCCACTACCGGCGCTGGCGCGGCGAGGTGCACCGCGAGGTGCGCCCGCTGGGTCTCGTGCTGAAGGGCGGCATCTGGTACCTGGTGGCGCTGGCGCAGGACGCCGTGCGCACCTACCGGGTGTCGCGCTTCCGGGCGGTGGAGGAGACGGGCGAGGAGTTCGCCCGTCCGGCCGGCTTCGACCTGGCCGCGTACTGGACGGAGTCCTCCCGGCGCATGGAGGCGGCGCGGCACCAGGGCACCGCCCGGCTGCGGCTCTCCCCGCGCGGGCGGAAGCTGCTGCCGATGCAGTTCGGGGCGGCGGGGACGCGGGCGCTCGCGGAGGCGGGGCCGCCGGACGACGAGGGGTGGGTCGAGGTGGAGCTGTCCGTCGAGTCGGAGACGGTCGCGACCGGCGACCTGCTCCGGCTGGGCGTCGAGGCGGAGGTGCTCGGTCCGGAGGAGCTGCGGCGGGCGGTCGCGGCGGCCGTGGCGGTGCTGGCGGACCGGTACGCGACCGACCGGTGACCCCGCTCCGGGTCGAACGGGCCCCGTACGCGACGGAGCCGTCATCCCGGCGATCGAAAGTTTCCGCGAAATTCACAGCCCGGGAGGTGCTGACAGACCAGGTGAACGCCGGGTACCGTCCTGTGCCAGTTCACCCCTGTGGACTACACCACAACGGAATACCCGTAGTGGCACCGCCTTCCTACTCGGATCGTCCGGCACGTTCCTGCCGGTAGAAGGGGACCATTCACCATGGCCACTGTCACGTTCGACAAGGCGACCCGGATCTACCCGGGTTCCACCAAGCCCGCCGTCGACGCCCTCGACATCGAGATCGCGGACGGCGAGTTCCTCGTCCTGGTCGGCCCGTCCGGCTGCGGCAAGTCCACCTCGCTCCGGATGCTCGCGGGGCTCGAGGACGTCAACGGCGGCGCCATCCGCATCGGTGACCGCGACGTCACGCACCTGCCGCCCAAGGACCGGGACATCGCCATGGTGTTCCAGAACTACGCGCTCTACCCGCACATGACGGTCGCCGACAACATGGGCTTCGCGCTCAAGATCGCCGGCGTCAACAAGGCGGAGATCCGGCAGAAGGTCGAGGAGGCCGCGAAGATCCTCGACCTGACCGAGTACCTGGACCGCAAGCCGAAGGCGCTCTCCGGCGGTCAGCGCCAGCGTGTCGCCATGGGCCGCGCCATCGTGCGCGAGCCGCAGGTGTTCCTCATGGACGAGCCGCTGTCCAACCTGGACGCCAAGCTCCGTGTGTCCACCCGCACGCAGATCGCCTCGCTCCAGCGCCGCCTGGGCATCACCACCGTCTACGTCACCCACGACCAGGTCGAGGCGCTCACCATGGGCGACCGGGTCGCGGTCCTCAAGGACGGTCTGCTCCAGCAGGTCGACACCCCGCGCAACATGTACGACAAGCCCGCGAATCTCTTCGTCGCCGGCTTCATCGGCTCCCCGGCCATGAACCTGATCGAGGTCCCGATCACCGACGGCGGGGTGAAGTTCGGCAACTCGGTGGTGCCGGTCCAGCGGGACGCGCTGGCCTCCGCCACCGACAAGACCGTCACGGTCGGCGTCCGCCCCGAGCACTTCGACGTGGCCGGCGCCGACTCCGACCTGGGCGTCGAGGTCACCGTCAACGTCGTGGAGGAGCTGGGCTCCGACGCGTTCGTCTACGGCACCGCGCAGATCGGCGGCGAGGCCAAGGACGTGGTGGTCCGCGTCGGCGGCCGCGAGGTCCCGGAGAAGGGCAGCCAGCTGCACGTCGTGCCGCGGGCGGGCGAGACCCACGTGTTCTCGACCTCGACCGGCGCGCGCCTCTCCGACTGAGGCGCCGGACGAAACACACGGATCCGGGTGATTCACCCGAGATGATGAAGAGGGGCCCCGCAGGTTGCTGCGGGGCCCCTCTCCCTGTCGACAAATACCCCGACACAGCGGACATTTCGAGCGGCGTGCGTCAACACGCACCCTCGAAACCCTCCACCCCCTATCCCTCGAACCGGTGACGGAAGGTTTCCGCTCGACTACCTGCCGCTACCCTCACACGCGTGAAGCACTCCACGAACCCTCAGACGCGACGCGGCGGGGGCCCCGCCCTCCGGATCGGCCGCACCCTCGCCTTCGTCCTGCCCGTCGTCCTGGTGCTCTCCGGGACCCTCGCGGTCGCGCGAGTCAACTGGTCGGGGTCCCCCTCGAGCCCGGTGCTCACCGCCGCGGACGCCTCCGCCCCCGGCGCCTCCTCGCGCGCCGCCGCCCGCGCGCCGCAGGACGTGCTGCGCGACGCGCTGCTGGTCGAACTGCAGGAGGAGGACCCGGGCGTCGCGCTCACCCACCTCCAGCAGGCCGTCGACGAGCGCCCGTCGCTGGCGAAGCACTGCGCCTCCATCGCCCGCTCCCTCGGCAAGGCCGCGGTCCGGGCGTACGGCCCCACCAAGGCCCAGTCCTACGCCCGCCCGGTCTGCGACACCTCCTTCGCGTCGGGGGTCGTCACCGCCCACCGCTGAGCGCACCGCCCGCCGCCGGGCACACGACTCGCCCCGCACCGGCCGCGCCGGTGCGGAGGAGGCGTCACCGGCCGCACCGCGCCGGTGCGGAGGAAGCGCCGCCGGTCACCGGGCCACCGGCCCCGACCGCTCACGGGACGCCACGTACAGTTCCGCCCATGACCGATCCGAGTGCCGCGTCCCGTCCCGTTCAAGCCGTCGTCCTGGCCGGCGGCCAAGGCTCCCGGCTTCGTCCGTACACCGACGACCGGCCCAAGCCGATGGTCGAGATCCCCGGTACGGGGACCCCGATCATCGGCCATCAGCTCTCCTGGCTCGCCGAGGAGGGCGTGACGGACGTGGTGGTCTCCTGCGGCCACCTCGCCGAGGTCCTGCAGGAGTGGCTGGAGACCGCCGACCTGCCCGTCTCCGTCACCACCGCCGTCGAGACGGAACCCCTCGGCCGCGGCGGCGGCCTGAAGCACGCCGCCGCGCACCTCCCGTACCCGGACCGCCCCTGGTACGCCACCAACGGCGACATCTGGACCCGTTTCTCACTGCGCGACATGGCGGACTTCCACACCGAGCGGGACGCCGTCGCGACCCTCGCGCTGGCCCGTCCGCGCATCCCGTGGGGCGCGGTGCGGACGGACGGCTTCGGCCACATCACCGACTTCATCGAGGCCCCGCCGTCGACCTTCGAGATCAACGCGGGTGTGTACGTCTTCTCCCCCGGGTTCGCCGACCTGCTCCCGGAGCGCGGCGACCACGAGCGCACCACGTTCCCGCACCTGGCGCGCGAGCGCCGGCTGGCCGGTTTCCCGATCCCCCAGGGCTCCTACTGGCGGGCGATCGACACCGCGAAGGACCTGACGGAGGCGGCGAAGGAACTGGCGGCGCAGCGCCGCTGACCCGTCCTCACCGGCCCGGCCGTCGCCTTCCTCACCGGCGACGGCGAAGGGGTCCCGCACCTCGTCGGTGCGGGACCCCTTCGCCGTGTGCGGGCGGTCGCCCCTATCCCAGGAGGCCGCCCACCAGACCCCGCCTCTCGGAGGAGGAGCCGCCGCCGCTGCCGCCGTCCCCGCTCGGGGCGCCGCTGCCGCTGCCGCCGGTGGTGCCGCCGCCCGAGGTCGGGCCGGAGCTGGTGCTCGGGGCCTGGTCGACCGGGGAGGACTGCTGGGGCGGCGTCTGCCCGGTGCTGCCCTGGGTCTGGCTGGGGGCACCGGTGGTGGCTCCGGTGCCCTGGGTCGCGCCGGGGCTGGTGGCTCCGGCGGACGGACCGGTCGAA
>NZ_MSGP01000405.1 GCF_002078235.1 Streptomyces viridosporus
CATGGCGTGCCGGGCGACGAAGCCGATCGTGGTGTGCGCGGGGTCGATCGTGTAGTCGCCGGAGAGGGCGGCCAGGTCCGGGCTCACGGCGGCGGCGGTGTCCGTGGCGGGCGCGGGCTGGTTGCTCTTGCGGTTGAAGATACCCATGGTGTTCCTCCTGGGGACGGGGAGATCACGTTGAATTTTCAACTAACTCAACGAGGTCCACCGTAGACCTATTCTCTTCAAAGTTCAACATCTTTGGCGAGGTGTCGTGGTCGGACCGCCCGGAGGAGTGGGACCGGCCCGAGCGTGTCCTCCGTCGCCGTCCTGGTGGAGCCCCTGCGGGGTGACGCGTCCGGCGGTCGCGCGAAGGGCCGGGAGCACTTCGCGCGGAGCGCCGCCCGGCTGCCCGACGGAGCCGGGCCGGACCTGACCGTCCACTTCCTCGGCGACCGGGAGCGGGTCGAGTCCCTCGCTCCGCGCGACCGGCTCGTCGTGCTCCGGCCGGCTCATCGGTTCCGTGCACACACGTACCCCTGCCGGCTTCCGCCCATGCCCGCTGTCCGGCCGACCGGTGGCCGCCCGGCTCCCGACCCCGGGTGGACGGCCTCCTCGCGGCCGAGGCGGGGACCCGGCTGCGCCGACGGCGGGACCGGTCGGCGGACAGCGGCGAACGCGTGCCGGTCCCGACCCCGGAAGGACGCGACGGCGGCCCCTTCGGACGGACCGGGCGGACTACTCCGGTGTCCGCCGGGCCGGCGCGCCCTGGGTCGCGCTCCGGGTGTGGACGTACAGCTCACGCCGGTCCCCGACGTCGAGGCGCCGGGGGAGCGGCAGCTCGTAGCGCACCGGCCGGGCGTGGTCGGCGAGTTGCCGGCGCGGGTTGTAGACCTGGTTGAACTTCCACAGCATGCGGGCGAAGTTGGTCTGCCCGTGCAGCAGGTTGCGGGTGAGCACCCGCGCCGCGCCGAACGCCGTGCGCAGTCCCAGGTGCTTGCGGTTGATGACGGCCTGGGTGCGCACCAGCTCCTCGTAGAAGCGCTCCAGCGGCAGCGTGGTGGGCACCACCGCGTGCTGGATGTCGAAGAGGCGGTAGTCCCGGGTGGTGAGCCGGCGGGCCTCGGTGTGCCAGATCTCGGTACCCGGATACGGCGTCATCACGGTGAAGTGCACGATCTCCGGCACGGCCAGCGCGAACTCCCGCACCACGCGGAAGCGCTCCTCGTCCCAGGACGGGTCCACGATCAGGTTGATGGCGGCCTTGATGCCGAGCCGGCGCGCCGTCTCCAGGGCCTTGAGGTTCTCGTCCGGGCTGACCCGCTTGCGGTACAGGTCCAGGCCTTCGGCGTCGATGGCCTCCATGCCGAGGAACATGTAGCGCAGCCCCAGCCGCGCCCACCGCTCGAAGACCTCCGGGTGGCGCAGCAGGACGTCGGCACGCGTCTCCAGGTAGTACCGCTTGCGGATGCGGCGCCGCTCCACCTCCGCGGCGATGGCGTCCCCGTGCTCCGGCCGGATGAAGGCCACGTCGTCCACGATGAACACGTTCGGCTCGCGGACGTTCGCCAGGTCCTGAGCCGCCGCCTCGGGTGAGGCCTTGCGGTAGCTGCGGCCGTAGAACGTCCACGCCGAGCAGAACGAGCAGTCCCAGGGACAGCCCCGGGTGAACTCGGCGGAGGCGCACGGGTCGAGCTCGCCGATGAAGTAGCGGCGCCGGTTCCGCATCAGGTCGCGGGCCGGGAGCGGGGTGTCGATGCCGTGCAGCATCAGCGGCGCGGGTCCGCGTCCGGCGGCCGTGACGACGCCCGGCACCCCTTCCACCCCGCCGTCGCGCACCGCCTCCAGCAGGGGCGCGACCGCCGGTTCCCCCTCGCCGCGCACCACGGCGTCCACCGCGCCCTTCGCCTGTTCGAGCACCTCCTCGGCGACGAAGGAGACACTGTGCCCGCCGAGGAAGACGAAGCAGCCCGGCACCTCCTGCTTCACCCGCGCCGCCAGCGCGATCGCCTCGGGGATGTTCGCCAGGTAGTTCAGCGAGATGCCGAGCGCCTCCGGGTGGAAGGAGCGCACCTCGTCCCGCAGCCGCCCGAGGCCGAGCACCTGGAGGTCGACGACCCGCACCTCGTGACCCGCCTCGCGGGCGGCACCCGCGACCCGCTCCAGGCCCAGCGGTTCGAGCCGGAGGAAGATCTCGGAGTACATCAGGGCACTGGGGTGGACGAGCAGCAGACGCATGGTGACCTCGCCACGGGGAGCCGGAGGGAACCGGAGACGACAGGGTGTCCCCTTCGTATCCCGGAGAACCCGTGCCGCCAAGCGGGTGTATCGGAAGC
>NZ_MSGP01000406.1 GCF_002078235.1 Streptomyces viridosporus
CCGGAACGGTAGGTCACGCCGGGGCCGGCGGGCTGGTTGTAGAAGATGAAGTCGTCGTCGGAGCGCACCTTGCCGTCGGCGGCGAGCAGCAGGCCCGATACGTCGAGCCGCACCGGAGCGGCGACGTCCACCGTCACGCGGGCGGCGGAGAGGGGAATGTTCGAGCCAGGGGTCATAGCGGTCATGCCGGGTGAACGAGCGAGGGTGTTTTGCCGTTCCCTTACCCGGTGCCGTCCGGCGGGCCCGCGGATCTCCGCTCCCGCGGCCCTCGCCCGCCCCCGGGGAGGGCGAGGGCCGCGGGAGCGGGGAGTCCTACGGCACGACCACGATCTTCCGGCCCACCCCCGCCGCGAACTGCTCCAGCGCCTCGGGGTACCGCTCCAGCGGGACGCGGTCGCTGATGAAGACCTCCGGGTCCAGGACACCGCCCGCGAAGAGCTCCGCCGCCCGTTCGAAGCTGTGCAGGACCGCCATCGAGCCGGTGATGGTGATCTCCTGGTTGTAGATGCGGTACGGGTCGATCGTCACCCGCGTCGCGTAGTCGGCGACGCCGAACTGGAGGAAGGTGCCGGCCTTGGCGACGCGGCCCAGGCCGTCCTGGATCGCCGCCGCGTTGCCCGTGGCGTCGACGACGACGTCCCAGCCCTGCGGGCGGTCCAGCTCGTCGGCGTTCGCGGCCGCGGCCGACACGCCCAGCTTGCGGGCCGTCTCCAGGCGCGCCGGGTTCACGTCCACCACGTCCACGCTCGCCGCGCCGGTCCGCTTGGCCAGCTCCAGCATCATCAGGCCCATCGTCCCGGAGCCGTAGACCAGCACCCGGGCGCCCAGGCGGGACTGGAGCACGTCGTAGCCGCGCACCGCGCAGGAGAGGGGCTCGATCAGCACCGCGTCCTCGGTGCGGACGTGCTCGGGCAGCTTGACGCAGTTCGCCACCGGGGCCACCGCGTACTGCGCGGCGCCGCCGGCCGTGGTGACGCCGATCGCCCCCCAGCGTTCGCACATGTTGTTGTGGCCGATACGGCAGTAGCGGCACTCGTGGCAGTACAGGGAGGGGTCCACCGCGACCCGGTCGCCGACCGACACCTCCGTGACCCGCGTGCCGACGCCGACCACCTCGCCCGCGAACTCGTGCCCCGGCACGATCGGCAGCTCGGGCGCGAACTCGCCCTGGAGGATGTGCAGGTCCGTGCCGCACAACCCGCAGGCCGCGACCTCGACGACGACCTCGCGCGGCCCGGGCGTCGGGTCCGGGGCCTCGGTGACGACGACCCTGCCCACGGACTCGATGACGGCGGCCTTCATTTCACGGCTCCCAACGACAGGCCCTGGACGAGTTTGTCCTGGGCGGCGAACCCCGCGGCGAGCACCGGCAGGGAGATGACGAGCGACGCGGCGCACACCTTGGCCAGGAACAGGCCCTGGCTGGTGATGAAGGTGGTGAGGAAGACGGGAGCGGTCCCGGCGACCACGCCCGTGAGGACCCGCGCGAACATCAGCTCGTTCCAGCTGAAGATGAAGCAGATCAGGGCGGTCGCCGCGATGCCGGGCAGGGCGATCGGGGCGACCACGCGGCCCAGCACGGTCGGCAGCCGGGCGCCGTCGAGCTGGGCGGCCTCGATGATCGCGACCGGGACCTCGGACAGGAACGACTGCATCATCCAGACCGCGATCGGCAGGTTCATGGCCGTGTAGAGGATGACCAGCGCCCAGATGTTGTCGAGCAGGCCGGTGTTCTTCGCGAACAGGTAGATCGGCAGCAGAGCGGCCACCAGGGGCAGCATCTTGGTGGACAGGAAGAAGAACAGGACGTCGGTCCACTTCTTCACCGGCCGGATGGACAGCGCGTACGCGGCCGGCAGCGCGAGGAGGAGGGTCAGCAGGGTGGAGACCAGCGAGGCGGTCATGGAGTTGATCAGCGAGGGCCAGGGGCTGGCGCCGCCGGTCAGTCCGAAGAACTCGCGGTAGCCCTCCAGCGTCAGTGCGGCGGCCACGGACGGCGGGTTGGTCGCCGCGTCCGCCTCGGAGTGGAAGGACGTCAGCACCATCCACAGGACGGGCAGCACGAACACGATGCCGGCCAGCCAGGCGACGACGCCCAGGGCGGCCCCCCGGAACCGGCCGGGCGGCCGGCCGTGCCGCGGGGCGGTGGTGGCGACGGTGGCCATCAGCGGGACACCTCCTCACGGAACAGCGACGACACCACGCGCAGCGCGAAGGTCGCCAGGACGATCGAGCCGATCACGACGATGACCCCGGCCGCGGAGGCGAGGCCGTTCTCGTGCGCCTGGTAGAAGGTCTGGTAGATCGTGTACGGCAGGTTCGCGGTGCCCAGGCCACCGGAGGTGATGGTGAACACCGCGTCGAAGTTCTGCACGATGTAGATCGAGCCGAGCAGCACGCCGAGTTCGATGTAGCGGCGCAGGTGCGGCAGCGTGAGGTGCACGAACACCTGCCAGTCGCTCGCGCCGTCCATCCGGGCCGCCTCGACCAGTTGCGGGTCGCGGCTCTGCAGCCCGGCCAGCAGGATCAGCATCATGAACGGGGTCCACTGCCAGATCAGCGCGGCCTCCACCGCCATCAGCGGCATCTCGGAGATCCAGTCCGGCTGGGCGGCCCCGTCCCCGCCGACGGCGTGCAGGATGCCGTTGAACAGCCCGTACTCCGGGTTGAACAGCAGGTGCTTCCACATCAGCGCGGCGGCGACCGGCACCAGCAGGAACGGCGCGATGAGCATGGTGCGCACGGCGCCCCGGCCGCGGAAGCGGCGGTCCAGCAGCAGCGCCAGCAGCAGCCCGAGCAGCAGGCTGACCAGCACCACGGTGACGGTCAGCAGGATGGTCGTCCACACCGAACCGCGCAGGTCGGGGTCGGTCAGCACCTCGCCGTAGTTGGCGAAGCCGGCGAAGCCGCGCCGGTCGGGGTAGAGCGCGTTCCAGTCGAGGAACGAGATCACCAGGGTGGCCACGAAGGGCAGCTGGGTGACGACGATCATGAAGATCAGCGCCGGCAGCAGGGGCGCCCGGGTGGCCCAGACGCGCATGCGGTTCGGGCGCCGGGCCGTCGGCCGTCCGGAGACGGCGGCGGCCCGGGCCGGGGTCGTCAGGGTCATGATTCCTCGTACTTCTCGGCGACGGCCTCGGCGAGCTTCTGGGCCTTCTTCAGCGCGCTGTCCACCGACTGGCGTCCGGCGATGGCGGAGCTGATCTCCTGGGAGACCTTGGTGCCCAGGTCGGTGAACTCGGGGATGCCGACGAACTGGATGCCGGGCGCGGGCCGGGGCTGCACGCCCGGGTCCTCGGGCTTGGCGTTCGCGATGGCGTCCCGGGTGACGTCCGCGAACGCGGCGGCCTCCTCGCGGTACTGCGGTATGTCATAGGTCGAGGCGCGCTTGCCGGCCGGCACGTCGGACCAGCCGACCTTCTCGCCGACGAGCTTCTCGTAGTCCTTGCCGGAGGCCCAGGAGATGAACTTCCAGGCGTCCCCGGTGTTCTCGGACGCCTTCTGGATGCCCCATGCCCAGGTGTAGAGCCAGCCCGAGCTGTCGGTCTTCTCGACCGGCGCCGGGACGTAGCCGATCTTGCCCTTGACCGGGGAGCCGTCGGCCTCCAGGGAGCCGGCGCCGGCGGTGGCGTCGTACCACATGGCCGTCTTGCCCTGGGTCATGTTGTTCAGGCACTCCGCGTAGCCGGACTGGGCGGCGCCGGCCTCGCCGTGCTCGCGGACCAGGTCGACGTAGAACCGCGTGGCCTCCTTGAACTCCTTGGAGTCCAGCCGCGCCGTCCAGTCCTCGTCGAACCAGGTGCCGCCGAAGGTATTGACCACCGTGGTCAGCGGCGCCATGACCTCGCCCCAACCGGGCAGTCCGCGCAGGCAGATGCCCTTCATGCCGGAGGAGGAACCGTCGACCTTCGCGGCGATGTCGGCGACCTGCTTCCAGGTGGGCTTGTCCGGCATGGTCAGGCCCTCCTTCTCCAGGACGTCCTTGCGGTACATCAGGAAGGAGGACTCGCCGTAGAACGGCTCGCCGTACAGCTTGCCGTCCTCCGCGGTGAGCGCCCGGGTCATCGGCGGGAGGATGTCGTCCTGGTCGAAGGCGGTGTCCTTCTCGACGTAGGAGTCCAGCGAGTGCAACCACCCGTTCTTGGCGTAGATCGGGATCTCGTAGTTGCTCAGGGTGGCGACGTCGTACTGCCCGGCCTGGTTGGCGAAGTCCTGGCTGATCTTGTCGCGGACGTCGTTCTCCGGCAGGACGGTGAAGTTCACCTTGATGCCGGTGTCCTTGGTGAAGTGGGCGGCGGTCAGCTCCATCAACGTCCTGATGGTGAACAACCCGCAGATGGTGGAGCTGCAGAAGCTGACCGCCGCCCACTTCACCAAGG
>NZ_MSGP01000407.1 GCF_002078235.1 Streptomyces viridosporus
ACCAGCCGCAACGGCAACGGCGCCCCGGCCGACGGCGAGTGGTGCGACCCGGCGGGCCGCAAGCTCGGCCGCGCCCCGACGCTCGATACCGGCGAGCCGGGGATCGACGCCTACCTGTGGGTGAAGCTGCCGGGGGAGTCGGACGGCTGCAAGGGGGCGCCGGGCACCTTCACCCCGTCGTACGCCTACGAGCTGGCGCGCTGAGGACTCTCGTCGCCCGGGTCGCCCCTGCCGCTGTCGTCGTAGGAGGAGGTGCCCTCGTCGAGCAGCGGCTCCTGCGTCTTGAGGTGGGCGGGCGCGAAGGCGCGCAGCGCGTGGTAGCCGGTGATGACGACGAGCGTGCCCAGCGCGATGCCGCTGAGGGAGAAGGTGTCGGTGAACTCCATCGTCACGTTGCCGACGCCGATGATGATGCCCGCGGCGGCCGGTACCAGGTTCAGCGGATTGCGCAGGTCCACCTTGGCGTTGATCCAGATCTGGGCGCCGAGCAGGCCGATCATGCCGTACAGGATGACGGTGATCCCGCCGAGCACACCGCCGGGGATCGCGGCCACGACCGCGCCGAACTTCGGGCAGAGGCCGAACAGCAGGGCGAAGCACGCGGCGGCCCAGTACGCGGCGGTCGAGTAGACCCGGGTCGCCGCCATCACGCCGATGTTCTCGGAGTAGGTGGTGTTGGGCGGGCCGCCGACGGCGGTGGACAGCATGGAGCCGACGCCGTCGGCGGAGATGGCCGTGCCCAGCTTGTCGTCGAGGTTGTCGCCGGTCATCTCGCCGACGGCCTTGACGTGCCCGGCGTTCTCGGCGATCAGCGCGATGACGACCGGCAGGGCGACCAGGATCGCCGACCACTCGAAGGACGGGCCGTGCAGGTTCGGCAGACCGAACCAGTCGGCCTGGCCCACACCGGACAGGTCCAGGCGCCAGTGGTCGGTGACCTTGCCGCTCGCGTCCGCGGAGTGGATCCGGCCGAAGACCAGGTCGAGGGCCCAGGAGAGCGCGTACCCGAAGACCAGCCCGAGGAAGATCGCGACACGGGACCAGAAGCCCCGCAGGCACACCACCGCCAGGCCGGTGAACAGCATCACGGACAGGGCGGTCCACTGGTCCTGCGGCCAGTACGTGGCGGCGGTCACCGGCGCCAGGTTGAAGCCGATCAGCATCACCACCGCGCCGGTGACGATCGGCGGCATCGTGGCGTGGATGATCCGCGCCCCGAAACGCCGCACCGCGAGCCCCACCAGGAACAGCGCGGCCCCGACCACGAACACCGCGCCGGTCACGGTGGCGCTCGACCCGCCCTGGGCCCGGATGACCGCGGCGACGCCGACGAAGGAGAGCGAGCAGCCCAGGTAGCTGGGCACCCGCCCCTGGGTCGCCAGCAGGAAGACGATGGTCGCGACACCCGACATCATGATCGCGAGGTTGGGGTCCAGGCCCATGAGGACCGGGGCGACGAAGGACGCCCCGAACATGGCCACGACGTGCTGGGCGCCGAGCCCGACGGTGCGGGGCCAGGAGAGCCGTTCGTCGGGGCGGACCACCGCTCCGGGCGCCGGAGTGCGTCCGTCGCCGTGCAGTGTCCAGCGGACGCCGAGATTCATGGGTCGTCGCTTTCGTCGTACGTGCAGCGTGTCCGGACCATTGTCAGGGGTGAACAGGAGTGCTCCGGACGGCCCGACCGGGTGGGCCCGCCCCGGCTGAGCGTCTGCTTAGGATGAGGGCGCGCCGCTGTTCGATGTATGCGGCATTCATCCCGTGCGTCCCAGGAGCCCCACCCGTGACCGTCGACGTCCCGACCGCCCCCGCCCCGTCCCACGGCCGGCTGATCCCCGTGACCGTCCACTTCGACGACCTCGACGCGCTGGGGCTGCTGCACAACGCCCGCTACCCGCTGCTGGTCGAGCGGGCCTGGACCGAGCTGTGGCAGGAGAAGGGCATCCGCTTCGAGGGCGACTGGGCCGCGGCCGGCGACGCCTGCAACGCGGTCAGGGAGTTCCGGATCGGCTACGAGGCGCCGGTGACCCGGACCGGCGCCCACGCCGTCCACCTCTGGCTGGACCGGCTCGGCACGACCGGGCTGACCTACGGCTTCCGCTTCTGTTCGCGGGACGGCGCGGTGACGTACGCGCGGGGCAGCCGGGTGCTGGTGCGGCTGGACGCCGGGACGCTGCGCCCGGCGCCCTGGAGCGAGGCGTTCAGGGCCGCGGCTCGGGAACTGCTGCGCCCGGACGCGTGATCGGCGTACGGTCCCCGGCGCGCAGGACCCTCGCGAAGCCGGCCAGACCGCACGACAACACCGTGACCAGGACGAACGACACCATCAGACTGGTCGCCTGGGCCAGCAGCCCGATCGCGCTCGGAGCGATCAGGCCCGAGGTGTAGGTGATGGTCGCGACGCCCGCGATGGCCAGGCTCGGATTGGGGCCGCTGCGCCCGGCGGCGGCGAAGCACAGCGGCACGACCACCGCGATGCCCAGGCCCATCAGGGCGAAACCGCCCATCGCCACCGCGGGGTGCCGCGCGAGGACGATCAGCAGTCCGCCGAGCACGGCGAGCGCCCCGCTCGCGCGGACCGTGCGGACGGCGCCGTAGCGGTCCACCACCCGGTCCCCGGCGATCCGGGCGATCGCCATGGTCAGGGTGAAACCGGTGGTGCAGGCGGCGGCGAGACCGGCCGAGGCGTCGAGCCGGTCGCGCAGGTAGACCGCCGACCAGTCCAGGCTCGCGCCCTCCGCGAACACCGCGCAGAACCCGATCGCGCCGATCAGCAGCGCGGAGCGCGGCGGCAGCGCGAACCTCGGCGGCGGCTCCTCGTCCTCGGCGGGCTGCAGATCCAGCACCCAGGCGCAGGCGGTGACGCCCACCGCCGTCAGGACAGCGGCCGCGAGCGCGTGGTGCAGCCGGGCGTCCGCACCGAGGTGCGCGGCGAGCGTGCCGGCCGCCGAGCCGACCAGGGCACCGACGCTCCACATGCCGTGCAGCCCGGACATGATCGACTTGTCGAGACGGTTCTCCACCTCCACGCCCAGCGCGTTCATCGCCACGTCGGACATGCCGGCCGTGGCGCCGTAGACGAACAGGACCAGGCAGAGCGTGAGCATGTTCGGGGCGAGCGAGGGGAGGACGAGCGCGAGCGTCCACAGGGCGATCAGTCCACGCAGGGCGGTGCGGGCGCCGAAGCGGTGACTGATCCTCCCGGCGAGCGGCATCGCGACGGACGCGCCGAGCGCGGGGAAGGCGAGCGCCAGCCCGAGCTGCCCCGCGCCGACCCCGGCGTGGTCCTGGATCCACGGGACGCGGGTGGCGAACGAGCCGGTGACGGCGCCGTGCACGGCGAACACGGTGGCCACGGCGTACCGCGCCCGTCTCACCTCGAGCCGCCCATGGACCTCTGCACCCATCCGCCCCGCCCCTTCGGTCGTCCGTCCCCGCGCGTGCCGCCGTAAACTATCAGGTAACCTGCCTGATGGATAAGTGGTTCACGGCTGATTCCGCACCGCCGGTCCCGGACCCGACCGGCCCCGCCGATCTGGGAGGATCCCGCCATGGCCGCATCCCCGAGCACCGCCAGAGCCATCAACGACCGGCTCGCCCTGCGTCTGCTCCAGCGGGAGGGCCCGCTGACGGCAGGCCGGCTGAAGCAGCTGACCGGGCTCTCCCGGCCGACCGTCGCCGACCTCGTCGAGCGCCTCACCGCCGCCGGTCTGGTCGCGGTGGTCGGAGAGGCGGGGGAGCAGCGGCGCGGACCCAACGCCAAGCTGTACGGCATCGTCGCCGGCCGGGCGCACCTGGCCGCGCTCGACGTGCGCACCGAAGGCGTCGCCGTGGTCGTCTCCGACCTCGTCGGCGAGGTCCTGGCCGAGGCCTCCGTGCCCATCACCGGGGAGGCGGGGACGGGGCCGGCCGTGGAGCAGGCGGTGGCGCTGGTCGAGCGGACGGTGAAGGAGGCGGGCGCCGACCGGCTGCACACCGTCGGGATCGGCGCGCCGGGACTGATCGACCCCGCGAGCGGCGCACTGCGCGACTCCACCGGCCTGCCCGAATGGCACCGCCGCCTGGTCGACGCGCTCCAGGAACGCCTCCCCGAGGCCCGCGTCAGCGTGGAGAACGAGACCAACCTCGCCGCGCTGGCCGAGCAGCGCGACGGGGCGGCCGACGACCGGGACACCTTCGTCCTGCTGTGGCTGGGCCACGGCACCGGCGCGGCCGTGATCCTCGACGGCACCCTGCGCCGGGGTGCCTCCGGCGGCACGGGCGAGATCGGCTTCCTCCCGGTTCCGGGCACCGACGGCCTCCCGTCGGCCACGGACTGCGCGGGCGGCTTCCACTCCCTGGTCGGGGCGGCGGCGGTCGCGGAACTGGCGGCGGAGCACGGCCTCGTGACCGCCTCCGCGGCCGACCCGGTGGCGGCGGAGGCGGTACGGGCGGCCGCCCGGGAGGCCGGGCCGGCGTCCGCCGGGGCGGCGTCCGCCGGGGCGCGCTTCCTCGACGCGCTGGCCGACCGGATCGTGGTGGGCGTCGCGTCGGTGGTCGCCCTGCTGGATCCCGGATGCGTGGTGCTGGGCGGGGAGGTCGGTCAGGCCGGCGGGGAGGCGCTCGCCTCCCGGGTGCGGGACCGCCTGGCCGTCGTCTCGCCCCTGCCCACCGAGGTGCGGGCCAGTGCCCTGGGCGGCGGCGCGGTCCTGCGGGGCGCGCTGCTGACCGCCCGGGACCGCGCCCAGGACGAGCTCTTCGGCTCCCCTGTGCCGTGGTGCTCCGACCCCGCCGGCTGATCCCGCCGGCAGGGTCGGCCCGGCCGGTCCGCAGCCGCCGCGGGGCCGGGCGAGAGCCCCGGCGCCCCCTGCGGCCCCACCGGTGACGCCCCTGCCGGCCCGGCGGAGGCCCGCCCGCTCACCGGCGTCCCGCGCCCCGGAACCGCTCCGCCAGGAACTCGTCGAAGGTGCGCTTGCCCACCGCCCGTTGCGGGGCCAGATGGCCGCCGGCCCGGAAGGCGCGGTAGGCCGCGCCGCGCAGGGGCACCTTCACCACCGCGCGACGGCGGCCCGTGGCCTTCAGGTACGCGCGGGCCAGCGAGTCGAACGTCCGCACCTCCGGGCCGCCCATGTCCTCGACGCGGCCCGCCGGCCCGCCCTGGGCCAGCTCCACCAGCCGTGCGGCGACTTCGGCGACGTCGATCGGCTGGTCCTTCACACGGGCGGGCAGCGGCACGACCGGCAGCCTGGACAGGCCCTGGAGGAGGGTGAGCACCAGATCGTGGAACTGGGTGGCGCGCAGCACCGTCCAGCCGAGCCCCGACTCCTCGACCAGCCGCTCCACCGCGTGCTTGGTCCGGTAGTAGCCGAACGGCACCCGGTCGACGCCGACGATCGAGATGTACACCAGGTGCCCCACCCCGGCCCGCCGCGCCGCCGCGATCAGGTTCCGTGCCGCACGCTCGTCACCACCGCGCGGCGAGGTCGCGCAGTGCACGATCGTCTCCACCCCCTGGACCGCCGCGTCCAGCCCGCTCCCGCCCTCGCGCAGGTCGACGGCGTACGGCCGGGAGCTCCGGCTGAGCACCCGCACCTCGTGCCCGTCCGCCCGCAACCGCTCGGTGACGAGCCGGCCGAGCGTTCCGGTACCACCGGTCACCAGGATCGTGGTCATGTCGTTCAGCCCTTTCGGACACCGGGCGCTCCCCGCTGGAGCGCCCCTCGCCCACCGGACGGGCGGCCGCCGCGGAATGTGACACCGGCGCGAGGAGCCGTGGCCGCGGGCCTCGCGCCGACGCCGGCCGACGGCGTCGAAGTCCGGCGGCGCACGAGGTCCAGCTTGTCCGGGCCCGCCGCGGCCCGCACCCGGGGGACGGGTCCGTTCGGCCGGGAGGGGCGGTCCGCCCCGGACCGGGCGCCGCACCGACCCGCCCGTGTGCGGGCGGCCCCGCGTCACGCGCCCACCACGGTGACGTGGTGAGACCCGGCGGCGGGCAAGGGCCGTCGTCACCGCCGCCGGGCCGGTCTCGCGAGAGTCAGCAGGCTCCCTGGTGCTGGCGCAGACCCTAAGAGGACTAGACCACACCGTCAATAGGTATGGACCAATTCCACGGCTCCCGGATGCGGGGGCGGGAAGGGGGCGCCTCTCCGCCCCGTGTCCGGCGGGCCGGCACCGCCCGCTGTGAGCCACCCCACACCTCCCGCCCCTGTGCACGGCGATCGGGCATGGCACACTGACCCTGTACCAGTAGCAGCGCACTCCGGGGTCGGTGAAAGTCCGAACCGGCGGTTACAGTCCGCGACCCGGCCGCTTCCAGCGGTCGGTTGACCAGGTGAAATTCCTGGACCGACGGTTAAAGTCCGGATGGGAGGCAGTGCGCGGCGGGCGGGCATCATGCGCGCCGCCGTACCGGTTCGCCGTCGAGGCGAACCCTGTCCGGCGTCGCCCCGGTGTCCTCGTCCGTACGATCTGTCGTCATCGACAGCCCCGGAGTCCGTGCCCGAAGAGGCAGGAGGACCCGGGAAGTGTTCACCGGAATCGTCGAAGAGCTGGGCGAGGTCACCGCCGTCGAGACCCTCGACGACGCCTGTCGCTTCCGGCTGCGCGGCCCCGTGGTCACCGAGGACGCGAAACACGGGGACTCCATCGCCGTCAACGGCGTCTGCCTCACCGTCGTCGAGCACGGGGGCGACGAGTTCACCGCCGACGTGATGGCCGAGACCCTGAACCGCTCCAGCCTCGGCGCCCTCGCCGTCGGCTCCCGCGTCAACCTCGAACGCCCCATGGCCCTGGGCGCCCGCCTCGGCGGCCACATCGTGCAGGGGCACGTCGACGGCACCGGCGAGATCCTCGAGCGCAAGCCGTCCGAGAACTGGGAGGTCGTGAAGGTCTCCCTCCCGGCGGACCTCTCCCGCTACGTGGTGGAGAAGGGCTCCATCACCGTCGACGGCATCAGCCTCACCGTCGTCGACGCCGGCCCCGACTTCTTCACGGTCAGCCTGATCCCCACCACCCTCGCCCTGACCACGCTCGGCCTCAAGCAGCCCGGCGACCCGGTCAACCTCGAGGTGGACGTCATCGCCAAGTACGTCGAGCGGATGATCGGCGACCGGGCCCTCGGCGAGGGGGCCGCGCGGTGAACTGGCTCAACTCCGAGGCCTTCGTCCTCTTCGACCAGCACATCAAGTGGTCGGACATGATCGGCAACGTGATCGGTCTGGTCGCCCTGGCCCTCGGCTGGCGGCGCTCCATCTGGACCTGGCCCGCCCAGTTCGTCTCCGGCCTGATCCTCTTCGCCGCCTTCGCCACCGCCCACCTCTCCGGCAGCGCGGGCAAGCAGATCGTCGTGATGCTCGTCGCCGCCTGGGGCTTCTGGCAGTGGAACCGCGGCCGCCGGCAGGCGCAGGACGGCTCCGTCGCGGTCCGCTTCGCCACCTGGCGCGAGCGCGGAGCGCTGTGCGCCGCCGCGGCCGCCGGCACCCTCGCCGTCGGCGGACTGTTCACCCTCTACCCGTCCCTGTCCTGGGACCCCTGGCCGGACGCCTACATCTTCGTCGGCACGATCGTCGCCATGTACGCCCAGGCCCGCGGCATGGTCGAGTTCTGGGTCGCCTGGCTGCTCGTCGACCTCGTCGGCGTCCCCCTGAACTTCGCCAACGGCTTCGCCTTCTCCGGCTTCGTCTACGTCATCTACGGCGCGCTGGTCCTGTGGGGACTGCGCGACTGGTGGCTGCGCTCCCGCACCGCGCGGCCCGCCCTGGAAGGAGCGCCCGCATGACCGCCCTCACGTCCCCCGGCCCCGCCCTGAGCGAAGCTCCCCCGGAGCAGAGGGGCCGGGGGACGTGAGGGC
>NZ_MSGP01000408.1:0-234 GCF_002078235.1 Streptomyces viridosporus
GCGCGGCGCTCGGTCTGGTAGCTGTCGAGCAGCGCCTCGTGCGGACCGTGGTGCCAGGCCAGCGCCAGTTTCCAGGCGAGGTTGTCGACGTCGCGCAGTCCCTCGTCCAGCCCGTGCGTGCCCAGTGAGCCGAGCAGGTGGGCCGCGTCCCCGGCGAGGAACACGCGGTCGGCCCGCCAGCGCCGGGCCAGCCGGTGGTGCACGGTGTGGACCCCGGTGTCCAACAACTCGTAG
>NZ_MSGP01000408.1:339-614 GCF_002078235.1 Streptomyces viridosporus
CGCCGTGCGGCCGGGAAAGCGGATGTCCTGGAGCTTGCGCACGGTCGAACGGGGGCCGTCGCAGCCGACCAGGTAACTGCCGCGCCACCAGGTCCCCCCAGGGCCGCGGGTGTGGGCGGTGACGCCCGAGGGCTCCTGCTCGAGGGAGTCCAGACGGCTGTCCACCGCGACCTTGACGAGCCGTTCGCGCGCGAGGGCGGCGCGCAGGACGCCCGTCAGGACGTGCTGGGCGATGTGCAGGGGCGCGGGCCGGGCGTCGTCGTAGGTGATCTCGT
>NZ_MSGP01000408.1:652-990 GCF_002078235.1 Streptomyces viridosporus
CGACGACGATCACCGGGTCCACGGCGCGGCTCCCCCTGCTCGAAGTGACGTCCGTAGGGACGGGGAGGAACAGAAAGACGGAGCAGGGTGCACGATCACAGAACGTATGCAACCTATTGCCGGTGCTTGCGTCAAGTGACCGAAGGCCGGTGGCGATCATGAGATGGCTCGGGAGCCGTACCACTACTTGACTGTTCGTCACATGAGTCCGGGGCGCACCGTTCACCCGCACCGGCGATGCCGGCCGGTCACCCGACATGACTGTGGCCCGCCGGGAAACGGCGGGCCACAGTCATGTCGGGTGACGGGTGTCAGTCGGCTCAGGGCACCTTCGGGCC
>NZ_MSGP01000409.1 GCF_002078235.1 Streptomyces viridosporus
GGCCTCCCGCGAGCTCTGCGCGGCGGCCATGCCCTGGGCCAGCGCCACCACGGCCGCCAGCCGGCTGTCCTCACCCATCCCTCCAGGCTAGGGAGGTTCCGGGCGAACGGGTACATTAACCGCGCGAACGGGGACCGCCCACAGCGGGGCGGCCCCGGAATCACGACGAGCCTCCGCTACTCTCCCGGCCAGTTCGGCCTGCGCTTCTCGTTGAAGGCGGCGACCCCCTCCGCGCGGTCGCCCGAGAACGCCACCGACCGCCAGGCCGCGTCCTCGACCTCGAGACCGGCGGACAGGTCCAGCCCGTGCCCGAGACGCAGCGCCCGCTTGGCCGCCCGCAGCCCCACCGGGGAGTTCGCGGCGATCCGGGACGCCAGGGCCAGGGCCGCCTCCCGGTCCCGCCCCTCCTCCACCAGTTCGTCGACGAGCCCCAGCTCCCGGGCCTCGGCGGCCTCCACCCGCCGCGCCGTGAAAATCAGCTCGGCGGCGCGCGCCGCGCCCACCCGCCGGGGCAGCAGCTGCGTACCGCCGCCGCCCGGGATCACCCCGACGGACACCTCGGGCAGTCCCACCACGGCCGTGCGGTCGGCCACGATCACGTCGCACGACAGGGCCAGCTCGAAACCGCCGCCCAGGGCGAACCCGTGCACCGCCGCGACCGTGGGCACCGGCAGTTCGAGCACCCCGGTGTACGCCCCGCGCGCCACCGGGCGCTGGCGCACCAGGTCGGCGTCGCTGAAGGAGTTGCGCTCCTTCAGGTCGGCCCCCACGCAGAACGCCCGCTCGTGCGACGAGGTCAGCACCACCACCCGGACGTCCCGGTCCTCCGCCAGCGCCGCACAGGCCCCGGCGAGGGAGCGGGCCATCCCGGTCGACACGGCGTTCATGGCCCGCGGCCGGTCGAGGACGAGCTCCGCGACATGCCCCTGCTCGTGCCGGCGCACCAGCACGAACTCCCCGAACCGTTCCTCACTCATGACACCCTCCGGTTAACGCGGGTTAACATCGCTCGCCCCGATCATCGCAGCCCGACGCCCGCCCGGAAAAGGGCACGCGCCCGCTTCCCCCGCCCACCCGTTCGAGTGATATCCGGCCGACTCCGGCGGCCCTTCCCCGGGGGAGCGCACAACATGCGCTCCACCGGGGAAGGGCCGCCGGAGT
>NZ_MSGP01000041.1 GCF_002078235.1 Streptomyces viridosporus
CACCAATTCGTGCGCCCCCCCCCGTCGACCTGCCGTCCCGGCGATCGTAGGAACCGGTGGAGCGGGCGGGCGCACGAATTGGTGCGGGTGAATCAGTGCGGGCGGAAGTCGATGTACCCGAGGAACAGGATCACCGCCGCCACGCAGCCGAGCACCACGGCCGTCGACACCCAGGACGACCGGCCGGACGACCGCGTGTGCTCCGGGTCGGGGCGGAACGGGACCGGTCCAGGAGGGTTGTCCTTCCAGCGCGCGGCGAGCATCCGGGCCCGGGCGGACGGCTCCTTGTACTCCGCGCCGTCGGCCCACCGCAGGTCGAACTCGCGCTGCTCGGCGTCGTCCTGCTCGTCCCTGCCGCGCCCGCCGTCCTTCTCGGTCATCCCCGTTTCCCCTCTCGAACATCCGTCTGGAACCAGGATCCTCCCACCGGCCCCCTCTGTGAAGCGCCGACCGGGCGCGTCGGCAACCGCTGTCGGGGCGAGGCCGGTTGGGGGCAGGACGATGCCGGGGACGTCTCCGGGAACGGGACGGTTCCCGGGCGGGCGACGACGAACGGGACACGGGGGGGCGCACGGCGACCGTACGGGGAAGCGTCAGCGACGACGGGCGCCGCCGCACCGGCGCCGGGCGCGCACCGCTCCCCGAGGGCACGCCCGACGGGCCGTCCCGTTCCCGAACGCGACGGGGGCCCGCCGCCCCGTGAAGGGTGGCGGGCCCCCGGAAGGGAAGCCCCGGGCCGGGAGGCCCGGTGTCCGTCACACGTCGAAGTAGAGCTCGAACTCGTGCGGGTGCGGACGCAGCTGCAGCGGGGCGATCTCGTTCGCGCGCTTGTAGTCGATCCACGTCTCGATCAGGTCCGGCGTGAACACGTCGCCCTGGAGGAGGAACTCGTGGTCGGCCTCGAGGCGGTCCAGCACGGCGCCGAGGGAGGTCGGGACCTGCGCGACGTTGGCGTGCTCCTCGGGAGCCAGCTCGTAGAGGTCCTTGTCGATCGGCTCGGCCGGCTCGATCTTGTTCTTGATGCCGTCCAGGCCGGCCAGGAGCAGGGCCGAGAAGGCCAGGTACGGGTTGCCGGAGGCGTCCGGGGCGCGGAACTCGACGCGCTTGGCCTTCGGGTTCGACCCGGTGATCGGGATGCGCATCGCGGCGGAGCGGTTGCGCTGCGAGTACACCAGGTTCACCGGGGCCTCGAAGCCCGGCACCAGGCGGTGGTAGGAGTTCACCGTCGGGTTGGTGAAGGCCAGCAGCGACGGGGCGTGCCTGAGGATGCCGCCGATGTAGTAGCGGGCCATGTCCGACAGGCCGGCGTAGCCCTGCTCGTCGTAGAAGAGCGGCTCGCCGCCCGCCCACAGCGACTGGTGGACGTGCATGCCCGAACCGTTGTCACCGAAGATCGGCTTCGGCATGAAGGTCGCGGTCTTGCCGTTGCGCCAGGCGACGTTCTTCACGATGTACTTGAAGAGCTGCAGGTCGTCGGCGGCCGCGAGCAGGGTGTTGAACTTGTAGTTGATCTCGGCCTGGCCGGCGGTGCCCACCTCGTGGTGCTGGCGCTCGACCTTCAGGCCGGCCCGGTCCAGCTCCAGGGAGATCTCGGCGCGCAGGTCGGCGAAGTGGTCGACCGGCGGGACCGGGAAGTAGCCGCCCTTGTAGCGGACCTTGTAGCCGCGGTTGTCCTCCAGCGCACCGGTGTTCCAGGCGCCCGCCTCGGAGTCGATGTGGTAGAAGGACTCGTTCTCGGAGGTCTTGAAGCGCACGCTGTCGAAGACGTAGAACTCGGCCTCGGGACCGAAGAACGCGGTGTCCGCGATGCCGGTGGAGGCGAGGTAGGCCTCGGCCTTCTTGGCCACGTTGCGCGGGTCGCGGGAGTACTGCTCACCCGTGATCGGGTCGTGGATGAAGAAGTTGATGTTCAGCGTCTTGTCACGGCGGAACGGGTCGACGCGGGCGGTCGACAGGTCCGGGAGCAGCGCCATGTCGGACTCGTGGATGGCCTGGAAACCACGGATCGAGGATCCGTCGAAGGCCAGCTCCTCGGCCGGGTCGAACGTGTCGGCAGGCACGGTGAAGTGCTGCATCACACCCGGGAGGTCGCAGAAGCGGACATCGACGAACTTGACGTCCTCGTCCGCGATGAACTTCTTGGCCTCGTCGGCGTTCTGGAACATCCAGCTCCTCCTACTCCCGACCGTCCCGCCGGGGTGGTAGATCGTTCGTGCGGCCAGTGCGGGTGGCACACGTTGCACTCGACCCTAGGGACGGGTCATTTCTCGGGCGTGACCCGTTTGTTTCGCACGCGTTAACCGACGCCTTTCCACAGTAGCCCCGGGTACCCCTCCGTCCTCCGGTCATATCCGGGCGCAGTACCGTGGACGGGTGGACAACAGGCAAGCAATCGGATCATGGCTGTCCGGGCCGCGCGCGGCCATGGAGGACGCCGGTGCCGAGTTCGGCTACCGGGGCGAGCAGCTGGGACTGCCGGAGGAGGGACCGGGCTCGATCGCCCGGCCGGGCCGCAGGCTCGGGGCCCTCGCCGTGGACTGGTCCCTGTGCATGCTGATCGCACACGGTCTCATCACCGACGGCTACGGACAGGCGACGGGCAACTGGGCGCTGCTGGTGTTCTTCGTGCTGAGCGTCCTCACCGTCGGGACGGTCGGCTTCACCCCCGGCAAGCGGCTGTTCGGCCTGCGCGTGGTCGCCCTCGACACCGGGCAGGTCCATCCGGGCCGGGGCCTGCTGCGCTCGGCCCTGCTCTGCCTCGCCCTACCCGCCCTGATCTGGGACCGCGACGGCCGCGGCCTGCACGACCGGCTCGCCCGCACGGTCGAGGTGCGGATCTGACCTCCACCGCCACGGCATGCGTCGAGGGGGCGCCCGGATCACTCCGGGCGCCCCCTCGACGCA
>NZ_MSGP01000410.1 GCF_002078235.1 Streptomyces viridosporus
CCTGGGCGCGGGCGAGGCGGCGGCCTGGCGGCGCATCCGTGCCGTGCACACGGCGGCCGACCTCACCCTGGCTCCGTCCGGCGCCGCCCTGCGCGACCTGGAGGCGCACGGCGTGCCCAGGGTCGAGCTGTGGCCGCGCGGTGTGGACACCGCCCGTTTCCGGCCCGGCCTCCGCGACGCGGAGCTGCGCCGCGCGCTCGCCCCGAACGGCGAACTCGTCGTCGGTTACGTCGGCCGGCTCGCCCCCGAGAAGCAGGTCGAGCTGCTGTCCGGGGTGTGCGCCCTGTCCGGGGTGCGGGTCGTGGTCGTCGGCGACGGGCCCAGCCGGCCGGGGCTGGAGCAGGCGCTGCCCGGCGCGGTCTTCCTGGGTCGCCGCACCGGCGACGAACTCGCCCGGCTCTTCGCCTCGCTGGACGTCTTCGTGCACACCGGGCCGCTCGAGACCTTCTGCCAGACCGTGCAGGAGGCGATGGCGAGCGGCGTGCCCGTGGTGGCGCCCGCGGCGGGCGGCCCGCTGGACCTGGTCGCGCACGGGCGCACCGGACTGCTCGTACCGCCGCGCGACGCCGCCGCCGTGCGCGACGCGGTGTGGTCCCTGGCCGCCGACCCCGGGCTGCGGGCCGCGTACGGCGCGGCCGGGCGCGCGACGGTCGAGGGGCGCACCTGGGCCGCGGTCGGGGACCGGCTGATCCGGTACTACACGGATGTGCTCGCCGGGCGCAGGACGGCGGTGGCGGCGTGAACGGCATGAACGGCGTGAACGGCGTGAACGCGGCCCCGGTGAGCGGCCGTTCGCCGGGGGCCACCGGTCCGGCGCACGCCGGCGGCCGGGTGCGGACCGACGGACCGCTGCGGATCGTGCGGCTCGCGAACTTCGTCGCACCCGCCTCCGGCGGGCTGCGCACCGCGCTGAGGGAGCTCGGCAGGGGGTACCGCGCGGCGGGGCACCGGCCCGTGCTCATCGTCCCCGGCGAGCGGGAGAGCGACCGGGAGACCGAGCAGGGAAGGGTGATCACGCTGCCGGGCCCGCTGCTGCCCGGCACCGGGGGCTACCGCGTCCTCACCGGCCGGGCGCGGATCACCGGCCTGCTCCGGGAACTGGCCCCCGACCGCCTCGAGGTGTCCGACCGCACGACCCTGCGCTGGACCGGCGCGTGGGCCCGGCGGGCCCGGGTCCCGGCGGTCATGGTCTCCCACGAGACCGCCGACGGGGTGCTGCGCGCCTGGGGAATGCCGGAGGGCGCCGCCCGGCGCGCCGCCGACGCCCTCAACACCCGTACGGCCCACACGTACGCGCGCGTGGTGTGCACCACCGGGTTCGCCGAGCGGGAGTTCGTGCGGGTCGGCGCCCGCAATGTGGTCCGCGCCCCGCTCGGCGTCGACCTGGGGGAACGGCACCCCGCCCTGCGCGACCCGGGGCTGCGGGCCCGGTACGCGCGCGCGGCGGAGACGCTGCTGGTGATGTGCTCCCGGCTGTCCCCGGAGAAACGGCCGGGCACGGCGCTGGACGCGCTGGAGGCACTGCGGCGGCGCGGGCGGCGGGCGGTGCTGGTGGTGGCCGGTGACGGACCGCTGCGGGCACGGCTCGCACAGCGCGCGGGGGAGCGCGCACTGCCGGTGGTCTTCCTGGGCCACGTCCCCGACCGGGCGTTCCTCGGCGCGCTCCAGGCCTGTGCCGACGTGTGCCTGGCACCGGGGCCCGCCGAGACCTTCGGCCTCGCCGCGCTGGAGGCGATGGCGTGCGGCACGCCCGTCGTGGCGAGTGCCTCGTCGGCCCTGCCGGAGGTGATCGGTGCGTCGGGCGCGGTCGCGCAGGACCGGGGCGAGGCCTTCGCGGAGGCCGTCGAGCTGCTCCTGGAACGGCCGGAACCGGGGCGGCGCGAGGCGGCACGCGCGCGTGCGGAGCGCTTCGGCTGGGACGCCTCCGTGGCGGCGTTCCTCGCGGCCCATGACGCGCCGGGCGCCGTGCGGCGGACAGCGGGCCCGGTCCGGCCCGACGCACCGGGCGGCCCGGGAGGCGCGGCTTCGGTCCGGCCCACCGTCCGGCCCGCCCGCTGGCCCGGCGGCGACGGGCGGTGAACACCGTGATCCACGCGTTGCCCGACCGGTACGGCGCGGTGCGCCTGCACGCGTGCGAGGGCGACCGGGACACCGACCGCGCGATGTGGAGCGCGGACCGGCTGCACCCCGGCGAGCCGGGGCACCGGCAGCCGGCCCTGCGGTTCCACGCGCTGCCGGTGGCACGCGGCGCCGCCGGCGGACCCGCCCCGTCGCCCGAGCCCGATTCCCCGGCCCCCACCGGGACGGCGAACCTGCGGTGGCCGGCCACGGCCGGCACCGGCTGGGTGGCCCGCCGGTGCACCGACCTGCTGCCGCACCTGCTCCCGCTCGCCGCCGACGAGGTGCGGCACCGCGCGCGGGGCACGAGCGTCCGGCTGGACCTGCGGGCCGGCGCAGCCGTGTCGGCGGCGCCGGCCGCACTGTCCCCGGGGGGAGCAACGGCCGGGCCCCGCCTGAGCGTTCAGCGGCGGCGCACGGCGACGAAGCGGACCGGGGTGCCGGGTGCCGCCTGGGCGGCGGCCGGGAGGTCGGCGGGACGGACGACCGCGATCACGGGGTAGCCCCCGGTGGTCGGGTGGTCGGCCAGGAACACCACCGGCCTGCCGTCGGGCGGCACCTGCACCGCCCCCAGCACCATGCCCTCACTGGGGAGTTCGTCCGGCCGGGCCCGCTCCAGGGCCGGCCCGGTCGTGCGCAGCCCGATGCGGTTGCTCGCGGGGGACACGCGGTACGCGCGGGACGTGAGGACCCGGACCGCCTCCGGGGTGAACCAGTCGTCGCGCGGGCCCGGCGTCACGCGCAGGACGAGTTCGTCCGGGGGCGCCGGCTGCGGGGCGACGTCCACCCGCGCGGGGAGTCCTCGCACCGCCCCGAGGGGGAGGACGGCGCCGTCCGTGAGGGGCGCCGGGCCGAGGCCCGAGAGCAGGTCGGTGGAGCGGCTGCCGAGCACCGGCTCGACGGCGATCCCCCCGGAGACGGCGACGTAGGCGCGTACGCCCGGGGCCGCCGCCCCGACGTCCAGGACCGACCCGGCCCGCACGCGCACCGGCGCGCCCCAGGCGGCCGGACGGCCGTCCACGGTGACGGGGCAGGGCGCACCGGTGACCGCCATGACGGCCGTGGAACGAGGGCGCAGCGCACAGCCGTCGAGGGTCGTCTCCAGGACGGCCGCGTCCGGCGGGTTGCCGGCCAGCCGGTTGGCGAGCGCCGCCGCGGGCCCGTCCAGCGCCCCGGAACGGGGCACGCCCAGGTGGGCGTGCCCGGGGCGGCCCCGGTCCTGCACGGTGGTCAGGGCCCCCGCCCGGACGACGGCGAGCGCACGGTCCGTCATGCCGCCGGCTCCGTCGCCGCCACCGGTACGAACCGCACGCGGGTGCCGGGGGAGAGCAGCGCGGCCGGCACCCGCGCGGGGTCCCACAGCACGAGGTCGGTCGTGCCGATCAGCTGCCAGCCGCCCGGCGAGGAACGCGGGTAGACGCCCGTGTACGGTCCCGCCAGCGCCACCGAGCCGGCCGGCACGGCCGTGCGCGGAGTCGGCCGGCGGGGCACGTCGTAACGCGGCGGCAGCCCCGTGAGGTAGCCGAAACCGGGTGCGAAACCGCAGAAGGCGACGCGGAACCCGGTGCCCGCGTGGATGCGCGCCACCTCCCGCGCGGGGACGCCCCAGTGCGCGGCGACGTCGGCGAGGTCCGGGCCGTCGTAGCGCACCGGGATCTCGACCGTCCCCGGCGCGCTCGGGGGCACGGGCGGCAGGGGCCGGGCGGTCAGTTCGGCGGCCAGCCGGGCGGGATCGGACAGGCCGTCGAGCAGGACCGTGCGGGCCGCCGGCACGATCTCGCCGACCCGCAGCGACCCCTGCGCACGGAGCCGCAGCAACTCCGCGTGGAGCGCCTGGGCCTCGTCGCCCGAGGAGACCTCGACGAGCAGGGCGTCCTCGCCGACGGGCAGCACCCTCATGCGAAGGCCTCCACCCGGACCCCAGCCGCCTCCAGGCCGCCCCGCACCCGTCGCGCCAGGTCCACCGCGCCGGGCGTGTCGCCGTGCAGGCACAGGGAACGCGCCCGCACCCCGATGCGCCGTCCCGAGTGCGTCCGGACCTCACCGGAACGGGCCAGCTCCACCGAACGCGCCACGACGGACGCGGGATCGGTCACCACGGCGCCCTCCTGACGGCGCGGCACCAGGGTGCCCTCGTCGGTGTACGCGCGGTCGGCGAACGCCTCCGGGACGACCGGCAGGCCCGCCTTCCCGGCCAGTTCCAGCAGCCGCGAGCCGGGCAGGCCGAGCACCGGCAGCGCGGCGTCCGCGAGGAGGACCCCGTCGACGACCGCGCCGGCCTGCTCCTCGTCGCGGACCACCCGGTTGTACAGCGCCCCGTGCGGTTTGACGTAGGCCACGCGGACGCCCGCCGCACGGGCGAACACCTCCAGGGCGCCGATCTGGTAGGCCACTTCGGCCGCCAGCTCGGCGGGCGGCACGTCCATCGCGCGCCGCCCGAACCCCGCCAGGTCCCGGTAGGAGACCTGGGCGCCGATCCGCACCCCGCGCTCGGCCGCGAGCTCGCAGACCCGGCGCATGGTGGCCGCGTCCCCGGCGTGGAAACCGCAGGCCACGTTGGCGCTGGTGACGACGGACAGCAGCCGTTCGTCGTCGGTGAGCCGCCAGCGGCCGAAACCCTCGCCGAGGTCGGCGTTCAGATCGATGGAGGTCATGGATCCTTCGTTTCTCCTTCTCGGGCCGCGGGACCGTCAGACCACGCGGAACTGCTCGTCGCGGGCGTCGCCGAGGAACATCTGCCCCGGTGCGTGGGTGATGGCGAACGGCGGACGCGAGGCCGTCAGCGCGGCCTGCGGTGTCACGCCGCAGGCCCAGAACACCGGGATGTCGTCCGGCTCGAGGTCCACCGGGTCGCCGAAGTCGGGGCGGCCGAGGTCGTCGATGCCGAGCCCCGCGGGATCGCCGCAGTGCACGGGACCGCCGTGCACCGCCGGCAGCAGACTGCTCTCCCGGATCGCCGCCGCGAGGTGTGCGGGCGGCACCGGCCGCATGGACACCACCAGCGGCCCGCGCAGCCGTCCCGCCGGACGGCACTGCCAACTCGTCACGTACATGGGAACGTTGCGCCCCTGCTCCAGGTGGCGCAGCGGAACGCCCGCCGCCGTCAGCGCCCACTCGAAGGTGAAGCTGCAGCCGATCAGGAACGACACCAGGTCGCTGCGCCAGTGCGCCCGGACGTCCGTCGGCTCGTCCACCAGCTCGCCGTTCTCCCAGACCCGGTAGCGCGGCAGGTCGGTGCGCAGGTCCGCGCCCTCGGCCAGGACGGTGGTGACGGATCCGGCGTCGGTGACGTCGAGGACCGGGCAGGGCTTGGGGTTGCGCTGGCAGAACAGCAGCATGTCGTACGCCCAGTCGGCGGGCACCGAGACCAGATTGGCCTGGGTGCGGCCCGCGGCCACGCCGGCCGTGGGACCGGTCAGCCCTTCCCGGAAGCGGGCCCGCGCCGCGCGCGGGCTCCACGCGTGCGCGTGCTCGTCGACGAGGGCCACGGGGCGGTCGCCCACGGCGGCCGCCGGCAGGTCGTCGGTGCGGTTCACTCCAGCTCCTTCCCGCGCGTCTCCGGCAGGCCCAGCAGCGCCAGCGCCGCCAGACCGTAGCCGATCGCGCCGAAGACCAGCGCCCCGCCCACGCCCCAGCCGTCGGCGAGGAAGCCGACGGTCGTGGGGAAGACGGCGCCCACGGCACGTCCGGTGTTGTACGTGAAGCCCTGCCCCGTCCCGCGCACCGCTGCCGGGTACAGCTCGCTCAGGTAGGAGCCGAAGCCGCTGAAGATCGCCGACATGCAGAACCCGAGCGGGAAACCGAGCACGAGCACCAGGGAGTCGGCGCCGCTCGGGATGTTCGTGTACGCGAGGACGCAGAGCGCCGACAGCAGGGCGAAGAGCCAGATGTTGCGCCGGCGGCCCAGCCGGTCGGTGAGGTGACCGCCGGTCAGGTAGCCGATGAAGGCACCCGAGATCAGGAACGCGAGATAGCCGCCGGTGCCGACGACCGACAGGCCGCGCTCCGTCTTCAGATAGGTCGGCACCCAGGTGGCCAGGGTGTAGTAGCCGCCCTGCACGCCGGTGGAGAGCAGCACGGCGAAGAGCGTGGTGCGCAGCAGCCCCGGCGCTCCCGCCCGGCCCGGCCGGAAGATCACCGCGAACGAGCCCCGGTGGGCGCTCCTCTCCCGCGCGGCGGCCGCCTCGGGCGCGTCCCGCACGCTGCGCCGCACCCACACCACGAGCAGGGCCGGCAGCGCGCCGGTCCAGAACATCACGCGCCAGGCCAGATCGTCGCCGGCGAGCGAGAAGATCAGCGTGTACACGATCACGGCCAGCGCCCAGCCCACGGCCCAGGAGCTCTGGACCGCGCCGAGGGTGCGGCCCCGGTGCCGGGCGGACGCGTACTCGGCGACCAGGATGGCGCCGACCGCCCACTCGCCGCCGAAGCCGAGGCCCTGGAGGGCCCGGAACACCAGCAGCGTCTCGTAGTTGGGGGCGAAACCACAGGCCACGGTGAACACCGCGTAGGTGATCACGGTCAGCAGCAGCGCCTTCACCCGGCCGACGCGGTCCGCCAGCACGCCGGCGAGGGCGCCGCCGACCGCGGAGACCACCAGCGTGACGGTGGTGAGCAGGCCGGTCTGACCGCTGTTCAGACCGAAGTACGCGGACAGCGCGACCATGGTCAGCGGCAGGGTGAAGTAGTCGTACGAGTCCAGGGCGTAGCCGCCGAACGCGCCGCCGAAGGCGCGACGGCCGCTCGGTCCCAGTGCCCGCAGCCAGCCGAACGCTCCGTCGTCGTCGGTGTGTTCGGCCCGCGCGGGGCGTGGTCGGCCGGTCAGGGCCCGCGGTGGAGGGGGCGTGCTCATGGGCACCTCGCAGTGGGAGGACGGAGGGTGCTGGAAGGAATGAGCCGTGCCGTGGTGCGTAAGGGGCGGCGCCGTGCGCCCGGAGGGCGGCGCCGTGTGGAGCACCGTAGAGGATCGTTGAACGATCCTTCAATACCCGTGTTGTCTCGTCCTTCCGTGTGCGATTGAATTCCGGGCATGGCAGAGGAACTGAGGGGACTGGCCGACGACCGTGCCCTGTTGGGCCGCACCAGTACCGCCGAGCGGGTCTCGGACATCCTCAGGAGCCGGATCGCCGAGGGGTACTTCCCGCCCGGGACGCGGCTGTCGGAGGACGGCATCGGCGGGGCGCTGGGGGTCTCCCGCAACACGCTGCGCGAGGCGTTCCGGCTGCTCACGCACGAACGGCTGCTCGTCCACGAGCTGAACCGGGGTGTGTTCGTCCGGGTGCTGACCGTCGAGGACGTCGAGGACATCTACCGCACCCGCCGGCTCGTCGAGTGCGCCGTCGTGCGCGGCCTCGGCGAGCCTCCGTACGGGCTGGACGCGCTCGCCGGGGCGGTGGAGGAGGGCCGCCGGGCGGCGCGCGAAGGTGACTGGAAAGGCGTGGGTACGGCCAACATCCACTTCCACCGGGAGCTGGTGGCCCTCGCCGCCAGCGAGCGCACCGACGAGCTGATGCGCAGCGTCTTCGCCGAACTGCGGCTCGCCTTCCACGTGGTGGACGAGCCCAGGCGGCTGCACGAACCGTACATCGAGCGCAATGTCGCGATTCTCCGGGCCCTGCAGGCCGGTGACCGGGAGGCGGCCGAGGAACTGCTCGCGGCCTACCTGGACGTCTCGCTGGAGCGGGTGGTGGAGGTGTACCGGCGCCGGGTCGGGACGGACGGGCAGGACGGCTGAGCCGCGGCGGCGCGCGGCGGCGGAACGCGGGCGCGACCCCGTGGCGCCGGGGCGCGTCCGCCTCGTTTGGGTCGTTGTCAGACCGAGGACCTAGTCTGTGACCGTGACATCGCCAGCATCGACGGACAGTGCTCCGCCCCAGCTCAGCGCGGGGCCGCGACCCGCGCCGGGCCCGGCCGCCGACGAAGGGCTGGCGCGGCGGCTGCGCGCGCTCGCCTGCACGGCGCCGCTGCACGACCTGGACGCGCGCAAGGCCAACCTGGCCGGTGAGTACTCGGTGTACGGCATGGCGGAGATCGCCCTGGCCGCCATCGACCTCGTCACGCTGAACATGGACTTCGACACGGGCGCGGACCACGACCAGATCGTCTCCCGGCTCGTCCTGCGCATCGCCGCCCAGGCCCCGCACCGTCCCGCCGCCGAACACGAGCGGGTGGCCCGCTGGGTCCTGGAGAACCTGATCAACGTCGGCAGCGTCGACCGCGGCTTCCGGGCGGTGTACGGCGTCTTCGGGGCGGACGGCACCTATGTGCGCCGCGACTACGACTTCAAGCTGATCGAGGAGGTCCCCGGCCCCGGCGGCACGGTGTACCTGCGGACCACCGACGAGGCCGTCAACGTCCTGGTCGGCGCCCTGGACACCGATGTCACCAGCGCGCAGATCGCCGCCGAGGTCAAGCTGGAGGTGCTGATCAGCCGCGGCCGGCTCGCGGACGCCCAGCTCGCCGCGGAGCAGGCCCGCTACCGGACCGTGCAGTACTCCGAGACCCTGCGCCGGGCACTGGAGGCCACCCGGCGCAACGTCCGCGCGGTGGACTGGCTGAGCACCGTCCCCGACATGATCGCCGAGGCCCTGGACCACGTGGCGGACCGCTACCGCCACGAGAACGCGATCCTCACCAACATCCGCAAGGCCCGCGACGAGTCCGAGGACCCCGAGAACAAGCGGCGGGCCGCCGAGCTGGTGGACATCGTCAAGGACTGCATCCGGCGGCACACGCAGCTGCAGTCCCGGCTGCTGGAGGCCGGTCCGCTGTTCCGGGCCGAACAGGACCGGCAGGCCTTCGCCACCCCCACGCCCACCTCGGGCACGGACCTGTACGGCCATCTCCTGGCGCCCCTGCTGCCGCTGCCCGTGGAGCAGGCGGCCCGGGTCACCGACGCCTTCTTCGCCCGCGGCACCGGGCTGCGCACCCCGGTGTCCGTCCGGGTCGCCGACCTCGTCGAGATCCTGCTGACGCCGCCCGTGGAGCGGGAGCACCTCGGGGCCGAGATGCCGGAGCCCGACCTCATCGCCACACCGGACGACAGCCGCTTCAGCGAGGAGCAGCTGGCGGCCGCCATGGAGCTGCTGGACCTGCCGGCCGACGCGCCGCGCCGGCTGTCCGGACTGCTCGCCGACGCGCGCCGCCGGGACCCCGAGCTGCCGTACCTGGTCGCCCTGCTGGCGATCCACGCCGCCAGCCCGCCGGTCGGCACCGCCTACCGCCAGGGCGAGCGGAAGCTGCTGTTCGCCGTGGACGACGGCACCGAGCTCGACGACCCCGAGTTCGGCGGCGCCGACCTCGTCGTCGGCACGGCCCTGCTGGACGCGGCGGGGATGGCGGCGGACCGGACGGAGGCGGCGTGATGGTCCCGCCGCGGGGTGACCGTGCGCCGGCGGCGGGCCGGGCCCACGCGGCGGAGCCGCGGCCCCGGGCCCCCGAAGGAGCCGACCGCACCGTTGTCCCTGAGAGCAAGGAGCCGAAACCGTGACCGAGCACGTCGAGTGGAGCGAGCCGGAGGCCGGTGCCGCACCGGCCGGTGGCGCCGTCACGCCCGCCGACGCCGCCGACGCGGCGCGGCTCGTCGCCTTCGGCCTCCAGCCCAAGCTCCAGCCGGCCCGCGACCAGGAGTACGCGGACCTGCTGCGCCGCTACCGCGAGGATCCGCCGTTCGCGCGGCTCGCCGACGCCGTGGCCACCGGCCTCGGACTGATCGTGCTGGAGGTGTCCCCGCGCGCGGGCATGGCGGTGACCGCCGCCGAGGACTCCGTGTTCGCGGTGCGCATGGGCGACTACGCGCGACGCACCTCCGCCGACGGCAGCGACCGGTTCCTGCACGGGCTCGCCCATCTCGCCGTCGCCGCCATGGCCTTCCCGCGCCCGGAGGACCTCGCCGACGACGGCTACATCGGGCGCGTCACGGTCAACGGCGTCGATGCCTTCGTGCGCCAGGCCTGCCACCGGCTGGAGGAACGGGCCGCCCGGCAGGGCGAGAACACCGACCCGGCCAGCGACGCCCCCGGCCTGGAGGCCGCCTGGCGGGTCTGGGCCAGACGCAGCGCGACCGGCGCCACCAAGGACGCGCGCCGGCTCGCGGGATCGACCACCGGCATCGTCGCCAAGGCCGTCGCCTTCCTCACCGACTCCGGCTTCCTGCAGCGCACCGGCGACGACAACGGCGGCACGTACCGCACCACGGCCCGCTACCAGCTCCAGGTGCGCGACATGGCGGGCAGCGCCGCCCTGGCCGAGCTGCTGGAACTGGGCGTCGTCCCGGTCACCGACGGCACGCCCACCCTGCTGCCCCCCGAGGACGCCGACGACCTGGAGCTCGTCGCCGACGCCGGCCTGCCCTTCCACTCCTCCTGAGCCCCCTGTTCCCCGCCGCACTCCCCGTTTCACGAAGCCTTACGAGAGTCCGCCATGTACGAGCTGTCCCGGGTCCGCCTCTACTCCATCGGGCCCGCCGGTGCGCGCTACGCCGACACCGTGCTTGACCTGCGCGGTGTGGGCGCGACCGTGCCCGACCCCGCGCCGACGCAGGCGGAGTTCTTCGAGGAGGAGCCCGTCGGCCCGCCGCGCCGGCCCGCGCCCGCCGGCGTGCTCTTCCTGGAGAACGGCGGCGGCAAGTCCGTCCTGCTGAAGCTGATCTTCTCCGTGATGCTCCCGGGCCACCGCAACACCCTCGGCGGCGCCAGCTCCGGCGTCCTGCGCAAGTTCCTGCTCGCCGACGACTGCGGCCACGTGGCGCTGGAGTGGCAGCACGTACAGACCGGCGAGTGCGTCGTCGTCGGCAAGGCCAGCGAGTGGCGGGGCCGCCAGGTCTCCAACGACCCGCGGAAGTTCGCCGAGGCCTGGTACTCCTTCCGGCCCGGCCCCGGGCTCAGCCTGGACAACCTGCCCGTCGCCGAGTCCACGGCCGTGCGGCCGCCCGCCGAGGGCCAGTCGGGCGCGCGGGGGCGGCGCCGCACCATGAAGGGCTTCCGGGACGCCCTCACCGAGGCGGGCAAGACGTACCCGCACCTCGAGGTGCACTGGGAGGAGATCCACGAGCGCTGGACCGAGCACCTCGGCGAACTGGGACTCGACCCCGAACTCTTCCGCTACCAGCGCGAGATGAACGCCGACGAGGGCGAGGCCGCCGGCCTCTTCGCCGTCAAGAAGGACTCCGACTTCACCGACCTGCTGCTGCGCGCCGTCACCGACACCCGGGACACCGACGGGCTCGCCGACCTGGTCAGCGGTTTCGGCAACAAGCTGGGCCGGCGCGCCGAGCTGATCGCCGAACGGGACTTCACCGCCGGATCCGTCGACCTCCTCGGCCGGATCGTCGAGGCCACCGACGCCCGCACCCGCGCGCGGGAGGTCCACGCCGCCGCCGAGCGCCGCACCCGCGCCCTGGCCCGCAG
This sequence comes from Streptomyces viridosporus, assembly GCF_002078235.1. GTDB lineage: Bacteria > Actinomycetota > Actinomycetes > Streptomycetales > Streptomycetaceae > Streptomyces > Streptomyces viridosporus. Next base: position 11,526 of record NZ_MSGP01000410.1, read on the forward strand.
GCTCTCCGCGCGCGGCGCCCGGGAACGCGTCCGCGCGGCCGACCTGGCGCAACGGGTCACCGCCGCCGCGTACGCCGTCACCCATGCCGAGGCGGCCCGCGAGCGCAGCGCCCTGATCTCCGCCGAACTCGCCTACCGGCACGCCTCCCTGGCGCTCACCGCCGCCGAGAAGTCCGCCGCCGCCCAGAAGCGCGAACTCGCCGACGCGCGCACGCTGTACGCGGCCTGGCAGGCCGCCGAGGCGGTGCTGCGCCACCGTGCCGCAGCCGACCGGGTCGCGCGCGTGTCCGCCGCGATCCAGGAGGCCGAGCGGGACGCGGCCCCCGCGCTGGCCGCGCGCGCCAAGGCCGCCGTCGACCTCGTACGCGCCCTGCACGCCGCCGCGCAGAACGCCGAGAACCTCGCCAACGAGGAGGAGGAGCGGTCCGCCGCCCTCCAGGAGGTCAGCGACGCCGCCTACCGCGACTCCACCGCCGCCGCCACCGAGGCCCAGCGCGCCCGCAGCGAGATCGGGCACCTGCGGCAGCGCCTCACCGAGGTCGAGCAGGAGACCGCCGAGGCGGTCCGGGCCGGCTGGCTCGACGACAGCGCCCCCGACGCCGACCCCGCCCGGGCCGCCCTCGCGGCCAGCGACGCGGAGAAGACGGCGGTCGCCGCCTGGGACTCCGCCCGCGAGGCGTCCCGCCGGACCGGCGAGCACGCGCGCGAGGCGGCCGCCGCCGAGAGCCGCGCGGAGCTCACCGCGGCCCGCGCGGCGGACGCCGCCACGGCGGCCGAGCGCGCCCACGAGGGCGAGCGCCGCACCGCCGAGGCCCTCGCCGCCGAGGAGCGGCTGGCGGAGCTGCTGAGCCTGACCGGCACCGCCCCCCGGCCGTCGGTCCCGCGGCCCCGGCACGGCACGGACGCCGGACCGGACGGCACCCCGGCCGACGGCGCCCTCACCGCCGAGGAGCTCGACCGCTTCGCCGACGACCTGCGTGAACTGCTCGACGACGCGGTCTCCTCCGCCGAGCGGCAGCTGTTCGAGCTGCGCACCGCCGCCGCCGACGACGCCCGCATCCTCGGCGCCCTCGGCGACGGCGGGCTGCTGCCGCCCGGCCCGGACGTGCTGGCGACCGTCGAGTTCCTCGGCGAGCACGGCATCCCCGCCCTGCCCGGCTGGCGCTACCTCGCCCAGGCCGTCGACCCGGCCGACCACGCGCGCGTGCTGGCCGCCCGGCCCGAGCTGGTCGACGGCGTCATCATCACCGACCCGGACTCCCACGTCCGCGCCCGCGAGGCGCTGGGCGACGCCGCCCTGCTGCCCCGGTCCACCGTCGCCGTCGGCACGGCCGCCGCCCTGCTCGCCCCGGCCCCGGCGCCGGACGCGGACACCGGGGACGTCTTCCTCGTCCCGCCGAACCCGGCCATGCACGACGAGCACGCCGCCGACGAGGAGCGGCAGGCGCTGCGCGCCCGGGCGACCGCGCGCGACGAGGAGATCCGCAGGCTCGCCGCCCGGCTCGGCAAGGACCGGGAGCTGGTGGCCCGGCTCGCCTCCTGGCGCACCGGCTGCCCGGCCGGCCGGCTCACCGAGCTGGCGCGGGCGGCGCACGAGGCGCGGGCGTTCGCCGAGGAGTCCGAGGCCGAGCTGGCCGAGGCACGTACCGTGCGCGCGGAGGCCGAGGAGGCCGCCGTCGAGGCCGCCCGGGTGCGCGACGAGCGGCAGGAGACCGCGCAGAAGGCCCGGCGCGCCGCCGACGCCCTCGCCGGGCTCGCGTTCCGGCTGCGGGAACGGGCCGCCTGGCAGGCCAAGCTGCGCGAACTGGCCGACGACGCGGCCGAGGCGGAGGCGCGCGCCCAGGCCTGCCTGGACCGCGCGCGTGCCGCTGACGAGGACCGGCGCGGCGCCCAGCGTGCCGCCGACGACGCCCGGCGCACCGCGCGTGCGCTGCGCGCCGAGCGCTCCGAGATCGCGGGCGCCCCCGACGACGTGCCCGAGGACGGCGCCGAGGCGCCGCAGGCGTCGCTGCCCGCCCTGCGCGAGGCGTACCGGGCCGCGTCCCAGGTGTACGAGAAGGTCGGTGTCGGCGCCGACCTGCGCGCCGAGCAGGCCCGCGCGGAGAGCGACGAGAGCGCCGCCCGCGCCGAGCTGGACCGGCTCAGCAACAAGGTCCGTACCCGGGCCGAGCAGTTGCTCCAGTCGCCCGACGGTTCCGACGGGCCCAGCCGGCAGGCCGCGGCCGCCCGCGCCGAGGAACTGGTCCAGCTCCTGGAGACGCGCATGTCCGGCGCGAGCGAGCAGCTCGGGCGGCTGCGCGGTGAGGCCGAGCGGCTCGCGCCCGAGAACGGCGAGGCGCACACCGGGCTGTCCGACGAGCTGGTGCCGCGCGACGCCGAGCACGCACAGGCACTCCTGCGCACCGCTTCGGCCGAACTCGCCTCCCACACCGAGGCGTTGGACCAGGCCCGGGAGGCGCACGCCGAGCTGCTCGAGGCGCACCGCGCCGCCGAGGACGCGGCCGGAGGCTTCGACGAGATCGCCGCCATGCTCCGCGACCTGCTGCGCGAGCACACCCCCGAGGAGGAGCAGGAGCAGCCCGAGCCCTACCCGGGCACCACGGAGGAGGCCCGGCAGTCCGCCGCCGAGGCCCGCCGCTCGCTGCGGGGCTGCGCCGCCGACCTGTCCGCCGCCGAATCCGCCGTGCGCGAGGCGAGCGACATCCTCGTCCGGCACGCCAACTCCACGCGCTACGAACAGGTCCGCACCCCCGCGCGGCAGCAGATCCGCGAGCTGCCCGCCTCCGCGTTGCCGGAGCACGCCCGGAAGTGGGCGGACGCCTTCGCACCCCGCCTCCGGGTGCTCACCGACGAGCTGGAGCAACTGGAGCGGAACCGGGACTCGATCGTGGACCGGCTCAGGGGCCTGGTGGAGTCGGCGCTGGCCACCCTGCGCTCCGCCCAGCGGCTCTCCCGGCTGCCCGAGGGGCTCGGTGAGTGGTCCGGTCAGGAGTTCCTGCGCATCCGTTTCGAGGAGCCCGACCAGGCCACGCTCACCGAGCGGCTCGGCGAGGTCATCGACGAGGCGACCCGGTCGGCCGTCAAGAAGAACTCCGACCTGCGCCGCGACGGCATGTCCCTGCTGCTGCGCGGGGTCGCCGCCGCACTCCGGCCGAAGGGCATCGCCGTCGAGATCCTCAAGCCCGACGCGGTGCTGCGTGCCGAGCGCGTCCCCGTGGGGCAGATGGGCGACGTGTTCTCCGGCGGTCAGCTGCTCACCGCGGCCATCGCCCTGTACTGCACGATGGCCGCCCTGCGGTCCAACGACCGGGGCCGGGACAAGCACCGGCACGCGGGCACCCTGTTCCTCGACAACCCCATCGGCCGCGCCAACGCCACCTATCTGCTGGAGCTCCAGCGGGCGGTCGCCGACGCGCTCGGCGTGCAACTCCTGTACACCACGGGCCTGTTCGACACGACGGCGCTCGCGGAGTTCCCGTTGGTCATCCGGCTGCGCAACGACGCCGACCTCCGGGCCGGCCTGAAGTACATCAGCGTGGAGGAGCACCTCAGGCCCGGTCTGCCCCTGCCGGACCCGGCCGAGGAGGCGCACAGCGAGATCACGGCGACCCGGATGTTCAAACGGCCCGCGCCGACGAGTGGATGAGCACGCCTCCGCCCTCCTCCACTCGGTTCGGGCCCCCGGCTCAGAAGCCGTAGCCCATGCGCCGGGACAGCTCGGCCGCCGCCGCCGCCGTCCGCCTGCCCAACTCCGGCAGCCGGTCCGGGGTCAGCCGGTACACCGGCCCCGAGACACTGAGCGCCGCGATCACCTCGCCCTCGTGCGAGCGGACCGGCGCGGCGACGGCCGCGAGTCCCGGCTCCAGCTCCTCGAGCGTGGCCGCGTACCCCTCGGGGACCACCGGCTCCAGCTCGCCCCGCAAAGCGGACGCCTCCGTGATCGTGCGCTCCGTGAACCGGTGCAGCGGGCCGGCGAGAAGGTCCTCGCGCGAGGTGGGCGGCATGTGCGCCAGAAACACCTTGCCGCCGGCGGTGGCGTGCAGCGGAGTGCGCCTGCCCAGCCAGTTCTGCGCGGAGACGGACGCCGTTCCGCGGGCCTGCATGATGTTGACGGCGGCGTCGTCGTCCAGGACCGCGATGTTCACCGTCTCGCCCAGTTCGTCGGCCAGTTCCCGGCAGACCGGCACGCCTTCCTGCGAGATGTCCAGCCGCACGGCCGCCGCACCGGCGAGGCGCAGCACTCCGGCACCCAGGTAGTACTTGCCGCGTTCCTTGGCCTGGGCCACCAGACCGCGGTTCTCCAGAACGCCGAGCAGCCGGAAAGCCGTGGACTTGTGCACCTCCAGCGCGTCGGCGATCTCGGTGACACCCGCTTCGCCGTGCCGGGCGAGTATCTCCAGCACGCTCACGGCACGGTCCACCGACTGGACGGCGCTCGCCGGGCTCTTCCCGCTCCGCCTCGCCGGGCCCGCCGCATGTTCCTCGCGGCGTCCGGACTGCTCGTGCGCGCCGGTCATGTCTCGGCCCTCACCACCTGTCGCCCCGGTGCGGACCCCGTTCGGAAAGAACTTCGACGCGATCGCCGCCCGCCCGGATCCCGTTGCCCATGACGCTCACTCGTGCGTCATGGGCAACATCATGCCACCGGGTGCTCGGGCCCCCGGGGGAGGTGCCGTACGTCCGCGCCTCCGGCGGCGAAGGGCCGGAACGCGCGTGGCTGCCGTCGTCAGGAGTGCGACAGCTGCCCGGCGCCGCCCCGCCGGCGTATGCGCGTCCGCGTCCGCTCGGCGGACCGCTCCTGGCGCCGGGCGCGGCGCCGCTCGCGCCGCAGGGCCCGCGCAGTGCTGCTGGGGGTGGACACCACACCGTGGCGCTGGTTCCAGACCTGGCGGGTCACCCACACGTCCAGAGCCGCCCAGGTCGCCAGGATCGTGCTGACGACGCTGCTGACGACCATGGGGAAAGCCAGCCAGGAGCCGGCCAGCGTGCACAGGAGGGCCACCATGGCCTGAATCAGCGTCACGGCGATGACGAGCACCGCCCGTACCGCCGCCGTCCGCACCGGATCCGGCAGTCGGCGTCGCCGCGCCGGTTCCTCGACCCACAGGGGCCGGTGGTGCGTCCGTCCCCGGGCACCGGGCGTGCCGGTGTCCTCCGCGGCTCCGTGCGCCGCGTCGCCGGCCCGCTCCGCCGCCGTGCCGCCGCGCCGGGCCGCCGGGACGCCGCGTCCGCCGACCGCCCCGCGCCCGGCCCCGGAAGTGCCGCGTTCCGGCGCCTCGGCATCCGACCGGATCCTCATCTGCGCCGCCGCGCCGTCCTCGGGCGCCCCGCGCCGCTCCGCCGTGCCCATCAACGTGTCACTCCCCACCGCCGGCAGACCGCTCACTCATGTCCTCAGACCTGGTTCCCCGTGGCTGCCCGGCTTGCACTGTTTTACGCCGCCCGGATGTGGGACACGGCTCCTGTGGCCGATTCCGCCCCCATCTCCCACAGAGAAGGACGAACGGAACGTCCCGAGGATTCCCGGACGAGGAAAGAAATCGGCCAACCGTCCCCGCGGGCCCGGGAGATCGGTCCGCGGACCCCCTCCGATCGCGGGCGGCAATCTCCCGCAATGGGCGGACAACTCCCCATGTCCCGCCCGTGGAGCGGAACTTCGACCTCCGGTCGACTCTTCGAGTTGACCGGAGGTCGGTAGTAGGCTCGCGCCGTTTGTTGACGCACATGTGTACCCCGTCCGGTCGGGGGCGAGCTGGGGGAGGCCATGCGCTTTCGCGGGAAGTCCATCCGCCGGAAGATCGTGGCGCTGCTGCTCGTGCCGCTGGTGTCCCTGACGGCGATCTGGGCCTTCACCACGGTGCTCACCGGCCGCGAAGCGAGCCACCTGTTCGATGTGTCGTCGGTGATGGAGGAGGTCGGCTACCCCGTCGAGGACACCGTCCGCGTCCTCCAGCAGGAGCGCCGGCAGACGCTCGTCCACCTCGCGGACCCCCGTGCTTCCGACGGGATCGCCGCCCTCCGGCGCAGCCGCGCCGCCACGGACAGGGCCGTCGACCGCGTCCGCGAGAGCGCGGCGGACCCCGACGTGCGCGCGGCCATGCACCAGGACTCCGGCGACCTGAACGCGGTGCTGGACTCCTTCGAGGGCATCGAGTCCCTGCGCCGCAGCGTCGAGGACGGCACCGTCGACCGCTCCCAGGCCCTCGACCTCTACAACCGGCTGGTCGACCCGTGCTACGTCCTGCTGGCCAATCTGCACGTGGTCGAGGACGTCGAACTGGACAAGCAGTACCGGGCCCTCGTCAACCTGGCCCGCGCCCGCGAACTGCTCGCCCGGGAGGACGCCCTGCTCGGCTCCGCCCTGATCGTCGGCAGGTTGTCCCCCGCCGAAGTGCGGGACGTCTCCGACCTCGTGGCCCAGCGCACGCTGATGTACGACGCGAGCCTGCCGTTGCTGCCCGCCTCCGAGCGCGACCGCTACGAGGCCTTCTGGAAGAACGCCGCGTCCGCTCCGCTGCGCGTGGGGGAGGAGGCGGCCGTCTCCTCCGGCGCCGGGCCGCCCCGCGGGATCACCGCGAAGAGCTGGGACACCGCCGCCGGCCATGTGCTCGCCGAACTCGGCACGCTCAACGACCAGGCCACCGACCGCTACCAGGACCGCGTCCGTCCCGTTGCCATGGGCGTCATCGTCCAGGCCGTCGTCGCCGGCACCCTCGGTCTGGTCGCCCTCCTGCTCTCCCTCTTCCTCTCCGTACGCGTCGGCCGCGGCCTCATCCGGGACCTGCGGCAGCTGCGTCTCGAGGCGCACGAGGCGTCCGGCGTCCGGCTGCCCAGTGTGATGCGCCGCCTCTCGGCCGGCGAACAGGTCGACGTCGAGACCGAGGTCCCGCGGCTGGAGTACGACAAGAACGAGCTGGGTGAGGTCGGCCAGGCCCTCAACACCCTCCAGCGCGCCGCCGTGGAGGCCGCCGTCAAGCAGGCGGAACTGCGCGCCGGTGTCTCCGAGGTGTTCGTCAACCTCGCCCGCCGCAGCCAGGTCCTGCTCCACAAGCAGCTCACCCTGCTGGACACCATGGAGCGCCGGACCGAGGACACCGGGGAACTCGCCGACCTGTTCCGCCTGGACCACCTGACCACCCGCATGCGGCGGCACGCCGAGGGCCTCGTCATCCTCTCCGGCGCCGCGCCCTCCCGGCAGTGGCGCAAGCCGGTCCAGCTCATGGACGTCGTCCGCGCCGCCGTCGCCGAGGTCGAGGACTACGAGCGCATCGAGGTTCGCCGCCTGCCGAGGACCGCCGTCACCGGGCCGGCCGTCGCCGACCTCACCCACCTCGTGGCCGAACTCCTGGAGAACGCCACGGTGTTCTCGCCGCCGCACACCGCCGTCCAGGTCCTGGGCGAGCGCGTGGCCAACGGCTTCACCCTGGAGATCCACGACCGCGGTCTCGGCATGGCGGCCGACGCGCTCCTGGACGCCAACCTCCGGCTCGCCGAGACACCCGAGTTCGAACTCACCGACACCGACCGGCTCGGACTCTTCGTGGTCAGCCGCCTCGCCCGGCGCCAGAACATCCGGGTCTCCCTCCAGCCCTCCCCGTACGGCGGCACCACGGCAGTCGTCCTCATCCCCGACACGCTGCTGACGGACGACGTGCCGGACACCAACGGCGTCGCGGCTCTGCTCCTTCTTCCCGTCCTTGGCCCGCTGGGGCCGGTCGAGGCGGAAGCCGACGCCGTTGGTGTCCGGCA
>NZ_MSGP01000411.1 GCF_002078235.1 Streptomyces viridosporus
TCCGCCACTACCACGGCCTCGCGCCGGAGGTCGGCCACGGCTTCCGCTCGGAGACCGCCGGGACCACGGGGGCTGCCGAGGCCGTGGTAGTGGCGGAAGTTGTAGATGAGGGGGCTCCAGACCGCGGGGTCGATGTGGTGGGTGCCCGGCACGACGATGCGTTCGTCGGCGTGGACCCGCAGCACCTCGCACTCGACACTGAGGAAGAGCCCCTCCCCGCCGGGTGTCGTACCGCGGACGCGCGCCTCCAACTGCAGGGCGCACTCGGCGACCCGGGGCGGTGCCACGAGGTCGGAGCCGGCCGGGGTGAGCCCGGCCGCGGCGAACTTGTCGCGCTCGTACCGGTAGACCGCTCGCTTGCTCTCCGGCACCGGGTGGGCTCCGGTGAGCGGGGCGAGGCGCTCCACGTGCTCCCACAGCTCCGGCGACGCCACGTTGATCACCAGTTCCGGGCGCTCGGCGAGGTTGTGCGCGGTCCGGCTCTCGGTGCCCAGCCCCAGGACGACGTGCTGTCCCAGCGCCCAGGCGGAGGAGACGGGGGCGAGGTTGAAGGTGCCGTCGCCGTTCTCGGTGGTCAGCAGGACCACGGGGGTGCCGAAGTAGAGGATGCTCGGCCGGACCACTCGGTGGGTGTCGATCGTCATGCCCCGAGACGCTAGGGGCGGAACGTTTCGGCGCACGCCGAAGCGTCATCCGCGGACCGTGCCGCGAGCCGGCCCGGCAGGTGCTCACGGTGCTCGTCACCGGCCCGATCACTTCGGCGGCGGCGAGCGGACCGGTGGCTGTACCGCCCCGGTCGCGGAGGGTCCTCCCGGCGCGGACGTTCCGCCCTTACCCCAGAGGTAATCGACGCTCCGACGGCACCCCGGCAGGCTGATCCCATGACAACGACCACCACCCCTGCCACCGCCACCGCCACCGCGGACGCCACCCGCGCCGCCGTCCAGAAGTTCATGGCCCTCCGCCTCGCCGGGGACACCGAGGGACTCACCGCCCTCTTCGCCGACCACGTCGACTGGCTGCTCGCCGAGAACCCCGTGGTCCCCTGGATCCGGCCCCGCTCCACCGCCGCCGAATGCGCCGCCCAGGCCGCGGAACTGGCCGAGCACACGGTCGCCGAGGACGCCCGCGCCTCCGTCGACACCCTCCTCGTCGACGGCACCGACGCCGTTCTGATGGGACACCTCTCGGGGACCGTCCGTGCGACGGGCAAGTCCTTCTCGGGCCCCTTCGCACTGCGCCTCACCGTCGAGGACGGCCGGATCACCCGGCACCACCTCTACGAGAACAGCGTGTCGATCGCGTCGGCATGCACCCCCTGACGCCGACCGGCCGGGCGGACGGCACGCCTCACGGATTCCACCGGCAGCCGCGACCCCGCACGATTCCCGCGTCGTGTCTGGTCCTCGGCGAACGCGGCCACGCACTCACGCAGCAGCACGCGGTGCTGCTTCTTCTCGGCCGTGGTCAAAGGCTCGTCCTTCTCACCCTTCCCCGGCCCTCCCCTCGTAGCAGTAGTCGATGCCCCGGTGCGCGGCGAAGCCGGTGTTCTCACCGTCGCACCGGGCGACGGCCCACGCCCCGTGCTCGGTCGCGAAACGGAGTGAACGGGGTGAACGCAATGGACGGAAGGGGCGGCGATCCCCGCGGAACGGTGGAGGAAACCGCCGGCCGGAGCCGTCGGCCGGCCGCCTTCCCGATGGGAGCGAGACTGGGTCCGGGGGCACGGCGGGGGCCTCGGGCCGCCGGATGATCGCCGGGTCCGACCGGAGGTGGAGAAGGCCTCCCGGGCCGTCCACCGCCCGCGTCTGCAACCCAGGTAAGAGAACGGAATCCGCCTCCAGCCGGAGCCGGTCGGCTCACCCGCGACCATAGCCTTGGCCCGTCATGAAGCGACAAGACGACCGGTTGATCCCGGTCCTCCTGATGTGCGCCCAGGCCGTGGTGTGGCCCGGCGCGGCACTGGTGCGCGGGGATGTCCCGTCCGCGTCCGTCCTTCTCGTGGCGGCCCTGGTCGCCGGGTCGGTGACGGCCGCGCTCCTCCTGCGCCGTACCCGCCCGGTGGCCGCCTTCGTCCTGGTCGCCGTCGCCTGCGCCCTGGGGGCCGGGCCGCTGCCCACCGGGGCGATGGCGGTGCTCGGGACCGCGGGGGTCGCGCTGGCCCTGTTCACGGTGGCGGCCGAACGCGACACCTTCACCTCCGTGCTGTGCGTGGTGGCGCTCGCCGTCTGGCAGCTCCTGTACGGGCTCAGCCTGCACGGGATCAGCGAGCGCGACGGACTCGACCTGGTCCTCACCGCCCTGCTGTACGCCACCGCGTGCGGGGCCGGCCTGCTGGTGCGGCGCTCCCGTCGCGCCCGGCGGGCGGCCGAACAGCGTCTGAAGCGGGCCGAGTCCGAACGCCACCGGCTCCCGGCGGCCGAACGACGCCGTATGGAAAGGGAGTTGCATGACGTCAGCGCCCACCACCTGACGGCCGTGGTGGTCACGGCGGGCGCGGCGCTCGGGCTGCGCGACCGGCGCCCCGAACTGGCCGACGAAGCGCTTCGGTTCGCGGTCGAGACCGGCCGGGAGGTCACCCGGGCACTCGGCGCGGTACGGGCGCCGTCGCCCTCGCGCGAGGAAATGCCCTCGCCCCGGGAGCGGTTGCTGGACCTGGCCGCGGGGTTCCGCCGGCTGGGCGGGCCGGTGGACTGCGAGATCGACGCCCTGCCGGACGGCGCCGTCGCGGACGCGGCGTACGGCATCGTGCGCGAGGCGCTGACCAACGCGGCGCGGTACGCCCCCGGTGCGCACACCCGGGTGCTCTGCCGGTACGGCGACACGCGCACGGACGTCGTGGTCACGAGCGCGGCGCCGCCGGCCGGTGCGACGGCGCACGGCGCGGGCCTCGGCGGGGGACGCGGCCAGGCCTTCCTGCGGTCCCGGGCACGGGAGGCGGGCGGCGCCCTGACCAGCGGTCCGACGGCGGACGGCGGGTGGGAGGTGCGCGCGGCCCTGCCCGGCCGGACCGCCGCCCCGGTGGAGTGGTCCGTCCCGCGGAGCCACCGCCTGGCGCAGGTGACGGCCGCGACCGGCCTCGTCCTGCAGCCGCTGCTCCCGACGCTGGTCATCCGGGCGGAGGAGACGTCGAACGGGACACAGGTGTCCGCGGGCGTGCTGTTCGCGCTGCTGGCCGCGGCCCAGGCGGTCGCGCTGCTGTGGCTGCGCCGGGCGCCCCGCACGGCCCGGGCCGTCCTGTTCGGCCTGGCCCCGCTCTGGCCGGTGGCGATGGCGGCGGGCGGGTACACCGGGCCGGTCCTGCTGCCACCCGGCCTGAGCATGCTCGCCACCTGCGCGGTGCTCGCGGCGGACGCGGCCCGCGCCGCCGCCGGCCCGCCCGCCGCCGGGAACCGTCCGAGCGTGTTCCCGCGGTCGGTCGGCCCGGTCGCGGCCGTGGCGGTGCACGCGGCGGCCGCGTCCGCCGCCGTCCTGGACCGGGGCACGACGGTCCCCGACTGGGCGGTCGTCGCGGCGACGACGGCCGGGGCGTGCCTGGCGGCCGGCGCGGCCCACCGGGTCGGCACGCTGCGCGGACGGCGCGACCGGGCCGACCGGGGCAGCCGGGAGGAGCGCCTCGCCGCCTGGACCGAGGAGGCCGTCCGGGACGCGTGGGCCGAGCGCCGGCGGATCGCCGCCGGGCTGGAGACCACCGTGCTGGCACGCACCGCCGACATGGTCGCGGAAGCGGAGGCGGGCCGGCTCGACGCGACCGCCGAACGCGCCCGCGAGGCCCTGACCGCGATGCGCGCCCTCCTCGACACGGTCCGGGAGGGCGAGGCGGAACGCGCGCTGCGGCCGCAGCCCACCCTCCAGGCCCTGGACCTGCTCGCCCACCAGTCCCGGGCCACCGGCCGCGACGTGGAGATACGGCTGACCGACCGTGTGCCGGAACACCTGCCCACCGCCGTGGACCTGGCCGCCTACCACGCAGCCGAGACGGTGCTCGCGGCCGGTGGCGAGGAGCCGGCGGTGATCGAACTCGACGCGGACGACGGTACGTTGACGCTCACGGCCACCGGAGTGCCGGGTGCCGTCGGCCCCGCCGTACGGGAGCGGCTGACGGCGCGGGTCACGGCGCTCGACGGCACCCTGACCACCGGTCCGGCGGGCACGGTCCGCCTCCGGCTGCCCCTCGCCCCGGGCGCGACGGCCGGGACCGTTCCGGAGGGGGCCCACGACGGGCCCGCCCCCCGGGAGGCACCGGACGGGCTCCCGCCCGCCGTCACGCCGGCCGCCGAGCAGGGTGACGAGGAGAAGAGGGAACGATGAGCCTCAGCGTGCTGGTCGTCGACGACCAGGGCATCGTCCGGGCGGGGTTCGCCGCCGTGATCGACGCCGAGGAGGACATGACGGTCGTCGGCGAGGCCGGTGACGGCGCCGCCGCGGTACGGCTCGCCGAGGAGCTGGCACCCGACGTGGTCGTCATGGACGTCCGGATGCCCGAGCTGGACGGCATCGCCGCCACCCGGATCATCACCGGCCGCGAGAACGCGCCCCGTGTCCTGGTGCTGACCACCTTCGACCTCGACGCGTACGTCTTCGAGGCGCTGCGCGCCGGCGCCTCCGGTTTCCTGCTCAAGGACGTGCACGCCGCCGAACTGCTGCACGGCATCCGGGTGGTGGCCGCGGGGGAGAGCGTCCTCGCCCCGTCCGCGACCCGCCGGCTCATCGGCCACTACGCCTCCGGGGCGGTCACCGGGACCGGGGGCGGAAGCACCCCCCGCGAGCTGGACGGCCTGACCGCGCGGGAACGGTCCGTCCTCGCCCTGGTGGCGTCCGGGCTCACCAACGCGGAGATCGGCGAGCAACTCGGCATCACCGTCGGCACGGTGAAATCCCACGTGAACGCGTTGCTGCGCAAACTCGGGCTGCGCGACCGGGTGCAGGCC
>NZ_MSGP01000412.1 GCF_002078235.1 Streptomyces viridosporus
GATGGCCCGGGAGGGCGGCGCAGCACCGCCTGCCCCGCGCCGCCCTCCCGGGCCATCGTCGTAGCAGCGGCGCACGCCACGCGCCGCGCGCACCGCGCGCCACACGCCGTACGCCGTCGCGGCCCCGTACGCAGTGAGGGGTGGACCCGGTCATGAGCGACACCGCAGGCGCGCCCTCCGGGCAGCCGGGGGGCCGGCGCGCCCTCGGCCCGGGGACGGGCGCCTCGGCGAGCGGACCGGGGCGGGCCCGGCGCCGGCGGCGGCGCTGGGCCCTCGGCACCGGGCTCACGGTCACCGCCGCGCTCGTGGTGGCCGCCGGGGCCGGGTGGGTGGTGTACATGAAGCTGGAGGGGAACATCACCCCGGACGAGGCGGCCGCCGCCGAGCTCGCGCGCTTCGAGGAGGAGCGGCCCACCGCGCTGGTGAAGGACGCCCTGAACGTCCTGGTCATCGGCTCGGACTCGCGCTCCGGGGAGGAGAACCGCCGCTACGGGCGGGACGTGGGGACCGAGCGGTCCGACACCGTGATCCTGCTGCACCTGCCGGCGGGCCGGCGCAGCGCCACCGCGGTGTCCGTGCCCCGGGACCTGATGGTGGACGTGCCCGGCTGTCTGCACCGGGACGGCAGCCGCACCGAGCCGGAGTTCGCGGCGTTCAACACCGCCTTCGAGCGCGGCGGTTCGGCCTGCGCCATCCGCACCGTCGAGAAGCTCACGGACATCCGCGTCGACCACCACGTCGTCGTCGACTTCCACGGCTTCATCGAGATGGTCGACGCGGTCGACGGCGTCGAGGTGTGCCTGCGCGAGCCCGTCGACGACGAGGCGGCCGGGCTCAGGCTGCCCGCGGGCCGGGTGACCCTGGACGGGGAGCAGGCCCTCGGTTACGTCCGGGCCCGGAAGTCCCTCGGCGACGGCAGCGACACCGAGCGGATGGAGCGTCAGCAACGCTTCCTGGGGGCACTCGTCAGCAAGGTGCGCAGCAATGGCGTCCTGCTGAATCCGGTGAAGCTGTATCCCCTTCTGGACGCGGCCACTTCGTCGCTCACGACCGATCCGGAACTGGCGAACTTGCGCGGTTTGTACGAACTCGTCCGCGGGCTGCGGAACATTCCCACAGAACGTGTGCAATTCCTGACCGTTCCACGGGAGCCGTATGTCCGCGACGCCAATCGCGACCAACTCGCGGAGCCCGCGGCGGAGAAACTGTTCGACCGGCTGCGCAGGGACGCCCCGGTGACGGTCGCACAAAGCGGTGAAAGTGGTTCCGCTGCGGAAAGCGGGGGCGGCACGCCGTACGCGAAAGCGGACGGAGAGGGTACGGACAGTAACGGAAAGACCACGGAAAAGGACGGCTCGGAACCGTCCGGGGGCACTTCTCCGACGCCGACGTTCTCCGGCAACACGGCCGCCGAGGACACCTGCGCGTAAGGCCGATCGCGAGACAACTCCGGCCCGGAGAACTCCAGTCCACAGAAATGGGTGAATTGCCCAGTTGTAGGGACGTGGAATATCTCACCGACGTCGCCCTAAGCCGATCCGTGCCGTTAGTGTGAGCCGATCCGGTGCGTCCGTTCTCTCGGGAACCGTCCTGAGGCCGCGCACTGTGTGACTGAGACCCGTGCGCCTTGGGAGGGGAGAGGCGCCGCGTGGCCCCGACGGAGGATTCAGGCGACCGTGGACGCGCAAAGCCGTGGGCGGGCGGAGAACATCGATCCCGCAGACCAGTGGGTGCTCAACCCGGACACCGGTGATTACGAACTGCGACTGGCTCCTTCCGCACCGCAGTCACCGATGCCCGGTCCTCGCAAGTCCCGTTCCTCCGGTACGGACGCGGTGCGCGGTCGTACGGCGGCTCCGGGGCGCACGCCGGAACGTCCCGGCCGCGAGACGCCCAGTCGTGGAACACCGGACCGCGAGGTGCCGCCGCCGCGCAGGCGCCGGGGCACGCCGGAGGAGCCGCCGCCGGGGCGGCGCGGGCGCCGGCCGGTGAAGAAGAAGTCGAAGGCGAGGAAGGTCCTGCTGTGGACCGGCGGCACCATGGCGTTCGTGGTGCTCGCCACCGGCGCGGGCGGCTACCTGTACCTGAAGCACCTGAACGACAACATCACGTCCGTCTCCGACGACGGCGCGAGCACCGGTGGCTTCAGCAAGGACAAAGCCATCAACATCCTGATCATCGGCACCGACAAGCGCACCGGCACGGGCAACGGCAGCTACGGCGACAAGGACAGCAAGGGCCACGCCGACACCACCATCCTGCTGCACGTCTCCAAGGACCGCAGCAACGCGACCGCGCTCAGCATCCCGCGCGACCTGATCGTCGACATCCCCGACTGCCCGACCCAGCAGGAGGACGGCACCGAGAAGATCATCCCGGGGACCGCCGGTGCCCGCTTCAACGAGAGCCTCGGCCAGAACGACCGCACGCCCAGCTGCACCATGCGGACCGTGACCGAGCTGACGGGCATCACGCCGGACAACTTCATGGTGGCCGACTTCAACGCGGTCAAGACCCTGTCCACGGCGGTCGGCGGAGTCGACGTCTGCCTGGCCAAGGACATCGACGACCCGAAGTCGCACCTGAACCTGACCAAGGGCACGCACACCATCGAGGGCGAGGAGGCCCTGGCGTTCGTGCGCACCCGGTACTCGGTCGGCTCGGGCGGCGACCTGAGCCGGATCGGGCTGCAGCAGCAGTTCCTGAGCGCGCTGATGCGCAAGCTGAAGTCGAACGACACCCTCACCAGCCCCACCAAACTGGTGAAGCTGGCCGAGGCCGGCACCGAGGCGCTCACCGTCGACTCCCAGCTGGACAGCATCAACAAGCTCAAGGACCTCGGCCTGGAGCTGGGCAAGCTCAACGTCAAGAACCTCACCTTCACCACCGTGCCGGTGAAGGACAACCCGGCGGAGAAGGTGAAGGCGACCGTCGTCCTCGAGGAGTCCAAGGCCCCCCAGGTCTTCGAGGCCATCAGGAACGACGTGTCGTTCACCGAGGTCAAGCAGCAGAAGAAGAAGGAGAAGGACGCCGTCGCCGCCCGGCTGAAGGGCGAGAAGGCACCGGCCTCCGAGGTCCGGGTGCAGGTCTTCAACGGCGGCGCGCCGTCGGGCAGCGCCCAGCGGATGATCAACTGGCTCCAGGTCGAGGAAGGCGTCACCAAGTCCGAGAACGCCGGCAACGCGGACGAGGCCCTGAAGAAGACGACGCTCGAGTACGCCCCCGACCAGGCCGCCCAGGCACGGCGCCTCGCCGACATCCTGGGACTGTCGGGAGCGGCCATGAAACCCGGCGAGAGCGTCACCAACGCCCAGGGACTGCCCGCGATGACGCTGATCCTGGGCGAGGACTTCAAGGGCGCGGGCGTCTCCCTCACGCCGCCGGACAAGGCGCCGGAGGACATCGAGAAGTCCACGGCGGACAAGGTCGAGTGCGCCCAGTGACCCGGCGGGCCCGTCCCGCGTCCCACGGGCGCGGAACGGGCCGGTACGGGGACGTGTCGAGCCCCGCCGCCGTCGGGACGGCGGGGCCGCGTCTCCCCGGCACCGACGGGTCGAACGGCGGGGGCCGTCCGGCCCGCGGAGGGGGAATTCCTCACTGACACCGTCCCGTCGGCGACGGGGCGGATAATGTGAGCGTCGAAGTGCCCCGGCCGCGCGGGCCTCCCCCGGTGTCGCGCACGGTGGCGCCCGTACCCGCGGGCGCCCTCCCGAGGGGGCAGTGCCGCATGGCCCCGACGGAGGATTCGAGCGACCGTGGACGCACCAGGCCGTGGGCGATCGGAGGGCATGGATCCCGCAGACCAGTGGGTGCTCAACCCGGACACCGGCGAGTACGAGCTGCGGTCGGGCCCTTCCGCACCCCGCTCGGCCGTCCCCGGCCCCCGCAGGTCCGCACCGCCCGGCACGGACGGCACCGCGGGCGGCCGTACCCGGATACCCGGCCGTGCGGTGCCGCCGCAGCGCGGGCGCCGGGGCGCCCCCGACGACGGACGGCGCGGGCGGCGGCCGGCGCAGCGGAAGCCGAAGCGGGCCCTGCTGTGGGCCGGCGGCACCATGGCGTTCGTGGTGCTCGCCACCGGCGCGGGCGGCTACCTGTACCTGAAGCACCTCGAGGGCAACGTCACCACGACCGACGTCGGCGGCGCGGGCAGGGGCGACTTCAGCAGGGACGAGGCCTTCAACATCCTGGTCATCGGCACCGACAAGCGCACCGGCAGGGGCAACGAGGGCTACGGCGACAAGGGCAGCAGGGGCCACGCCGACACCACCATCCTGCTGCACGTCTCGAAGGACCGCAGCAACGCGACCGCGCTCAGCATCCCGCGCGACCTGATCGTCGACATCCCCGACTGCCCGACCCGGCAGGAGGACGGCACCGAGAAGGTCGTCCCGGGCCTGCAGGGCGTCCGCTTCAACCGGAGCCTCGGGGAGGGCGGCCGGGACCCGGGCTGCACCATGCGCACCGTGGAGCAGGCCACCGGCATCCCGGTCGACCACTTCATGATGGCCGACTTCAACGCGGTCAAGACCCTCACCACCGCCGTGGACGGCGTCCCGGTGTGCCTCGAACACCCCGTGGACGACAAGGAGTCGAAGCTGCGGCTGCCCGCCGGCGAGTCGAAGGTCGAGGGCGAACAGGCCCTGGCCTTCGTCCGCACCCGGCACAGCTTCGGCAACCAGGGCGACCTCGACCGGATCAAGGCGCAGCAGCACTTCCTGGCCTCGCTGATGCGCAAGATGTCCTCCAGCGACACCCTCACCAGCCCCGCCAAACTGGTGAAGCTGGCCGAGGCCGCCACGAAGGCGCTGACCGTGGACACCGGCATCGGCAGGGTGAGCACGCTCAAGGACGTCGCCCTGGAGCTGAAGAGGGTGCCGCCGAAGAACATCTCCTTCACCACGGTGCCGGTGAAGGACAACCCGGTGGAGAAGATCAAGGCGACCGTCGTCCTCGACGAGTCCAAGGCACCCCGGCTCTTCGAGGCCATCAGGAACGACGTGTCGCTGACCGAGGTCAAGCAGCGGAGGAAGAAGGAGAAGGACGCCGTCGCCGCCCGGCTGAAGGGCGAGAAGGCACCGGCCTCCGAGGTCCGGGTGCAGGTCCTCAACGGCGGCGCGCCGTCGGGCAGCGCCCAGGAGACCCTCCGCTGGCTCCAGGTCGAGCAGGGCGTCACCAAGTCCGAGAACGCCGGCAACGCGGACGAGGCCCTGAGCAGGACGGCGCTCGAGTACGCCCCCGACCAGGCCGCCCAGGCACGGCGCCTCGCCGACGTCCTGGGACTGTCGGGAGCGGCCATGAAACCCGGCGAGAGCGTCACCAACGCCCAGGGACTGCCCGCGATGAAGCTGACCCTGGGCGAGGACTTCAAGGGCGCGGGCGTCCCCCTCACACCGCCGGACAAGGCGCCGGACGACATCGAGAAGTCCACGGCGGACAAGGTCGAGTGCGCGAGCTGACGCCCGGATGAGCCGGTCGGTACGGCCGGCCGAAACTTGTTGAAGCCGGTTTGATCTCGGAGGGCAACTGACGGGCTCGTCGTGCGTCTAACAGAGCGCGGGACGGGCCCGTTTGACGACACAAGGGGTTGCCCGGGTGGGAAGGACGTGGCAGTGACACAGAACGCCGTACGGGCGGCTCTCCCTGAAGACCGGCAGGAATCGGACCAGGACCCGGACGAGGGCCCGTCCGACGGCGGCGACGTTCCCGTCCCCGAAGCGGACGGTGACCGCCGCCCGCGCCGGGGGCGCCGGCTGCTCAAGTGGTCCGCGGCGGTGCTCGCGCTGCTCATAGCCGGTTCCGCCACGGCCGGTTACCTCTACTACCGGCAGCTGAACGACAACATCAAGAGGGACCCGCTGCACCTGGGCGAGAGCAAGGCCGCCGCGCCGACGCCGAACGCCGCCGGGCAGACCCCGCTGAACGTCCTCCTCATCGGCTCCGACGCCCGGGACAGCAAGGAGAACCAGCAACTCGGCGGCGCCCGCGAGACGTTCGGGTCGACCCCGCTGGCCGACGTGCAGATGCTGGTGCACCTCTCCGCCGACCGGACCAACATGTCCGTGATCAGCATGCCCCGCGACACCCTGGTGGAGATCCCCAAGTGCACCGACCCCGACGACGGGACGGTGTACCCGGCGAGCAACGGGCGGACGATGACCAACCAGAGCCTCGGTCACGGCGGTCCCGGTTGCACGGTGGCCACCTGGGAGAAGCTCACCGGCATCCACATCGACCACTTCGTCATGGTCGACTTCGCCGGAGTGGTGTCCATGGCGGACGCCGTCGGCGGCGTCCCCGTCTGCGTGGACGCCAACGTCCACTCCCGCGACGGCAAGGGCCACGGCTCCGGGCTGAAGCTCCCCGAGGGCACCCACCCGGTCAAGGGCGAGCAGGCCCTGCAGTGGCTGCGCACCCGGTACGGCTTCGAGGACGGCAGCGACCTCGCCCGCGCCAAGGCCCAGCACATGTACATGAACTCGCTGGTCCGCCAGTTGCGCGAGAACGCCACCCTCAGCAACCCCAACAAGCTGCGCCGGCTGGCCGAGAAGGCCACCGAGGCGCTCACCGTCGACCCCGGGCTCGACACCGTCAAGAAGCTCTACGACCTGAGCACCGAGCTGCGCAAGGTGGAGCCGGAACGCATCACCATGACCACGATGCCCAACCGCTACGTGGGCGCCCGCGTGGAACCGACCGAGGACGCCGAGAAGCTGTTCCGGCTGGTGCGCGAGGACATCGCCCTGGACGGCAGGGACAAGAAGCCCGAGAAGAAGCGGGAGACGGCCCCGACGGACCCGGCCGCCGACGACGCCGAGATCGCGGTGCAGGTCCGCAACGGCACCCGCACCGACACCCTCGCCGCCGCCCCCGGACGCGCGAGCACGATCACCGGGCTGCTGAAGGACGAGGGCTTCACGAGCGCGTCCGCCGACATCGTCGGCTCGTTCAGCGAGAAGCGGACGGTGGTGCGCTACCCGAGCGTCGACCTGGAGGGCGACGCCCGGCGCGTCGCCGAGGCGCTCGGCATTCCGGCGAGCGCGGTGGAGCGGTCCACCGAGGTCTCCGGGGTCACGCTCGTGGTGGGCGCCGACTGGCGCGAGGGCACGTCCTACCGGGCGCCCGAGGAGGACGACAAGACCCCCGAGTCGGCCCACGCCCTCAACGGGGCGGACGACAAGGCCTGCATGCACGTCAACCCGGCGTTCACCTGGTGACGCGTGGGGCCCCTCCCCGTCGGGGAGGGGCCCGGGCTCAGACCTCGCTGACGACCGCCGGCCGCCGCGAGGCGATGACCTTCTTCGCCAGCGAGCGCGGGCTGGTCAGGAAGCCCCAGCCCCACGACATGTGCATGGTGGCCAGCGCCACCGGGATCCGCAGCCGCGCCTTCAGCGGCAGCCCCTTGCCGGCGGGTATGGAGCCCAGCACGATCGCCGCGAGGTAACCGCCGGGCACCACGAAGCCCCACGGCGTGAGCACCGCGCCCACCACGGTCCCGGCCGCGATCGCGCACACCGCGGCCGGGACCGTGGTGGG
>NZ_MSGP01000413.1 GCF_002078235.1 Streptomyces viridosporus
GGGGCGACTGACAGCCGGCCGCGTCACGAGGCGGGCGGGCGCGGAAGCGGTGGGGGCCGCGGCGCGGCGCGGCCGGGTCGGCGCCGGGGTGACTTCCGGAAGGTGCGGCGCCGGTTACGGCGATCGGCATGTCGAAAGCGACCCGGGGCACCACGCGGCGCCCACACTCGGCTACGCTCATCCACCATGTCGCACCCTGATGGTCTGCTCGTCGACATCGCCACGATGGTGGAGGCGGAGCAGGACAGTCAGATGTCCCTCACCGTGGTGGTCCCCGGGGCCGTCATCACGGGACGGCTGGCACCCGAGGCCATGTGGCGGGAGCGCGTGGCCGAGGTGCTGCGGGACTCCGACCGGCTGGGGCGTTTCGCCGCGCCGTTCACCGCACCCGCCGGGCGCACCGCCCCGCCCACCCACCTCCACTTCCACGTCGCCAAGATCCTCCAGGGGAGCTACGGCATCCCGGACACCGGTGGCATGTACCGCGTCGCGCTCGCCGACGTGAGCGCGTGGACCGTGGGGGCCATCGGGTACTCCGACGGCTGACGGTCACGAAGTCCGGGGACGGCCACGAAGTCCGAGGGCGGCCACGGAGTTCGAGGGACGGCTACGGCGTCAGGCCGATCTCCGCGCAGGCCGCGGCGTGCGGTGCCGTGCAGATGTCCTCGACGGTGTAGACGCCGTCCTGGACCACCGTGTCCGCGATGTTGTCCTCGGTGAGGGCGACGACCGGGACCAGCATCGCCGGGATGTCCTTCCGCGTCGGGCTGTCCACCCGGTCCCGGGTCAGCGCGTCGAACTCGATGTCGCGGTCCCGGACCTTGGCCACCGCCATGTCGGCGGCCCCCTGCGCCTCCAGCAGGAACGACTTGTACACCGTCATGTGCTGCGCGCCCGAGACGATCCGCCGCACCGCCGCCAGGTCCGCGTCCTGCCCGGTCACCGGCGGGAGGTCGGTGACGCCCGCCTCCTCCAGCGCCTCGATGACGGCGCCGGCCATGCCGTCGTTCGCCGAGTAGACCGCGGCGACGTTGCCGGCCCCCACGGTCCGGATCGCCTTGCGCATGTTCGCCTTGGCGACCCGCGGCAGCCACTTCTGCGTGTCGTACGACCCGACGATGTCCACCCTGCCGTTCAGCTCGCTGAGCGCGCCCTTCTTGAACAGCGCCGTGTTGGGGTCGGCGGGCTCGCCGTTCATCATGACGACCTTGTCGTCCTCGGCGTCGGCGCCGAGGGCCTCCACCAGCGCGCGGCCCTGCAACTCGCCGACGAGTTCGTTGTCGTGCGAGACGTACGCGTCGACCGGGCCCTCGGCGAGACGGTCGTAGGCGATGACGGGGATGCCCGCTTCCCGGGCCTTCTCCACGGCGGGCGCGACGGCCCCGGCGTCCACCGCGTTCACCAGGATCACGTCGACCCCGTCGGCGACCATCCTCCCGAACTGCTCGCTCTGCCTCTCCTCGCTCCCCTCGGCGTTCGCGTAGACGACCTTGCCCCGCCGGTCGGTGAGGGCGGAGACCCGCTCCTCGATGAGGGGGTGGTCGAACTTCTCGAAGCGCGCCGTGTCCCGGTCGGGCAGCAGCAGGCCCACGGTGATGTCGTTCCGGTGCGACGAGCCCGGTGCGACGTCGCCGCCGGCCAGGTCGAGGACCCCGCACGCGGAGAGCGAGAGGGCCGACAGGACGGCGGTCAGGGCCACGGCGGAGCGACGTCCGGAGGCGTGCGCGGAGGGGGCGGTACGGGCGGTACGGGGGTTCACGACAGGTGCCTTCCGGGCGAGAGGGCCGGGGTGGTGCCCCCAACTTGCCCTGCCGCGTCGGCCGGTGGCCACCGCACGGACCGTCGCCGGGCCGGTGCGACGTGCATGCTCACGGCATTCTCGCGCGGCGGGCAGAGAATGTGTGCAGGAGTGGCACACGGACTGCACACAGGGACGCGTGGGGCTCGTTAGCGTGGCTGTTCCCGCCCCGGCTCCTCCCTTCGGCGGGCGTCGTCGGACCGCCCCGGAAGGCAGAGGAAGACAGAGGAAGACAGCGGATGGACTACTGCTCCACGTGTCGTCGGCACCTGAACGGCGCCCTGGTGTGCCCCGGTTGCGGTGCCTACGCCCCGGACATCGCCCCCGCCGTGATCGGCGGCCACCCCGTCCCGGGGGCGACGGCACCCGAGGCCGCGGCGGCGGCCGTGACGCCTTCCGGTGGTTCCGGTGGTTCCGGTCGTCCGGGGGCCGGCCGCCCCGGTGACGGTACGGCGGTGGGGTCCGCCCCCGCGGAGGACGTACCGCCGGGGGACGTACCGCCGGAAGAGGCCCCGCCCGCGCTGTCCGCGCCCACCGGACGGGCGGCACGCCGGCGGCAGCTGGCCCGGTGGAAGAAGACCCAGCGGCGTGCCCTGGTCGCGACGGCCGTGGCCTTCGCCGGCGGCGGACTGACCCTCGCCTCGATGGACCGGGGGTCCGGTGACCGCGCCCAGGCCGCCGCGGCACCCGACGTCACGGGCATGGGCGGCGCGGAGGGACCCGCGGACCGGTACGTCGACACCGGGCCCGCGACCCCGCCCGGCGCCCACCCGTCCGCCCCGGGAAGTTCCACCCGGCCGCCCTCGGCCGAGGAGGGGAACCGGCGTCCGGACGGTGGCGCCCCGGCGTCCACCGCGCCCTCCGGCACCCGCGCGGACGGCGCGAGCAGCGCGCGCACGCAGGAGTCGGTGCCGTCCCGGGCCACTGGGTCGGTCTCCGCCCCGGAGACGGCCACCGGCTCGGCCTCCGGCACCGGCTCCCCCGGTTCAGGCTCCGCGGGCTCCGGCTCCGCGGCGGCGGACTCCGGTGCGGCGGGGCGGCCGGCGGTACCGCCCCCCGCGGCCGGCGGTACCGGGGGGAGCGGCGGCGCGGACCACGACGGCACGCAGCAGCCCGCGCCCGCCACGCCTTCCACGCCCACCGCCCCGTCGACGACCTCGCCGGACTCCTCGCCCCGGCTCTGTCTGCTGGTCGTCTGCCTCGGCTGACGCCGGGCCCGCGCCGGGGGTGCGGCGGGGGTGCGCCGCCCCCTTCCGTACGTCCCCCCGCACGTCCCCGGCCGTCCTGCGGAAGAATCACGGGTATGAGCATCGTCAAGATCAACGTACTCACCGTCCCCGAGGAGCAGCGCGAGACGCTGGAGCAGCGGTTCGCCGCGCGGGCGGGAGCGGTGGAGAGCTCGGACGGGTTCGAGTGGTTCGAGCTGCTGCGGCCCGTCGAGGGCACCGACACCTACCTCGTCTACACCCGTTGGCGGACCGAGGAGGACTTCCAGCGCTGGATGGCCGGCCGCGGCCAGGCCGCGCACGGCGGTGGCGGCGCGCACGGCGGCGAGGGCGCGTCGGGCGACCGGCCCAAGCCGGCGGCCACGGACGCGACGCTGTGGTCGTTCGAGGTGGTCCAGCAGACCGGGCCCCGGCAGGGCTGACACCGGCAGGGCCGACGCCACCGGTGCCCGGGCGCGGCCGGAGCGCCCGGGTCAGGTGAGGGCGGTGAGCGTGCGGCGGGTGGCCTCGGCGATCAGCGGGTCGCTGGGGGCGGCCCCGCGGTCGGGGTGTTCGGTCAGGACGGCCAGCACCAGCG
>NZ_MSGP01000414.1 GCF_002078235.1 Streptomyces viridosporus
CGCGGAGAACGGAAGGACGAAAACACGGAAGGAGGGGCGCGCCGCCGAGCGGCGCGCCCCTCCTTCCGTGTCCGGACCGGGCCGGATGCCCCGGCTCAGCCGAACTGGCCGGGCCGGTAGCCGCCGGCGGGCTGCCGGTTGATGACGTTGACGCGGTTGTAGGTGTTGATGACGGCGATGAGGGAGATCAGTGCGACGAGCTGGTCCTCGTCGTAGTGCTGGGCGGCGTTCGCCCAGGCCTCGTCGGTGACCCCGCCGGCCGCGTCGGCGATCCGGGTGCCCTGTTCCGCCAGTTCCAGGGCGGCCCGCTCGGCCTCGGTGAAGACCGTCGCCTCCCGCCAGGCGGCGACCAGGTTCAGCCGCAGCGAGGTCTCTCCCGCCGCCGCGGCGTCCTTGGTGTGCATGTCGGTGCAGAAGCCGCAGCCGTTGATCTGGCTGGCCCGGATCTTCACCAGTTCCTGGGTCGCGGCCGGCAGGCCCGAGTCCGAGACCGCCTTGCCCGCCGAGTTGATGTGCCTCAGCACCTTGGCCGCGAGCGGGTTGCCGAAGAAGTCGAGACGTGCGTGCATGGTGAGCTCCTTGCTCGAATCCGCGGTGACACACCACTGACGTGACAGCTCCCCGGAATGTGACAGGTGCGCGAGTGCGACGCGCGTCTCCCGGGTGGGCGGCGCCGTCGCACGCATCGCTCGTGGCTCGCGGAACGAGCGATAGCCTGGCCGCACGCCGGACCGGTCGGACCGACCGGGCCCCGGCCCCCGCCCTGTCCCGACGGCCCCGTTGAGGACCGGCACATCGGGGAACGAGGTGGGGACGAGAACCATGGACGGGGATGCGGAGCGTCGGTGAGTGAGCGTCGGGAACGCGACTGGACGGCCATGACGCCGGCGGACTTCGACCGGGACGCCCCGCTGTGCCTGAACGTGGGAACCGGGCCCGTCGTGGTGCCGGCCGAGCCCGACGAGTACGGCACGGCGCCCCTGTTCGGGGAGGACGCGCCGGCCCGGCGCCCCGCCCCGCGCCGCCTCCCGCGCCGGACGGACTCCGCCGAGCAGGAGCAGCTGTTCTGAATCCGGTGCGGAACCGCGAAGGACCGGCTCGCCGGCCGTCGGCCGCGCCGCCCGCCGGCCACCCCGGGGCCCGGTACCGCCGGGGGCGGCGGGCGGGGGAGTGACCCGCCCGCGGTGAGCGCCGGATCTTCCCTGCCTTGACTCCCCGGACGTGGGTACGCGAACGGGGTGGTCGGATCCGGCAGGAGGAGAGCGGGGAAGGGAGCGCGGGACGCGGACGCCGCGGTGGGGTGTCACCCCATCGGTGCCCGCCCCCTGCGCGGGGGGTCTCGTCGTGAGACGTTGGCGGACAGGATCCCTTTTCCTGCGTTTTGTCCCGTCGGACGCCCGCAGTCCGCATCTGAACACCCGGCCGCCCCGTCCGCGGCCGGCACGAAGTGGAGGAGCGTCACCCCATGAGCGAGGCTCACCCCATCAAGAAGGCAGCCCGGAAGATCACCGAAGGCCTTCAGGGCGACGCGGCCCCGGAGGACGGCATCCCCGGCAAGCCGGGCCCCGAGTCGCCGACCGTGGCCGAGCCGACCGAGCCCCGTGAGCCGCTGCCGCCCAAGCCGGACCAGAGCGGCCCGGCCACCATGTCGCCGACCGGCCAGGCCACCGGCGCCGACCAGGGCCGGGTCGCCCAGGCCGGGAGCTACCTGACCACCGCCCAGGGGGCCCGGCTGTACGACACCGACCACTCGCTCAAGGCGGGCCCGCGCGGACCCGTGCTGCTCCAGGACCACCACCTGCGCGAAAAGGTCATGCACTTCGACCACGAGCGCATCCCGGAGCGCGTCGTCCACGCCCGCGGCGCGGCGGCCCACGGCGTCTTCAAGAGCTACGGCACCGCGGCCTCCGTGACCAAGGCGGCGTTCCTGGCCAAGGACGTCGAGACCCCGGTGTTCGTGCGCTTCTCCACGGTGCTGGGTTCCCGCGGATCCGCCGACACGGTGCGCGACACCCGGGGTTTCGCGACCAAGTTCTACACCGAAGAGGGCGTCTTCGACCTGGTCGGCAACAACATCCCCGTGTTCTTCATCCAGGACGCCATCAAGTTCCCCGACGTCATCCACGCCGGAAAACCCCACCCGGACCGGGAGATCCCGCAGGCGCAGAGCGCCCACGACACCTTCTGGGACTTCGTCACCCTGCACACCGAGGCCACCCACCACACCCTGTGGAACATGTCCGACCGGGGCATCCCGCGGTCCTACCGGACGATGGAGGGTTTCGGCGTCCACACCTTCCGCCTGGTCGCCGCCGACGGCTCCACCACGCTGGTGAAGTTCCACTGGAAGCCCAAGCTGGGCGTGCACTCCCTGGTGTGGGAGGAGGCGCAGATCGCGGGCGGCGTCGACCCCGACTTCCACCGCCGGGACCTCGCCGACGCCATCGAGGCCGGCGCGTACCCGGAGTGGGAACTGGGCATCCAGACCTTCCCCGACACCCCGGACCAGACCTTCGAGGGCATCGACCTGCTGGACTCGACGAACATCGTCCCCGAGGAACTCGCCCCGGTGCAGCCGATCGGACTGCTCACCCTCAACCGCAACCCCTCGAACTTCTTCACCGAGACCGAGCAGGTCGCCTTCCACGTCGGCCACCTCGTCCCCGGCATCGACATCACCGACGACCCGCTGCTCGCGGGACGCCTCTTCTCCTACCTCGACACCCAGATCACCCGGCTGGGCGGCCCCAACTTCCCCCAGCTGCCCATCAACCGGCCCCACGCGCCGGTCAACGACATGCTCCGGGACGGCATGCACCAGACCGCCGTGCACCGGGGCGTCGCCCCGTACCGGCCCAACTCGCTCGACGGCGGCTGCCCGTTCGCCGCCGGAGCCGACACCGGCGCGTACGTCGAGACCCCCGTACGGGTCCCCGAGGCGACGAAGGTGCGCGAGGCCCCCGAGTCCTTCGCCGACCACTTCAGCCAGCCCCGCCGCTTCTGGCTGAGCATGAGCCCGGTGGAGCGCGAACACATCGTCGGCGCCTACACCTTCGAACTCGGCAAGTGCTACGAGCAGGCCGTCAGGGAACGCGCCCTCCAGGTCCTGGCCAACATCGACCCCGAGCTGTGCTCCCGGGTCGCCGAAGGGCTCGGCCTGCCCGCGCCGGAACCCACCGTGCCCCTGGCCGACGTCGAGCCGAGCCCGGCGCTCTCCCAGGTCGGGCGGACCTGGCCCACGGACGGGCGCATCATCGGCATCGTCGCGGGTCCGGACGGCGACCTCGAGGGCGTGCGCGCCGTGCGCGAGGCGGTGCTCGAGGCCGGCATGGTCCCTCTGGTCGTCGCGCCGACCGGCGGCACCCTCGGCACGGGCGCGGACGCGCTGACCGCGCAGCGCAGCTACGTCACCGCCCGTTCCATCGAGTTCGACGCCGTCCTGCTGGCCGGCGCGCCCGCCGTGGGCGACGACGCCCACGGCGCCCGCGACGCCAAGGGAGCACCCTCCGCCGCCCGGCGGACGACCACCGATCCGCGGGTCGGGCTGCTGCTGTCCGAGGCCTTCCGGCACGGCAAGGCCATCGGCGCGTGGGCGGGCGGCGAGGCGGCCCTCGAGGCGGCCGGCGTCCCCGCCGACGCGCCCGGCGTGGTCGTCGCCGACTCCGGTCCCTCCGCCCTCGAACAGCTCAAGCGGCTGCTGGGCTCCCACCGCGTCTGGGAGCGCTTCACCACCCAGCTCTGAGCACGCCGCCGGGGGCTTCGGAGCCGGGGCCGGGATGCCGTGCGCATCCCGGCCCCGGCTCCGCGCGGCTCGGGAACGGAACCGGCCGCGGCCCGGCTCCCGCGAGCCCCGGGAGGACCCCGGTCCCGGGGTGTCGCCCTCCGTGGTTCACCGGGTGGCCGCCGTACAGTGGGAGGGCGGCAGGTGCCCGGCCGGTTCCGCTTCCCCGGCCCGGCAGGAGGCCGTCACCGACGAGGGGCCCGGCCACCGGCCGGACGCCCGGCACGCCGTACCGCCTCGCCGCCGCGGGGACCGCCGCACCGGAGAGGCCGACGAGCACCTTGAGTCCCCGCTCTTTCCCGTCCCCCCACCCGCAGGAACCGCTCTTCGGGCTCGACGCGATGCCCCGGGCCGGGGCCGACGAGCCGACCCCGCCGCCGGGCGGGGCCTTCCGCGACTCGGCGCGGGCGCGCCGCCTCCTCGCCATCCGTGAGATCCACGCCGAACCGGCCGCGGCCGCCTCGCCCCGCGGCCGGCAGATCCTCGCCCGCTTCCCCGGGGCCCGGCTGATCGAGGTGGACTCCCACTGGCGCATCCCCGAGCTGCACGGCAACGAGGGCAGCGCCGACGACTGGATGCGGATCAAACGCCGGACCCTGGTGCTGGGCGTGAAGAAGACGCTCACCATGCGCCCCAACGGCCGCTCCGCCGACTGGATCGCCCCCGGCCCGTCCAACGGCTGCGCCCTGTCCTGCGTGTACTGCTACGTGCCCCGCCGCAAGGGCTTCGCCAACCCGATCACCGTCTTCACCAACATCGACCGCATCCTCGCCCACCTCGGCCGCCACGTCGCCGCCCAGGGCCGCAAACCCGAGCCCAACCAGTGCGACCCCGAGGCGTGGGTGTACGACGTCGGGGAGAACGGCGACTGCGCGGTCGACGCCCTGGTGTGCGACAACACCGCCGACCTGGTCCGCGCCTTCCGCGAGTGGCCCACCGCGAAGGCGTCCTTCGCGACCAAGTTCGTCAACCCCGACCTGCTGGACCTGGATCCGCGCGGCCGTACCCGCGTCCGGTTCTCGGTGATGCCCGCCGACGACTCGCGCCTGCTGGACCTGCGCACCAGCCCGGTCGACCGGCGGATCGCCGCCGCCGCGGACTTCCTCGACGCCGGCTACGAGGTGCACTTCAACCTCTCACCCGTCGTCATCCGCCCCGGCTGGCGGGACGCCTGGGCGGAACTGCTGCGGCACATGGACGACGTCCTGCCGGCGCGCGTCAAGCGGCAGGCGCGGGCCGAGATCATCATGCTCACGCACAACGCCGATCTGCACGAGCTCAACCTGCGCTGGCACCCGCGCGGCGAGGACGTGCTGTGGCAGCCCGCGGTGCAGCAGACCAAGCGGTCCCAGAACGGCGCCCTCAACCTCCGCTACCGCGACGACGTCAAGCGCCGGGCCCTCGGGGACCTGCGCGAACTGGTCGCACGCCACACCCCGTGGCTGATTGTCCGCTACGCCTTCTGAGGGCCCGACAGGCACCTCCGGCCGCTCCCGGGGCACCGCCCGGTGACGCGAGATAAGGTTAGGCTAACCTTGCCTCGTGATACTTGGTGAAGAGGCGACCCCGGGCCCGCGCGGGCACGAACTGTCGGCCACCGATGTGACCGTGGCGTACGACGGTACGGACGTGGTGCACGGCGCCGCGCTGACCCTGCGGCCGGGCGAAGTGACCGCCCTGGTGGGCCCGAACGGCAGCGGAAAGTCGACACTGCTGCGCACCGTCGCCCGGCTGCAGCGGCCGCGACGGGCCACGCTCACCCTCGACGCCGACACCGACGCCCTCGCGCTCGGTCCCCGGGAGTTCTCCCGCCGCGTGGCCCTGCTGCTGCAGGGCCGCCCCACCCCCAGCGGTCTGAGCGTGCGGGACGTCGTCGAGTTCGGCCGTTACCCGCACCGCGGCCGATGGGGCGGGTCGGACCCCGGTGGCCGCGCCGCCGTGGACCGCGCGCTCGCCCTGACCGGCGTCACGGAACTCGCCGAGCGCGGGGCCGAGCACCTCTCCGGCGGACAGCTCCAGCGCGTGTGGCTGGCCGGCTGCCTCGCCCAGGAGACGGGCGTCCTCCTCCTCGACGAGCCCACCACCTACCTCGACCTCCGCTACCAGGTCGAACTCCTCGACCTCATGCGCGACCTGGCCGACGACCACGACATCGCCGTCGGCGTCGTCCTGCACGACCTCGACCAGGCGGCGGCCGTCGCCGACCGGGTCGTGCTGCTCGCGGGCGGACGCGTCGTCGCCGGGGGACGGCCCGAGGACGTCCTGACACCGGAGCGCCTGACCGAGGTCTACGGCATCCGGATCGAGGTCGACACCGACCCCCTGACCGGCCGGCTGCGCACCCGCGCCATCGGCCGCCACCACACCCGAACCGAAAGGCTCCGCACCACCTCATGAGACGCCTCCTGCTCACCGCGCCCCTGGCCGCCGCCCTGCTGCTGACCGCCTGCGGCACCACCGAACCCGCCGCCGACGCCTCCGAGGAGTCCACCGGGGCCATCACCCTCACCGACGCCTCCGGCGCCGAGGTGGAACTCGACGGCCCCGCCAAGAAGGTCGTCGGCACCGAGTGGAACGTCGTCGAGCACCTGATCTCGCTCGGGGTCGACCCCGTCGGTGTCGCCGACGTCAAGGGCTACAAGACCTGGAACACCGCGGTCCCGCTCACGAACGAGCCCGAGGACATCGGCACCCGCGGCGAACCCAGCATGGACACCATCGCCTCGCTGAAGCCCGACCTCATCGTCGCCACCACCGACCTGCAGCCCTCCGCCGTCGAGCAGTTGCGCAAGGTCGCCCCGGTCCTGGCGGTCGAGCCCGCCGACGCCTCCGACCCGGTCGGGCGGATGCTGGGGAACGTCGACCTCATCGCCGAGGCCACCGGCACCACCGAGCGGGCGGCCACCCTGAAGAAGGACTTCGAGGCGAAGCTCGCCGAGGGCAGGAAGGCCCTCGCCGACGCCGGTCTCGACGGTGCGGAAATCGCCTTTGCCGACGGCTACGTCACCTCCAACCAGGTCTCCGTGCGCCCCTACACCGCCGGTTCCCTCATCGGCGGGGTCAACGAGCGGCTCGGCCTGAAGAACGCCTGGAGGACGAAGGGCGACGAGAGCTACGGCCTGGCCGCCACCGACGTCGAGGGACTGACCGGCCTGGGGAAGGTCCGGTTCGTCTACATCGGCAACGACAAGGACCCGAGCAGCGACCCCTTCGGCAAGGAACTCGCCGGGAACTCCGTGTGGAAGTCCCTGCCGTTCGTGAAGTCCGGTGACGTCCACCGGCTGTCCGACGGCATCTGGATGTTCGGCGGCACCGGCTCGATGGAGCAGTACGCCGACGCCGTCGTCGAGGCGCTGACGAAGTAGCGCGATGGCCGTCACCGCTACGACTCCCACCACCCGCCCGGCGACGGCCACGTCCCGGGCGGGCGCGGCCGCGGTGACGGGCGCGCTCGTGCTCCTGGTCGCGGCCCTGGCCGTCGTCGACGTCACCCAGGGCACGGCCGCGGTCGGCCCGGCCGAGGTGCTCAAGGCCCTCACCGGGCGCGCCGACCCGGCCGACGCGTCCGTCGTCATCGCCTCGCGGCTGCCCAGGACGGCCGCCGGCCTGCTCGTGGGCGCGGCACTGGGCATGGCCGGTGCCGCGCTGCAGGCCGTCAGCCGCAACGTCCTGGCCTCCCCGGACACCCTCGCGGTCAACGCGGGTTCCTACTTCGCCCTCGGGCTCGTCTCCGTCACCGGCGTGTCGCTGCCCTTCCTGGCCTCCTCCGGCGTCGCCTTCGCCGGAGGGCTCGCGGCGGCGGCCGTGGTGCTCGGCCTGTCCGGGCTCGGCGCGGGAACGGTGCGGCTCGTCCTCGCCGGCACCGCGCTCGCCCTCGGGCTCACCGCCGTCACCCAGGGCCTCCTGCTGCTGTTCCCGCAGGAGACCGAGGGCCTCTACCAGTGGAACCAGGGCAGCATCGGCCAGAACGGCTTCGACGGCGTGGTCCGGATGGCGCCCGTCGCCGTCGTCGGACTCGTCGGGCTCCTGCTCGTCGCCCGCCGGGTCGACGCCCTCGCCCTCGGCGACGACGCGGCCCGCGGCCTCGGCGTCCCCGTGCGGGCGACCCGGGTCACGGCGGTCGTGCTGGCGACCCTGCTGTCCGCGGCGGCCGTCACCCTGGCCGGCCCGATCGGGTTCGTCGGCCTGTGCGCCCCGGCGCTCGTCCGGCCGCTCGGCCGCCGGCTGCGGGGGCTCCTGCGGCTCCGGGCGGCCGTGCCGACCGCCGGTCTGGTCGGTGCCGCGCTGGTGCTCGGGGCCGACGTGCTGCTGCGCGCCCTCGTGGCCGCGGACACCGCCGTCGCCGTGCCCACCGGCGTGGTCACCAGCCTCCTCGGAGCGGTGTTCCTCGTAGTGATGGCGGCCCGGCTGCGCGACACCGCCGGTGCCGCCGCACCGGACAAGCTGCGCGTCCGCAGCCGCGGGGTCTTCCTGACCACGCTCACCGTGCTCGCCCTCGTCCTGGTCGGCACGGTGATCGCCGCCGTCCTGCTGGGCGACAGCAAGCTGCTGCTGGGCGACGTGGTCAACTGGGCGCAGGGCCGGGCCGGCCGGACCGTCTCCTTCGTCCTGGACACCCGCATCCCACGGGTGCTCGCCGCGCTCCTCGCGGGCGCCGCGCTCGCGCTGGCCGGAACCCTGGTGCAGGCCGTCACCCGCAACCCGCTGGCGGAACCCTCCGTGCTCGGCGTCTCCGGCGGCGGCGCGCTCGGCGCGGTGGTCCTCGTGACGACGGTGCCCGTCGCCGGGACGTGGGACGTCGCGGGGGCGGCCTTCGCGGGGTCCGCGGTCACCGCGGTCGTCGTGTTCGGCCTCGCCGCGCGCGGGGGGTTCGGGCAGAACCGGCTGGTGCTCGTCGGCATCGGTGCCGCGACCGCGACGACGGCCCTGATCAGCCTGCTGATCGTGCTCACCGATCCGTTCAACGCCACGAAGGCCCTCACCTGGCTGTCGGGATCCACCTACGGCCGGACCCTGCCCGACGTCCTGCCCCTCGCGGTCGTCCTCGCCGCCGGCGTCGCGGTGGCCGCCGTACGGCACCGGGAACTCGACCTCGTCTCCCTCGACGAGGACACCCCCCGGCTGCTCGGACTCGACCTGGGCCGGGGGAGGTCGGGCTTCCTCGTCCTGAGCGTGCTGCTCACCGCCACCGCCGTGGCCGCCGCCGGCACCATCGGCTTCGTCGGCCTGGTCGCCCCGCACGCGGCGCGGGCCCTGGTGGGCCGGCGGCACACCCGCGTCGTGCCGGTCGCGCTGCTGCTCGGCGCCGTACTGGTGTGCGCGGCGGACCTGTTGGGCCGCACGGTGATCGCACCGGCCCAGCTGGGCGCCGGCCTGATGACGGCCGTGATCGGAACGCCGTACTTCCTCCACGTTCTGGTGCGCGGCCGCCGGTAGCCCGCACGGGCCCACCGTCGCCGCCGTGCCGTCGCCGGACCGGCGGCGACGGCACGGCGGACGGGGGCTCAGCCGAAGGCCCTGACGGCCTGGTAGTACGTCCACGCGGTGCTGTCGCAGGCGGTCCTCGTGCCGCCGCTGTAGCGGGTGCAGACGCGCTTGAGGTCCTCGTGGAAGGCGTTGTCCAGCCGCGTCTTGTTGGCGTCGAAGACACCCGCGGCCTTGTAGTTGCGGTAACCGAAGTCGTGGCGGGCGCACGACATCGAGAAGGGGAAGCCGAACGGGTTGTCGGGGGAGGACGAACAGTAGTCGGTGGACCAGTTGAACTCGTAGGCGGACCAGGCGGACTGGTTGGCCTGGGCCGCGCTCCAGAGGTTGTAGCTCGACGCGCTGGTCTGCGTCCAGCTCGCGAGGACCTGAGCCTTGTCGGCGGGAGCGGCGTCGGCGGTTGCGGCGGTGCCGAGGACACCGGCCACGGCCAGTGTCGAAGCGGCGAGTGCGGTGGCGAGTCTTCGGTGCATCCCACACCTCCACGGGACTGCGGCCCGACCATCGGACCTCAGGTGCATGACAAGATCATGCCCGTCGGGACGGCCGTTTCACACCACCCGCGCCCCGGCGCCCTGTTGACTCCCGGCCGAGCCGATCGCCGCACCGGAGACCCACCGCCGCTGCCGAGGAAAGGCACCTGACAGACCGTGACACGGCGGGCTATGCTCGCCGCGATGACGACTGACTCCGTTCACAGATGGGGGGTCCCGTCCGCGCAAGGTGAGTGCTGATGCACCCACGGACCGCGAACGGCGATTCCCGCCTTTCCTTCTGGCGGCGCGTGCGTGAGTACGCCGTGCCGCCTTCCATGATCGAGACTGCGACCGCCCGCCGACGCGTCGGCGACTGGGCGGGGGCGTGCGCCGCCGCAGGCATCGACGTCGACCTGAACCTGCGTCACCTGGCGCGCACGCACGGCCGGGAACTCGCGGCCCGGGTCCGGGCCGATCTACGGCACCTGGCACCCGATCTGCTGCGTTGGCACATGCCGCGGATCGCCCCGGACGGACTCCTGCGGCCCGGCCTGACCATCGCCCTGGCCCGGTACGCCCTCACGGGACGCGACGGACCGGACCGGGTGCATCTGGTGGTCCGGACTCCGCCCGCCTGGGCGGAGGGCGGTCAGCGCATCGGCCTCGCGCTGTGGGACGGCGACCGCCTCCGGGCCGGTGCCGCCCGGCATCCGCATCCGCGTCCCGGCCCGCGGTTCCGCCTCGATCTGCACCGCCACCTGTGGGACGCGCGCAGGTCCGACGAACTGCGGCTGCGGGCCGGGGCCGACCGGCCGGCCGGCCCCGGCCCGGCGGCGGACCCGGATCCGCCGGGGCCGCTCCCGCCCGGGCACCACTGTGCCGTCGACCGCTGGGCCGACGAGGCGCTGATCGTGCTCCGCGACGCGGGGCGGACGACCGGTCCCGTCCTCGTGCGCGTCGGGACACGGCAGCGGCTGCGCCTGGACCTCGCCGAGGGCGGCGGGGGCCGCGCGGCGCCCGCTCCGCGGATCGGGCCGGCCCCCACCGACGGCTCCGCCTCGGCCCTGCCCGTCCTGCCCGAGGCGGCGACCTACGTCCTGCCCGACCTGGAACTGCTCCGCACCGGTGCCCTCGAGGCCGACCGGCTGCACCCGCTGGTCGCCTCCGCGCTCCTGCCGGGGCGCGCGCCGACCGGCCCGCCCCGGGCACCGGTCCCGGCGGGGACGCCCCAGTTCGTGGAGTGCCGGGGAGCCCGGCACCGGATCGGCCTGGTCGACGGCGTCCTGACCCCGCTGGACCACGACCCGGACGAGATCGGGCGGGAGGAACTGCTGGCCGCGCTGACCGGCACTCCGCTTCCCTGCCTGCAGGCCGTCGACCGGGCACACCGGCGCCCGGACTGCCTCACCGGCGTCCGGGAACGCCTGGACCACGGCGACATCGCCGGCGCGCTGGCCGTCGTCGAGGGCCTGCTGGGGCCCGGGGCGCGTCTGCGCAGCGGGCCGCTGCGGGACGAACTCGAGGCGGCCGCGGTGCGGCGGATCACGTACGGGCTGTACCGGTCGGGTCTGAGCGGACCCGCGCCCGAACGGGTCCACCCGGCGCGTCCCCGTCCCGTCGACCGCCGCTCGCACCCGCGCCACGCGACCCACGGCTGACCCCCCGGGGACTCGCGCCCCCGCCACCCCGTCCCACTCGTGCACCATCACACCCAGGTGATCCCTCATGTCTTCCCACGCCCTTCCCGCGCCCTCGCGACTCGACGTCGCCGCCGACCTGCTCGCCCTCCTGCGCGACACCTCCACCGAACCGCGCCCCGACGACCAGCTGGAGGCCCTGACCCTGGCCGTCGCCGCCGACCTGCCCGTCCTGCTCTGGGGCGAGCCGGGGATCGGCAAGACCGCGGCCCTGAACCAACTGGCCGCGTCCCTGGACCTGCCCCTGACCACCGTGATCGCCAGCGTCCACGAGCCGTCGGACTTCTCCGGGTTGCCCGTCGTCGGGGACGACCCCGCCGAACAGGGCGTACCGATGGCCCCGCCGGACTGGGCCGTGCGCCTGGTACGGGCCGGCCGGGGCCTGCTGTTCCTCGACGAGCTGTCCACCGCCCCGCCCGCCGTCCAGGCCGCCCTGCTGCGGCTCGTGCTGGAGCGGCGCATCGGCGCTCTTCGGCTGCCGCCCGGCGTACGGATCGTGGCAGCCGCCAATCCGCGCGCCTCGGCGGCCGACGGCTGGGAGCTCAGCCCGCCCCTGGCCAACCGGTTCGTGCACCTGAAGTGGACCCACGACCACGAGGTCGTCGTCCGCGGCCTCGGCGGGACCTGGCCCCGTGCCACCCTGCCCCGGCTCGACCCGGAGAAGCTGCCCGAGGCGGTGGACTTCGCCCGCCGCGCGGTGTGCGGGTTCCTCACCGCCCGGCCCCCGCTCGTGCACCGGCTGCCCGACGGCGAAACGCGTCGGGGCGGTCCCTGGCCCTCGCCGCGCAGCTGGGAGATGACCCTGCGTCTGATCGCCTTCGCGACCGCGGCCGGCTCCTCCCGCGACGTCCTCTCCCCGCTGGTCCGGGGCACCGTCGGTGACGGACCGGGTCTGGAACTACTGGCGAGCCTGGACCGGATGGACCTCCCCGACCCCGAGGTGCTGCTCGCCGACCCGACGGGCGCCGACCTGCCCGAGCGGGGCGATCTGCGCCAGGCCGTGCTCGACGCGGTGGTGGCCGCGGTGCGCGCACGCCCCGAGAAGCCCCGCTGGGACGCCGCATGGGCGCTCCTCGCCCGCGCGGCCGAGACCGGGGCGCCCGACCTGGTGGTCGTCCCCGCGACCACCCTCGCCGCACTGCGCCGCGAGGACTGGGACGTACCGGTGACGATCGGACGGCTCGCCTCGGCGGTCTCCCTGTCCCGGCGGGCGGACCGCGCCGCCGACCGCGTGGCGGCCCGGACCGCGGTCGGTGCGAAGGCGGGCCGATGACCACGCGTCCGCCGAGGACACCGGCCCCCGCACTCGACCTCGACAAGCTCCTCGCCGCCCGGCTGCGGGCCGCCCGCGCCCGGCCCTACCTCGCGACGGCGCTGTTCGCGCTGCACCCCGTCGAGTCCCGGCGCGTCCCGACGATGGCCGTCGACCGGCACTGGAGGTGCTACGCCTCACCGGCGTTCGTGGACCGCACGCCGGTGGAGGAACTGGCCGGCGTATGGGTGCACGAGGTGTCGCACCTGCTGCGCGACCACCACGGACGCAGCGACCGGGTCGCCCGCGAGCGCGGACTGAACGGCCCGGGGGAGCGGCTGCGGATGAACATCGCCGCCGACTGCGAGATCAACGACGACGTGTACGGCGACGGCCTGCCGTGCCCCGACGGCGCGGTCCTGCCCCGGACGCTGGGGCTGCCCGCCGGGGAGCTGATGGAGGACTACCTGCGCCGGTTCCGGCTGGGTCCGTACACCCAGGGCATGGTCTGGCTGGACTGCGGCAGCGGCGCCGACGGACTGGAACGGGAATGGGACCTGGGCCCGGACGGCGCGCACGGCCTCAGCGAGCAGGAACGCGACGCGGTCCGGTTCCGGGTGGCGCAGGGCATCACCGCCCGTCCGGGCAGTACGCCGAAAGGGTGGCGGCGGTGGGCGGAGGAGGCGTTCCACCCGCCCCGGCCCTGGCGGGAGTTGCTGGGTGCGGCGCTCCGCGCGGCGGTCTCCGGCTCCGGCACGGGTGACGACTACAGCCGCGGCCGGCCGGCCCGGCGGTCGGCCGGAGTGCCCGGTGTCGTCCTGCCGAGCCTGCGGCGCACACCGCCCCGGGTGTCGGTCGTCATCGACACCTCGGGCTCGGTCAGCGACGGCGAACTGGGCAGCGCGCTGCTGGAGGTCGCCGCGATCTCCCGTGCCGTGGGCGGCCGCCGCGACATGGTCTCCGTGGTGCCCTGCGACGCGGCGGTCCACGACGTGCACCGGCTGTGCCGTGCCGAGGGGATCCCGCTGACGGGCGGCGGCGGCACGGATCTGCGGACCGGCTTCGCCCGGGCACTCGCCTCGCGCCCCCGGCCGGATGTCGTCGTCGTCCTGACCGACGGACAGACCCCCTGGCCGGACACACGCCCACCGTGCCGGACGGTGGTGGGCCTGTTCCCCCGGCCGTCCTCGTCGGGGGACGAGGACGGCCCCGGCCACGGACCGGACACCCCGCCCGCCTGGGCCCGCGTGGTGACCATCGGCCCGGGACCCGGTTCCCGATGAGGGACCGGGGCACCCTCGGGGAGGGCCGGCAGGCACCCTGGGCGCGCGGGCCGTGCCGTTGTCCTTCCCGGCGGCTCCCTCGCCCCGGATCCGCTCCACGCCCTCCGGGGGGTCAAGGCCGGGTGCCGGGTGCCGCTCTCGCTCCGAGGCCCGGTCGATCGGTCCGTCCTGTCCGTGACCGTCCAACGCCGGCCGAGGCCGGAGCGGACGGCCGGACGGTGACCTCGGCGCCCTCGTGCGGCAGCTCCAGGACCTCGCCGAGCCGGGCGGAGTCCCGGATGTGCTCCGCAGGCCGGAGGCGGGCCCGGCCGCGCGGCCCCGGGACGCCCCGGCGGCGGATCCCCGTGCCCCGGGGCGCCCCG